>JAGUYW010000068.1 GCA_020061105.1 Anaerolineales bacterium | reverse complement strand
GTTAACACCGGGCGAGTAAACTCACCCCAGGAAGCGGAAGAGCCATCCCGAGCGACCGTCTGCGCGCCAGCAACCTTGCGTACCTGGTAACCGGCCCGCGAGACAGCGCTTTCTAGCGCCGGCATGTTCACCTTACCCGGCTCAAATTGTACAATCGCCTTCTCAGAAGCCAGAAAAACCTGCACCGATGCGACCCCCGCCACGCCAGATAAAGCCTTTTGGACATGCAAAGTGCATTCGGCGCAATCCATCCCCTCTATGGGCAACTCAACTACCTGCGGTTCAGCCATGCTACCTCTAAAAAATAACAGAGCGCGCCGGTGCGGCGCGCCCTGAGTCAGGAAATAAAATTAGTGAATATGCGAGCCGGCCATCATCAAGCCAAGCTCAGCCTTGGTTACACTACCAGCCTGCACGATTTCCACAATTTCGCCGCGATACATCACCGCAATCCGATCCGACAAAGCCATAATCTCGTCCAGTTCGGCAGAAACAAGCAGCACTGCCGCTCCTTGATCGCGAATAGCGACAATCTGGCTGTGGATATACTCGATCGAGCCGACATCCAGACCACGCGTGGGCTGGTTAGCGACCAGCAGCTTGACCGGGCGGCTCAATTCGCGCGCCACAATCACCTTCTGCTGGTTGCCGCCAGAGAGTTTTGAAGCCGTCACAAACGGGCTGGGGGTGCGCACATCGAATTGTTTTACCAACCGGTAAGCATTCTCTTCAACTGCCGGCTCGTTCATCACCAGCCCTTTCGCAAACGGAGCTATGTAGTATGTGCACAATATCAGGTTATCCGCCACGGGGTAGGACATCACCAACCCATGTCGTTGGCGGTCTTCCGGGATATGCGACATGCCGGCCTCGATAATCGGGCGCGGCGGCTTGCCAGAAACTTCCTGCCCATTCAAGAGCACTCTTCCTAGTTTGACCGGGCGCAGGCCGGTAATCGCCTCTACCAGTTCGGTTTGTCCATTGCCCTGCACGCCGGCAATCCCCAGAATCTCACCAGCCTTTACAGTGAAGGAAACACCTTTAACCACCTCTAAGCCACGCTGGTCGGCGACATGCAGGTCTTCAATCTGTAAAATATCTTCACCCGGTTCAGCGGGCGGCTTATCAACGGTCAGGATTACCTCGCGTCCAACCATCATCGCTGCCAGTTGGTGCTCATCGGTCTCAGCCGGCGTCACCGTGCCAACGACTTGCCCGGCGCGCATCACGGTAATGCGATCGGCGATGGCCAGAACTTCTTTGAGTTTGTGAGTGATAAAGACGATCGAGACCCCTTTGGTGGTCAACCCGCGCATGATGCGGAAAAGGTCGTCCACTTCCTGGGGGGTTAACACCGCCGTTGGTTCATCCAGAATTAAAATATCAGCATGGCGGTAAAGCGTTTTGACGATTTCCACGCGTTGCTGCACTCCAACGGGGATATCGATAACGAGTGCATCCGGATCGATATCCAAACCATACTGATGAGACAGATCGCGCACCTTTTTCGCAACCCCCTTGCGATCCAGCACAGCATTCTTCATTTCCTCTTCACCCAGCATGATATTTTCTGTGACCGTAAAAACCGGTATAAGCATAAAGTGCTGGTGCACCATGCCGATTCCCTGGGCAATGGCGTCTTTGGGATTATCAATCGAGATTGGCTGACCATTACGGAAGAACTGGCCTTCATCCGAGTGATACAAACCATACAAAACATTCATCAAGGTCGATTTTCCAGCCCCATTTTCCCCCAACAAAACGTGGATTTCGCCCTGACGTAAGTCAAAATCTACCCGATCGTTAGCCAACACCCCTGGAAAGCGTTTGGTGATCCCTTTCGCCTCCAAAACCACCTGGTTGCCAGATTTGTCTGTTTGAGTCATCATAGCCACCTGTAAGCCTTATTTCTCATATGGGACGCCATCCGCCGCTGGCGGGGTGGTTCGACCGATAATCCCGGTCAGGATCAACATGGTCAATAAATAAGGCACCAAACCAACGATTGAGGCCTGTTGTAAAAACGCCCACTGCGGTGGGATCAGTTCGCGGAAAAATTGCAGATTGATCTGCAAAGCCTGGGCTGCGCCGAAGACCAGCGCCGCCGACCAGGCCCCAAAGGGCGACCAATTACCGAAGATCATTGCCGCCAGCGAAATAAAGCCTCGCCCATTCGTCATTCCCGGTTCAAAAGAGGGCACCGACTCGAGGGTAAAATATGCCCCAGCCAACCCGGCCATCAGGCCGCCGATAATCACATTGGCATAACGCATGCGCGCCACGTTAATGCCCACCGTGTCAGCTGCGCGCGGGTGCTCGCCTACCGCCCGGGTGCGCAATCCCCAGCGAGTATAAAACAACACATAATGAGTGAAAAAGACCAGCAAAATTGCTGAAATGGCGATCGGCTGCTGCTCGAAAATCCTTCCGACCACCGGGATATCGGCCAGAATGGGTACGTGAAAGGCTGGCAATGTCCCTGGGGCATGCGGTACCTGACCACCGAAGATGCTGCCTTTTTCAAAGAACAACTGGCGGTTAAAGAACCCACTGATGCCAACCGCCAATAAGTTAATCACCGTTCCGCCAATGATTTGGTCGACCTTGAAGGTCACCGAAAGCACGGCGTGCAGCAATCCCATCAAGCCGCCGGTCACGATCGCCGCCAGCACCCCTAACCATAAACTGAGCAGCGGCGGCATTTTCAGAATTGTGTTCATGTAGATGGCTGCAAACCAGCCAAAGAAAGCCGAAGCAAGCATCATGCCTTCGATGCCGATATTGACCACCCCAGCCCGCTCACAATATAGACCCGAGAGCGCCCCCAGGGTGAGCGGCGTGGCAACCGCGATGGTGGTTGCCAGCATACTCACGATCAGAATCCCAGGCGAGGTACGCGAACTACCAATCGCCACAATCGTGCCGAACATGACCACAATGATCAAAGCAATAAAGGCAAAGCGTCTAAGTTCCAAGGCAACCTCCCACCTAGCCGCCCCAACCGCGGGTCAGCACCATGCGCTCTTCCGAAGTACGGATGCGATAAATATAACGGATGATTGCGTCAGCAGCCACAAACAACAAAATCAGCGCCTGGATGACCTGGATCACATCCACCGGGATCTGGGTCATAAACTGCATGCGCGTGGCGCCATTGCGCATTGCGCCAAACAAAATCGCTGCCAGTACTACCCCTAGCGGGTGCGTCTTGCCCAACAAAGCGATCGCAATGGCGTCAAAGCCGTAGCCTTGCGAAAAACCCAACTCGTGGCGGTAATTCAAGGCAGTCACCTCGATCACCCCCGCCATACCGGCCAGGGTACCCGAAATGGCCATTGTCAAGACAATCGTGCGCGCTACATTGATACCCGCATACTTAGCCGCATCCGGGTTCGCTCCAGCAGTGCGGATCTCGAACCCCAGCGTGGTTTTCCATAACAGCCACCAAATGAAGAAAGCTACCACCAATGCCAGGATAAAACCCCAGTGAAAGCGATACCCCTCGATAATTGCAGGGATGCGCGCCCCAGAGGCAATCAAAGGAGTACGGGCGATTACATTCAGCGGATTGGGGTCCTTCATCACCCCATTGAGTAAGAAGCTGACCATGTTCAAGGCGATGTAATTCATCATGATCGTGTTGATGACTTCATGGCCGCCTGTTTTGGCCTTCAACCAACCAGGGATCGCCCCCCACAGCGCTCCCGCCAACAAACCGCCCACCACCACCAGGAATAAATGGATAAAGCCGGG
Source organism: Anaerolineales bacterium (assembly GCA_020061105.1). Taxonomy (GTDB): domain Bacteria; phylum Chloroflexota; class Anaerolineae; order Anaerolineales; family UBA4823; genus JAGUYW01. The sequence goes on along the minus strand of JAGUYW010000068.1, from coordinate 42,026 downwards.
GATTTGAACACCGAGGACATCCGGCAGTGCATACCCTATCCAGGCTGCTGCAACCGCTCCCAATGCCAGCTGACCTTCAGCGCCAATATTGAACAAACCGCCTTTAAAAGCCAAAGCGACTGCCAATCCTGCAAAGATATATGGAGTCGCCCAAACGGTGGTTTCGCTCAGAGCACGCGCTGTCCCAAAAGCACCTTCGAAAAGACCAATATACGCTGCAATTGGGTTGCCACCAGCACCCCAAATCACCAACGCTCCGACCAGCATGGCTGTGAACACCGCCAAAACCGGCACCAACATCGCACCGGCAGATCGCTTGAAAATATCGACAATAATCGAAATGGTACCCTTTTTCGGTTGTTCGTTACTTTCCATGCGTTTCTCCACGCCGCCGCCCTTTTAGTAAAAGGGGAAAGAGGGCCAGCCTCTTTCCCCTTTGGAAAATTTGTCAGAAAACTTACTACGGTTTGACAGGCGGGACGCCGGTCATCAGCGTGCCAGCCTTCAAAGCCGCATCAATTTCCTGCATCTTAGCCTTGACATCTGCCGGCACGGCACTGTCCAGATCGTGGAAAGGTGCATAGCCCGCGTCTCCAAAGAAGTTACCCTTCGGGAAAGTGCCTTCTTTGGCCAGTTTGATCAAGGTGAAGGTGCCGGTGTCCAGCAGTTTCATAGCGCTGGAAAGCAGGAATTTCTGCGCCTCGGGCACGGTGAAGTACTGGTCGGTGTCGACGCCGATGCAATACACACTCTTTTCAGCCGCGCCAAGCAGCGCACCGTTGCCGGTCTTGCCGCCCGCGCCGAAGATGATATCGACGCCCTTATCGATCATCGAAATGGCGGTGGTCTTGCCCCATTCGGGATCGGTAAAGGTCTTGTCGAAGCCAACATCATTGTGGTAGATGACGTTAATCTCAATGCTGGGGTTGATGTACAAAGCGCCGGCGCGATAACCTTCACCAAAGCGCCAGACAGGCGGGACTGCGTCGGTGCCCAACACGGCGCCAATCTGGTTGGTCTTGGTCATCATGGCTGCCAGAGCGCCCACCAGGAAGCCGGCATTGTCTTCAGGGAAGTTCAAGCCTGCCACATTGGCAACCTCTTCAGCCTGGAATTGGTCAACGCCGATGAATTTGACATTGGGGAACTTTTGGGCGGCTGCGACCGTGGCCTCGCCCAGGGCAAAGCCAACCGTTACGATCACATCGTAGTTGGCGTCGCCAAAGGTAGAAATGTTCTTGTCGTAGTCCTTGGGGTCGGTGGTCTCGATGTATTGAACAATCGCGCCTAATTCTTTCTCGGCCATCTTCACGCCATCCCAGGTGGATTGGTTGAAGGACTTGTCATCGATCTTTCCGACATCGGTCACCAGGCCAACGCAGAACACATCCGGCTTGGAGCAATCGGGCTTTGCATCGCCAGCCGGCTGGCACGCTGAAAGCAGCATGGCTGCAATCATCATGACAGCAAAAAGGGTATAGATTTTTTTGGACATAGAAACTCTCCTCCTAAAGAGAAATTGGGGTAAAGGCGGCGGTCATTGATTAGTTTTTTTGCCGCCGTTCCTGACTTACTACTCAAGTCTAGCACAAAATGGATTGCTCGGCAATGTGTCATTGTTCACATTCCTATGAATCATCCTTCCTGTTTTAGAACCTCACCTCCTTTTTCAAAAGATCGCTCAACGCGCTTCCCCACTCAGCGGATCTACTCCGGTGTCAATAAAATCCGAAAGCAGATCCTGGCGCATCTGATCAACCAGGCGCAGCCGGCCGGGGCTTAGAAACTCACTATTGACATCAGAAATTTCCAGCGCTGGCGACAAGCTAAGCCCGCCGGAACTCCCCAAAAGATCATCCCAGGATTCTCGCAGCACAGACAGCAAATTGCTATGAATAGCAGCCACCCACCGGGCGCGAAACTCTGGCGCTGGGGCGCTGCCGCCAATGATGCGCACACCGGCTTTAGCCAGGTATTCCAACAAAAAATTATCCCCTGCTCCAGGAAACACGTAAACCGTCTGTACCACGCTGTTCAGCAAGCTGTCAGCAGCGACTTGTTGGGCCTCTGGGCCTGCCCCAGCCGCCAGGGTTGCAGACAAAGGATATTGGAAGAAAGGTGGAACAGCCGGGCGACACAGGCCGCAGAAAAAGATCGCCCCGTTGGTAAATCCCAGCCGGGCGGCGTTGCCGGCTGGCGAATCCGAACGGCTGATCACCCCGACGCGCCAGTTTTCCGTGATCACCGCCGCCAGGTAGCCTGCCAGGAAACCCTGCCAATCTGGGCGTTCTCCCTGGCTGGCCAACGCACTGATATTGCCCTGCGCTTGCACACCGGGGATGGCTACGGACAAAAAATGGATTTGTGGATGCGCAACTGCCAGAGATGCCAGGCCAGGGTCGGGCGCCAACACAACCACGATGCGCACACTTTCGTCTAGCTCGCCAGCCTGAGCGCGAGTTTCGAAGCGCAAGCCATCCTGCGCAGCCAATTCAGCCAGTGTAGTTTGAAAAGCTTGAACTTGTTCAGGCTGCGCTTCGGCTTGTGCAAGCAAGATCACCAGGCCCGGCAAGGGAGTAGATGTGGCAGTGGGAGGGGGCGGCGCTTCCGTCGCCTGGGCAATTTGGGTGAGTGCTACGTCCGGCGCCTCATCTGTTGCAGGAGGGGTAGAAACAGCCGGTACACATCCCGCTAGAAGTATTGAAAATACCGCTAAAACAATCAGTAATAAAAAAGCTACTTTGGACTTCATAGCATCTATTTTACTAGAGATGAAGCGGTTATAATAGGCCTATGATCGAGTTTAATGTTCCTGGGCGAGGGGTAATCCAGCTTGAGCACCTGGTATGCGATGTCAACGGCACACTGGCGCTGGATGGACAATTGATCGAAGGCGTTGGCCGTAAATTGAACCTGTTGCGCGATCGTTTACAGGTTCATATCATCTCGGCGGACACCCACGGCAGACAAGACCTGATCGATTTTCAACTCAACCTGAAAGCTATGCGTATCACCCCGGGCGATGAAAGCCGCCAGAAAGCCAGTTTTGTCGAACAGCTTGGCGCCGCCCACACTGCTGCAATCGGGCAAGGCGCTAATGATGCAGAAATGCTGCAGCTGGCTGAAGTGGGGGTTTGCGTGTTGTCGCCTGAAGGCGCCGCTCGTGAAACTCTTTTTGCTGCCGACCTGATTGCGCCAGATATTTTTAACGCCCTGGAACTTTTCGAAAAACCTTTACGGCTGGTCGCCTCTTTGAGAAAATGAATCTACCTCCCATAGAACAAATTCCTGATGATCCAACCACCCTTCCGCCAGCCCGGCGCAGAAGGCAGCAACGTTTGCTGGCCCCCCTGGAGGCAGACGAACGCGCCGCTCACCTGGACGCAGTCGCACGGCGCGCTTCCCCTTCTTTCGATTTCTTTCTGTTTTCCCTGCTGGCTGGAATTGTGATCAGCATCGGTTTGCTAATCGACCAGCCAGCGCTCTTAATTCTCGGCGCAATTCTGGCCCCTCTCATGGCGCCGGCAATCGGAGTCTCCTTCGGGGCGGTAACGGGGTCAGGACAATTGTTCTTTCGCAGCCTGGGTGGGCTTTTGATCGGTTGCTTGTTGGTGCTGCTGAGTGGTTGGGCAGCCGGTTTGTTTGCTGCCCGTTTGCCTGGCAGTGAATTTGTCCAGGCGCACCTGCACAGCCAGCTTTCGTGGGGTAATTTTGCAATCCTGGCTGCGGGCGCCATCCTCTCCTCCATTGCAACAGTACGCGGGGGCGACGGCGAATCCCGCTGGCGCCCGGCTGCGCCCAGCGTTGCGCTGGCTTACGCCCTGTACCTGCCCCTGGCCTGCGCCGGCCTGGGCCTGGGGAGCCATTCGCCCTATTTATGGCCGGCTGGTCTGGTTATTTTCACCGTCCACCTCTCCTGGGCGATTCTGCTCGGCGCCCTGACCCTGGCATTCTCGGGTTTTCGCCCGCTGACGCCTTTCGGCTATACCATCGGCGGCGCGGTGGCGCTGCTGGGAGTGGTTATGCTGATCGGCCTGAGCGGCGCGGGAGCAGTTTTCGGATACCATATTGGCCTGCCTACCCCCACCCCAACGCTAACGCCCACCCTCACGCTGACTTCAACCGCCACCCTGACCCCCATTCCACCCAGCGCCACTCCCATCCCACCTACCGCCACCCTTACCCCCACGCTGACTTTTACACCCATCCCCCCAACTGCCACCTTGACCCCAACCATGACCCCAGTTTTGGCCATGATCACCACCGGCGCCGTAGAAGGCGTACGTTTCCGCGCCGAACCTGGCGGGGCGACAATTGGCTTCCTCTCCAACGGCGCCCTGGTGATTGTGCAGCCTGAAACGATCGATGTCAATGGAACAGTGTGGGTACGCATTACAACCCTGGACGGGCGTACCGGGTGGATTTTACAATCCCTGCTCACCCTGGTTACGGCGACCCCCTCTGCCACCCCTTGAATAACCCTCTTCCGGAAAATAAAAGTGGAAGAACCTGAAAGTTATATAAGCCCCTAAGGTTCTTATAGTTTAGATGGTAAGTCTTGTGGGCGAAAAGCGCCGGGCAGCAGCGCCTCCAAGGTGGTTTCGCCTACCAGTTCCCCTTCGGCGTTGGCAATCAAAACCTGCAAATGCAAGCCAAACTCTGCCAAAGCCTGGCGGCAAGCCCCGCATGGAGAACCGCCATTTGACGTAACCACGGCTACGGCCAAGAAATCTCGCTCGCCCTCTGAAACCGCCTTATAAAGAGCCGTTCGCTCAGCGCAAATGCCATTGGGATAGGCAGCGTTCTCGACGTTGACTCCATCATATACCCGTCCCGATGTCGCTAATAAAGCTGCTCCCACCGCATAATTCGAATAAGGGGCGTAAGCCCATTGCCGCACATGCTGCGCGGCCTGGATCAACTGTTGTTTTTGCTCATCCGTCAACACGTTCCATTTCCTTTTTTTCGTCAATACTCGATGGTAACCAGGCCGCCCGTACCTTGCGAATGCGCCGGGCAAGGACATTCTCTACCGTCAGCAACAAATCATCTTTGCGAACAATATCCCCTGTAGTTGGCACACGTCCCAAAACACTGTAAATGTATCCACCCAGGGTATCTGCTTCGTCAGTGGGCAAATCGCTACCCATGATTTCATTGAAATCATCCATATCAATGCGTCCCTGGAAAACATACACGCCATCTTTCAGCATTAGATAAGGCGCTTCTTCGCCCTGATCGTATTCATCCTGAATTTCACCGACAATTTCCTCGACGATATCCTCCATCGTCACCAGGCCTGCCACACCGCCATATTCATCAACTACAATGGCCATGTGGATGCGCTGGGTTTGCATTTCCGCCAGCAGTTCGTCCACCTTCTTGGCTTCCGGCACAAAGTAGGCCGGGCGCAGTAGTTCGTGCAGCGAACTAAGCTGCCCTCCTTCGCGAAAGACCTTAAGCAAATCTTTGGCGTACAGCAAGCCAAGAGTTTGATCGACCGTTTCATCATACACCGGTAAGCGGGAATGCCCAAATTTCAAGATCGCATCTACCGCTTCCAGCAAGGGTGTTTGCACTTCCAGAGCGATCATATCAATGCGCGGAACCATAATCTCACGCGCCAGGGTGTCACGCAGTTCAAAAACCGAATAGATCATGCGGCGCTCGCCTTGCTCGAACGCCCCTCCTTCTTTCACGGCATCCACCAACAAGCGAATATCTTCATCGGTCACTGCGTTAGGCATTTCGGGATGTCCATGCCCGGGCGCTATGGGAGTTGAAGACGCCGGTGCAGCCCCGGTGATCAATAACCAAAAGCGGCTAAATCCAGCCAGATGCAGCGCCCATGTCTCCGGGCTGGTGGAAACGCCTCGCTCCACCAGATACTCACAGAAAAATAAGCACAACGCCCCGGCCAGCAAGCCGATTGCTCCTTGCAAGAAAGAATTAATCGGCAAGATCGTCAGGATCAGGCCGGCGAGGGCAAAGCGCGCTACCAGCAAGACCAGGTTCAAGCTGGTACGCAAGCGCGCCACCTGTCCAACAACCTGCAGCGCCAGGTTGACACGCTGATCTTGTTGCTCACGCAGCGTCAATAAACGCGCCGGGCTGGTTTGCAAATAGGTCGACCGTGTCGCTACCAGCAGCAGATCCAAACATAGGATAATCAATATCGCCAGGTAAGGCAAAAACTCACTCATTCTTCTTCAACTTTCGGATCGGGCGCGCTGGCGCCCCGACCGCCAATGTATACTCCGGGATATCTTTGGTTACCACCGCGCCTGCGCCCGTGCGAGCGCCATCCCCCAATGTAACCGGCGCTACCAACATCGTGTCGCTGCCAATGAAGACACCTGCTCCAATTTTCGTGGGGTTCTTCTTCTCACCATCGAAATTACAGGTGATTGTCCCAGCGCCGATATTCGAATCTTCCCCAATATTGGCGTCTCCGATGTATGAAAAATGCCCCATCTTGACGCCAGGTCCCAAATAGGAATTTTTGACCTCGCCAAAATTCCCCATATGTACACCTTCAGCCAGGTGAGCCCCCTTTCGCAAATGCCCAAACGGCCCGATGTCCACTGCATTTTCTACCACCGCCCCCTCCAGCACAGAGGCTAAAACTTTGCAACGGTCGCCGACCTGGGTGTCGTGGATAATCGTGTTGGGGCCAATGATACACTGGCTGCCGATCGAGGTTTGGCCGCGCAAATAGGTGTTAGGCCAGATGATCGTATCGTGACCGATTGTCACTCCAGGCTCGATGTAGGTGGATTGCGGGTCAATCAGGGTAACGCCAGCCAGCATCCAGTGTGTGTTAATGCGCTGGCGCAAAAGCGCTTCAGCCTCTGCCAGGTGTTGGCGAGTATTCACGCCAATTGCCTGCGGGGCGTCTTCTAATACCTGCGCCTGCACACTCAGGCCGTCTTCCACCGCAATCCCAACCAGGTCGGTCAGGTAGTATTCACCTTTCGGAGAAAGCGGGATGCGCTCCAGGGCTGCCCACAACCAACTGGCCTGGATGCAATAAACGCTGGCGTTCAATTCTCGAATGGTGAGTTGTTCGGGTGTTGCCGAGGCTTCTTCTACAATAGCCTGTACCTGCCCGGCAGCATTGCGCAAGACACGCCCAAATCCGCGTGGGTCATCCGCCATCACCGTTAGCATCGTGATCGGACCGCTATGTGAGCGTTGGGCGTCGACGATTTGCTGCAGGGTTTGGACTGTCAGCAAGGGCATATCGGCGTAGGTGATTAAAACCAGGTCCGTTGAACCCATCAAAACGGGTTTGGCCTGCATCACGGCGTGTCCGGTGCCCAATTGTTGTTCCTGGAGCACAAAAACAGCCCGCTCGCCAAGCGCCTGCTGCACAACTTCAGCGCCATAACCAACCACTACCACCGGCTTTTCGCCGGTAACCACAGCAGCCGCCTCCACGGCGTAATGAACCATCGGACGCCCCAGCAGCGGGTGCATCACTTTCGGTAAAGTGGACTTCATGCGCGTCCCTTGCCCGGCAGCCAGTAGGATTGCACCAACCTTCATACACACTCCTCTTTAGAAAGCAGAGACGAGCATTACACACTACGGTTAGTGTACAATGCTCGTCTCATCATGATCGATATTCACACGTCATCTCAAGCTGGGGCGCCTGGATTCGAACCAAGACATACGGATCCAAAGTCCGCGGTGCTACCATTACACAACGCCCCAATCGCAAAAGTAAGCTCATATTGGCTGGCAATCGAGCGAAGCGAATTGTAACATGGGCAAAGCCCATTGGCAATAGCAAGTTTACTCTTCGGGGGCCAACCCTAGCTGGCGTGCTTGATCATACGAAATCGCATCCGAGCGGGTGATTTCATCTTCACTGGCGTTGGACAACTGCTCCCAAAACGAATCGACATCTTCAGCTTTGATGGCTTTCTTTGAAGCCTTTCCAAAGATCGTTTCCAACTCAGGTAAAACTTGCGAGATATCCACTTCTTCTTCCTGCGGCGTTGGAGGTGCAACTTCGGTCACTTCGATGGCAGGAGCAGCGGCGCCCATATATTCCAAAATCGCCGAGATATCGACCACCGCGGCGCGCATTGCGTCAGCCAGTTTCTCCATCTGGCTTTCTTTCCAGGCGCCATTTTGTAACCACACCAGCAAACCGATTTCCGGGCTGACGTGGCTCAAGAATAAATCGTATTGTGGTCCTTCAAAATACAACAGGTCTTTAGCCTGAGCGCCCAGCAGATAATTCACCTTCATCGCTGCATTCAGCGCTGACGCTAAAGCGGATAACATCGTAGGGTCATCGCCTAATTGAGCAGTTTTGCCGGTTTGCGATAAAATTTCCGCATCATCGTTCAAGAGCAGCACTGCAGAGGCCTGTAATTCCTGTCGCAAGCTGCTCAATCGTTCGGCCAGGGTCATGGAAGGCGGTCCGCCTGGCGAACCAGCAGCGCCTGCCTCATCCGCTGGGAGATCCAATCCCAGGCAGGCCCGGACAGCCTGCATGAATTTACTCATATCAAATGGCTTATAGAAAACGGCATCTGCGCCGGCATTCTCAACCAGTCGTCTTGTTTTGGGCTCATCCAGACCCGTCATCATGATGAGTCTCACGCCCGGATTCCGCACGCTGGCACGCTCAACCAACTCCAGGCCAGAGATGCCCGGTAAGCGCACATCGGCAATCAGCAAATCGATCGGTTGGCGCGTAATCAATAAGATGGCCTCCTCCCCCGAGGGCACATCGATCACCTGAACCTTTTTGCCCAGCATCGTCTCCAGGCCAGAACGCAGCAGGAAACGGATATCACGCTGGTCATCGACGATCAGGACACGGTATTCTTCCATAGCCATCCATCTAACCTTGATTCACCCGGATGCAAGCCACTTCGTGACCGGGGGCAACTTCCACCAAAGGCGGAACTTCTAGCGAGCACGCATCAATGGCGATCGGACAGCGTGGGTGGAAACGACACCCCGCTGGAGGATTAAGCGGGCTGGGTACATCGCCTTGCAAAATGATGCGCTCGCGTTTCAGGGTCGGATTTGGAATCGGGATCGCTGACATCAAGGCCTTGGTATAGGGGTGCAAGGGATTGGCAAAAAGCTGGTCGCGGGTGGTAATTTCAACCACTTTGCCCAGGTACATCACCGCTACCCGGTCAGAGATATGCTCGACCACGCTTAAGTTGTGAGCGATGAACAAATAGGTGAGGTGGAATTCGCCTTGTAAATCTTTGAGGATATTGAGCACCTGAGATTGGATCGATACATCCAGCGCAGAAACCGGCTCGTCAGCCACAATAAACTTGGGCTGCAAAGCCAGGGCACGCGCGATACCAATCCGCTGGCGCTGGCCACCCGAGAATTCGTGCGGGTAGCGCCGGGCGTGGTAATCTTCCAGGCCGACTTTACGCAGCACATCTTGCACAACGTCTTCACGCTCGCGGCGAGTGCCGATATTGTGAATATTCAAACCTTCTTTGATCGACTCTCCAACCGGGATACGTGGGTCGAGCGAGGCATATGGATCTTGAAAGATGATTTGCATATTACGGCGCATGGCTTTCAGCTCTTTGCCCTTCAAGCTGAGCACATCCACGCCATCAAAATCTACTTTTCCCGAAGTCGGTTCGATCAACCGCAGCAGCGCCCTGCCAACTGTGGTCTTACCGCAGCCCGATTCGCCCACCAACCCAAGCGTCTCGCCTTCCTTGACGGTAAAGCTGACTTGATCGACTGCTTTGACCCAGTCCTTGACCCTTTGCAACAAGCCGCCGCGCACTGGAAAGTATTTGACCAGGTCTTGAACCACCAATAAATCACGGTTACCAACCTTGCCATTTTTTTTCGAAATTTCCACAGGTGATGTTGTCATAATGCTTGCATCTCCCTATCTTGCCAGGCCATCGCTGGCGCGCAGCGGCGCCCGGTGGCCTTCGTAATCCAGGTAAAGCCAGCAGCGTACTGCATGTCCAGGCTGCACCGACACCAGTTCCGGATCTGCCTGATGGCAAATATTCAAATCATGCTCCAGGCGCGCCAGGCAGCGCGAGGCGAATTTGCAACCGGGCGGCAAATTAACCAGGTTGGGCACCGTACCGGGGATGACCGCCAAACGCTCTTTGACCAGGCCCAGCACCGGGATCGAGTCAATCAACCCTTTGGTATAGGGATGCAGCGGTTTGGCAAACAACGTCACGACATCAGTTTGTTCGACAATGCGCCCAGCATACATCACCGCCACATTGTCTGCCATTTCGGCAATCACCCCCAGGTCGTGGGTAATCAGGATCACGGCTGTGTTGAGTTCAGTCCGCAAAGCACGCATCAGGTCGAGAATTTGAGCCTGGATGGTCACATCCAAGGCTGTGGTCGGTTCATCAGCAATCAGCAGTTGCGGGTTCATCGCCAAAGCCATGGCGATCATGACACGCTGCGCCTGTCCACCCGACATTTCATGCGGGTAGGCGTGAGCTTTCTTGGCCGGGTCGGGGATACCCACCAGGCGCAGCAAATCCACTGCTTTCTCCCAGGCGCGCGTTTTTTCCATGTTTTGGTGGATGCGCAGCACTTCCGCCACCTGGTCGCCCACCTTGAAAACCGGGTTCAGGCTGGTCTGCGGCTGTTGGAAGATCATCGAAATACGGTTGCCACGGATACCGACCATCTCTTTTTCAGATAGTCGCACCAGGTCGCGCCCCTCGAAAATAATCTGTCCATCCAGTATTTTCCCCGGCAGGCTGATCAGGCGCATAATCGAAAGCGAAGTCACGCTTTTACCGCAACCCGATTCTCCGACCAGACCAAGCACTTCGCCTCTCTTGACGGAAAATGAAACCCCGTCCACCGCTTTGACGACTCCGTCGTCCGTATAATAATAAGTTCGTAAATCTTTTACTTCAAGAAGGTTGCCGTTTTCTTGATTGCTCACGATGCTCCTCACAATTTCCGTGGATGATTACGAAATTCTATCACATTTTATCGCTTCAAATAAGAAAAAAGGGACAGGACAGAACTGTCCCATCCCTTGTCAAAGCATTTCAAGAAGCAACTCCATCAACGCTTCTTCATGTACATGGCTACACCGATTACCCCCAAAAACAAGCCGCTAACCGACGAAAGATACGCCGCAAAGTTCAAAAAGAAGGTCGACTCGAGCACCTGCAAAATGATCAGGAAAGGCAATAAAAATCCAATCACCAACAGCACAAAACCAATGATGATTAATTTTAGCGGATGGTCCAGGATCATTTATACAACCAACAAGCTGTCACGTGTCCAGACGTGATTTCGAAATCGGGCGGCTCTTGCTCATCGCATAAGCCCTTGATAATATGCGGGCAGCGCGGGTGAAAACGACAACCAGGCGGCGGCGTCACCAGGCTGGGTGGTTCACCTGCCGGCACTTCCTGGAAAATCAAGGCGTTGCGAGCATCCGGCTCTGGCGAGGCAGCCAGCAAGGCATGCGTGTAGGGGTGGCGCGGATCGTCCAGTAATTCATTGACCAGCGATTTCTCAACCAGGTTACCAGCGTACATAACAAAGATGCGCTCGGAGAAATAACGCACCGTTGCCAGGTCGTGGGTAATATAAATCACTGCCAGGTCGTGTTTTTCCTGCAAATTGCGCAGAATCTTCAAAATCTCGACCCGCACCGAGGCGTCCAACATCGAAACCGGCTCGTCGGCAACGATGATCCTGGGTTCCAGGATCATCGCCCGGGCAATCACCACGCGCTGCTGCTGTCCACCGCTCAGCATGTGGGGGAACTTATCCAGGTAGTCGTCCACTGGAGACATCTTGACTTCTTCGAGCACCTTGCGAATCCGGCGTTCGCGCTCTGCGCGGCTCTTCACCCCATTGATAATCAAGGGTTCAGCCAGAATGCGTTCAATCGTCATAAAGGGCGGCAGGGCGCCGTACGGGTCTTGCTGCACATAACCGACTTTCGAACGATACCAGCGCAGGCCTCTGTTTCCCATAGCGCCGATATCCTTTCCTTCGAACAATACCTTGCCTTTGGTAGGCAAATGCAGCCCCAGGATGGTTTTCATCAGGCTCGATTTGCCGCAACCGCTCTCGCCCACAATGGCGATCGCCTCGCCATGATCCAGGTCAAAGGTGACGCCATCGACCGCCTTGACATAGCCCGCATGTCCAAAGACAAAGCGGCGTAGTTCGAACCACACATGCAAATCCTGGATCGAAAGCAGCATTTCTTTATTGGCCTGTGTTGCTTGCGCCTCGCCGGAGAGGTTTTCTTTGGTAAGAAGATTATCTGTCATGATTTTGCTCCATGCATCAAGCTACACATGCAACCAGCATTTAACTTGGCGGGCTTCTTTTTCGATTAAAGGCGGCTCTTCCGAGCACTTATCGAAACGGAAACCGCAGCGCTCAGCAAAGCGGCAGCCTTTAGGTGGGTTTAACAGGCTGGGCGGTTGTCCAACGATGAAGTCAGGCTCGGCGTTGCCGTGCAGACGCGGCACACTGGCCATCAATTTCTGCGAATAGGGGTGCAGCGGGGCGGTGAAAAAGCGCATGGCATCGCTGGTTTCGACAATTTGCCCAGCATACATCACCGCCACTTTGTCCGCCAGCTCGCTGGAGGTAGCAATATCATGGGTAATCAGGATATAACTGATTTCCAGTTCTTGCTTAATGCGCTTGAGCACATTCATAATGTTAGCCTGGGTGAGTACATCCAGCGCCGAGGTCGGTTCATCCAGGATGATCAAAGCCGGCGCGGTTACCAGGGCCATGGCAATCGCCACGCGCTGGCGCATACCGCCGCTCAGCTCGAAGGCATAGCGATCCATAAAAGCTGCTGGCACACCAACATGTTCGAACATCTTGCGGGCAGAGCTCAAGGCGGCGTTTTTCTCGACGCCCATGTGAATCATCATCGGCTCAGCCACCTGGTCGCCTACCTTAAGCACCGGGTTGAGCGAGTTCATAGCGGCCTGCGGCACCATCGAGATCTTCGCCCAGCGAATGTTCTGGCGAAATTCTTCCTCGCCCATGCCCATCAGTTCAGAACCATCCAAAAACACTTTGCCTTCATAGGTGTCGATATTGCGAGGCAGCAGGCGCAGGATAGCTTTAGCCAGGGAGCTCTTGCCGCAGCCCGATTCCCCCAGAATCACCACCGCTTCTTTGTAACCCAATTCAAAGGTTACATGGTCCACCGCCTGGACCGGCCCTTTCATCGTACGAAAGTACATTACCAAATCTTCAATTCGTAAGAGTGTGTCTTGGGCCATCAGCTTTACATTCCTCGTAATCTGGGATTGAAGACGCGGTCCAGGGCAAACCCTAACATGGCAAAGGCCAGGCCGGTCAACATCAATAAAACTGCGGGTTCTAAGACCCAATAGTAATAGCCACGATACAGCGCCCCGTTGCGTTGGGCGTCATCGATAATCTTGCCCCAGGTTGGCAAAACCGGGTCGCCCAAACCAAGCACCGCCAGGCCAGCTTCCAGGAACACAAAGCCGGGAATACCGCTCACCAAAGCCGGAATGAGCAGAGGAATGATGCGCGGCACCAGGTAGTTCATAATGATGCGCAAATCGCTGGCGCCATAGGCCCTGGCGGCTTCAATATAAGGCGATTCACGCACCTGCATGAAGATCGAGCGGTAGCTTTTAATGGCTCCGCCAAAGATACTTAATAAGATGATCACCCCCAACATCAAAACAATACTACGTGAGTAAAAAGTGCCGATCATGATCAGGATTGGCAAAGTCGGCAAAACCAGGTTGACTTCGGTCACACGCTGGATAGCCTCGTCCACCCAGCCGCCATACCAGGTGCCGATGGCGGCAATAATCATGGTCAGGATGGTTGTACCCAAGGCCGCCACCAGGCCGAAGGATAGCGCTACAGGAATACCCCACAACAGAGCAACCATCAGGTCGCGCCGTAAATGGTCGGTGCCCGCCAGGCCATATACCTGTCCATACTGAACAAATTCAATATCCAGGTCAGTGTCAGGCTCGAACGTTACTACGCTGACGCGCATGGTATATTCGCCTTTCAACGGTTTAGGCGGGTCAGTTCCTGGCTCTGCAAACAAGCCGATCATCGGAGCGACTCCACCCAGGCGGCGCTGCAAACGAGTGTCCTGCGAGAAGCGGTAAGTTTGGCTGGTCGCCACGGCAAAATCTGCGATGCGGATTTCCCGCCCGTCCGGCGTTTCCCAGGTGATCGACGCAAAAGGAGATTTTTCCTTAAAGGTCGCCTTCATAAAGAGTGATATTTCTTGTGGGTAGATGTCGGTATCGAACTCATAGGTAAAGGCCATCTCAATGCGATCACCAGTTTGGATGGAGTCTATCGACTTGCTGGCCGATTCATCGGCGCTGTTCAGGATGATCGTCTCAGGTAATTTCTCGCTCCGAAACCAGTTCGTCCAGGATGGCGGCACGTTTCTGGGCAGGTTATACCAGACGTTCTCGCCGCCGCGCCACAGTCGCACGGCTTCGCTATACGGGTAAACAATCAAGGTATATGTCGATACCACCAGCAATAGAAAAATAATCACCATGCTGGCAATGGCGGAAGGATACTGCAAGAAGTCACGCAGGGTTTTTTTGATTGCTTTCATCTCGAGCTCCCCTGACCGCCGATCTTGACGCGTGGATCTACCAGAGCGTACAGGAAATCCAGCAGAAAGACAGTCACTGCCAGTAAATAGGCAAATAATACGGTCGAGGCAACGATGACCGGCGTATCATATAAGCCAATAGCCTGGAAAAGCACCCGCCCCAGGCCAGGCCAGTTGAACACCGTTTCGAAGATCGGCGCTCCTGCCCACAGGCTGATCAATAAAAGCGCAAAGTTTGTAATAATATTCGGCAAAGTGGGGCGCAGCACATAGCGGCGCTCAATGTCCCGCGAGGTCAGGCCTTTGGCCTTGGCCATCTCGACATAATCCTCGCTGGAATAGATCAAGAAGAAAGTGCGCCAGCTAAAAGCCTGAGAGGCGATTGAACTCAACAAAATCGCCGTAACGGGCAAGATCATGTGCTTGAGCATACTGAGGATATATTCCAGGGTGTTATCAGGCGGCGGCACCCCTACCATCCCGCCAAACGGCAGCACCCGCAGCAAAGCGGCAAAAATCAAAATCAAGAAAATGCCATAAAACCACCCGGGCGCTGACGAGCTGGGCGCCAGGGTAACCACCAATTTATCCCAAAAACTGCCGTATCGCCGGGAAAGGAACAACGCGATGAAGATCGCTGAGAAAAACAAGATCAAATCGGCGGTAGCAAACAAAACCAAAGTCGCTGGCAATCGTTCCAGGATAATCAAACGTACCTGTCGTGAGCCGCTATCGCTGCTCATGGTTTGCGAACGACCCAGGTCCAATGTCAGAGCATTCCTCAAATATCGAACGCTGCGAAGCGCAAAAGGTTGGTCCAACCCGTAGCGTTTTTCTTCCAGGCGGATCATCTCATTCATACGCTCAAAGCGCACTTCCGGGGGTAGATTTTTCAAAACCGGATCGTTCATGATGCGCAGCGAGACCGATTCGCGAATTTCTCCGCGCCGGATTTCGTCGACATAGCCGCCCATATTGGCGATCAAAATCGTTAAATACACCCCTACCACCACCGTGATAAAAAGCGTTACCAACCGTACCAGGGTATATTTTAGAATACGCGTGAGGGAACTTGAAGCAGATTTAGTTTTTTGGGCAAGATCGGAAGTATCTGAGCTTTTTTGAAGGGCCTGGAGTTCTTCGCTCATATTGTTTTTCCCTATAAAGTAATTTGAAAGTAGGGGCGGGTAAACCCGCCCCTACCAAACAAACTTACAAAAACTTACGGAACGGCCACGAACTCGAAGGCGGCGAAGGTCGGGATACTCACCACAATCGGCGAGACTGCAATCTCGAGCTTGGCTGCGCCAGCCTGCAGAGCCTGGGTCATTTCCGCGGTCAGGACAACTTGATATTGCCCATCGGCAACTTCCACGGCTGCGCCAGAGGCGACCAACGCGCCAGCGGCATCGAAGAGCAAGAACTTGACTTCATTGATGTCCTTGGTCGGGTAAGGCTGATCCTTGAAGGTAACGTAGACGTCGAAGGTTACTTCGCTGCCAATCGTCACCTGGCCGGGGCCATCGATGTCAACTTCAGCAATCGCCGGCTCGCCAAAGCGATCCCACTTGTTGGCGAGATCGGGGAATTCCGGATTGCGCTGCAGCATGATGGTGCCTTCGACCGGGAAGACCTTGTACAGGTAGAACGCGCCAGTGCCCAGCCAGAAGTGGCCGTAGGTGGCGTACCAGTCAACCAGGTTAGCCCAGCGAGCGGTGGCTTCGTCAGCAGTGACGTATTCACCCATCGTCGGGGCGTAGGGGATCAGGTTCTCCGCCGCGGCAGTGTCAAGGTAGCCCTTAAGGACTTCCAGGCTCGGGCCGCTGATGAAGTTCATCCATTCGACCTGTTCGACTTCGGCTTTGTCGGCCGAGTAGGCCAGGGCCTTGTCGGTCTCAGCCAGGTTGGCCATACCGATGTTGTGCCAGGCGCCAGGGCCGTAGGCATAGTTCGGCCACCAGGTGCTGACGTTCAGTTCGGCGTCCAACTGCCAGTTGTCATCGTAGGTCTCGATCACCAGCGGGTCGGTGGACACGATCTTGACGCCCTTGAAGTGCGCCAGGAAAGCGGCCAGGGTTTCAGCCTGAACCTCGTCATAGATGGCGCTTTCTTCCTTGCCGGTGTCGAAGCCCATGATCATCGCCATCATGAAGTCACCCATGGACAGGTTGCTGCCATCGTGCCAGGTGATGTCCCACAGGTCGGCCGGGTAGTACACGGTGCTCTTGATGTTGGCGGTTTGCGGCTCAGCGAATTTCTCGCTAACCGTAATCCACTTCTGGTTGACGGCGTCCCAGTCAGCCCAGGCGTCGCCAGGTACTTCGATCGTGGGAGCGAATTCCAGGGTTACCCAGTCCAGGCTCACGCCAATCGGCAGGCCTTCCTTGGCTACGACTTCAGCCTTCTCGATGCGCTGCGGCCATGCCAGGCCGGTGTACGGATCGGAAAGCAGGCCATAGTCCTGGGTGGCGCGGATGGGCATCATGTCGTAAATCCAGTTCGAGCCAGCCACAGGGTTCCATGGATCAACCAGGATCTGCGGTTGAGCAATCTTCACAGTGCCGCCTTCTTGACCGGTGAAACGCACGGTCAGGCCGTACAGCTGCGAACCAGAAATACCGCCAGCCAGGTCATAAGCCACGGTGACGTTGTTACGCATCGGGGAGAAGCTCAAGCGGTCAACCAGCCACAGGCGTACGGAATCCTGCACCGAGAGAGCCAGAACCTGCTCGAACAGCTCACGGCGTTCATCCAGGGTGGTGTAGTCGTTGTTGCGCAGTTTCAGCGCCACGGCGTCGAACTCTGCCGAGGGAGTGTAGGACTGCCACAGCGGGATGGGGTAATCGCGCGGGGTGTAGAAGAAGCTGAAGTTGTCGCCCTGGTTTCGAGCTACTGCAGTGGTGATCCAGCCGCCGGTGTAGATGTGGAACAGGCCATCAGTCGGGTTGCCACGCACCCAGATCGGGGAAGCTTCGCTGGAGGTCTTGTACTGGCGATCGACGGTGAAGCCGATGCTCTCGAGCTGCGTGCCGACATAATCGCCGATAATGCGGCGTTCGTCTTCGGTGCGGATCAAGATAATCAGGGTGATCGGTTCGCCATTGAAGGCCCATACGCCGCCGCTCAAAGCCGCGCCCATGCCTTCCATCTCAGCCGTGATGATTTCCTTGGCTTTTTCAGGATTGTAGGCATAGTAGGCTTCCAGGGCGCGCGCCACGTCTACATAGCGAGCGTAATCCGGGAAGGCCGCAGTAACGCCGAAGAATTTCGGCACAGCCAGGCCGCCCATGATTTCCTGGACGATGTAATCGCGGTCCATCAACCAGTTGACGGCTTCGCGGATCTTGGGGTTGGTGAACGGGTTCAGACGTCCATCGGTGAACTCTGCCGGGTTGAAGGTCAACTCGTTGTAGGAGCCGTAGGAGTTGGTGTAAGCCAGTTCGGGGCTGTCTTTGACGGCCTGGAACAGGGTGGCGTTGCCAACGCTGTAGGCGTAGATATCCAACTCACCGACCTTCAGCTGGGTAACCGCAGCGTCAGAACCTTGCTCGGTGAAGATCAAGGTGTCAACCCAGGCGCCCATGCGGGTGGTGGGTTGCGGGGTCGGGGTGACCATGATCACGACTTCTTTCTCGACCTCAACGGTCTTGATCACTTCAACTTCGGTCTCAACCTCAACAGTCGTGATGACTTCCTTGCCAACCTCAACGGTGCGGATGACTTCCTGCGGAGCGCAGGCGGCCAAAACCACACTGAGGATCAACAGGACGCTTAGAATATTCAGCGTCAATTTAGTTTTCATAGGTTTTTCTCCTCCTTGAGAAAATGTAAAATGGGGATTGGGTGTTGAAAAGCAAAACAGGGATTTTGCGTGGGTAAAGGCCACCCACAGGCAGCGTCAATCTTGCTGACTGACCACCTCCTTTCAATATAAAGGTCGTTCGCCATAATTGTTTTCATGTCGTTTCGATCCACCAGGCACTGGCAAACAAGTTTGAGTTCGCACTGAACTCAAATCTTACCATAAAAAATGCTCCGGTCAACGGTTTTCCTTGTCCATACATTCTAAATTTTTCATGAGAGACAGGCAATTACGGACAGAATTCTCCATAACCAAACTGCTCCAAATTCCATAAAGCGCTGTCTGTTGAAGCATCCAATAGCAGACCACACAAGTCCGCCCGGGCGGCGACCATCTTCCAGCGCAAGTACAGGGGCAAAGACGGCAATTGCTCAGCAAAGATGGTCTGGGCTTGAAAATGCGCCGTTTGATATTCCGGCGTTCCTACCAGCCCCAGCCCAGCTTGCTGGCAGGCGTCATCGAAAGCCTGGTCGCTGAAACCGCTGGCGTTAGCCCCACCCCAGCCTTTAGGATACTGCGGATAAGGGCCGGGGATTTCATCGCTTACATAAAGGAAACAAGGCGGCTGCAGGCTGGTTGTCCAGGCAAACTGCGCCAGAGAAAAATTTCGCCCAAACACCGGCCCTTCCGGGCCAGCCGCCAACAGCGTCTGCCAGGGGATACTCTCAATTTCAATCTGCACGCCGCAGCCCGCCAGCGATTGGTGAATGAATTCAGCCGCTTTCTGCTTCTCGGACTCCTGGGTGGTCAGCAGGGTTACCACAAATGGCTCGCCATCTGTGACACCGGTCACATTTTGCGCCCGGCGCGGCGTGTTCGGGTCGCCATCGTCATCGATCCAACCAGCAGCTTCGAGCAGCGCTGCCCCAGTCTGCGGGTTGAACGGGTAACGTTGGATGTCCGGATTAAAGTACGGGTGTTCGGCGGGCAAATAGCTATCCGGAACCTGGCTTTGACCTTGAAAAAGCTGTTCAGCCAGGCGCTGGCGGTCGATGCAATACGCAAAGGCCTGGCGCGTCTCTTTGCTCTGAAAGAACGGAGTCAAGGCATTTTCTTCCTGCGAGAAGGGTTGCACGCCGAAACTCAGCTGTTCCCAGGCCGACCCAGGCGCAAAGACCAGCGTTATTTGCCCTTGTTGTTGGGCTTCCAACAAGCGGGCATCCTGGGGATCGATCCCCACCGTTTCATCCAAATAATCGCACTCGCCAACCAACAATGCTTTCACCGCTTCTTCTTTATCTGGCGTAAAGCGAAACACCAGGCGTTCGAAATAAGGCAATCCTTCGGCGCTGCGAGCGTAATACGGGTTACGCTCCAACGAAATATGGTCGCCCGGGGTCCACTCTTGTATCGCATACGCTCCCCAGCCAATTGGCTGGCGGTTGCTCAACGGCGCTGACAACAGATCTTCGGGAGCAATCCCGCCCCAGACGTGGCGTGGCAGCGGCGTAAAAAAAATGCTCAAAGTCTCTGCCTGGCGGTAACCGGGTATCCCGCGCCATTCTACAACCACTTCGTCCTGCGCCCGGTAAGATTGTGTGCGAGCAATCAAGTCGCCGCGCGCCCGCGGATACAAACTGCGCGCCACTTCGAATGAATACTGCGAGTCGCTGGCAGTCAACGGAGCACCATCTGACCAGCGCAAACCGGCCTGCAATCGAAAACGGATCACCATCTGATCCATTTGCACCACTTCTTGTCCGTCATACACCCGGGCGCAGTCGGGGCTGGCGCAGCCTGCCGGCCGGTACTCAACACCTGAGGCGAAGGCGACTACACGATTTGTGCTATCCGCAATTATATTACTCGCTCCCACAGCTACAGGTTCAAATGCAATGGCGCCGTTTTCCAGACTCGGACTCTCAGCCAGGATCACTGGGCGGGCGGCATACGCCAGCACATCGGCCGGTCCATCGTAGATCGCCTGGCGCAGGCTGCGCGCCGCCACGGAGGCGTCGGAGTAGATGAATAACGACTGGGGTTCCTGCCCCATGCAAATGGTCAGTAAACTCGGCGCGGGCGGAGTGGGTATTGGTGTAGCGTCTTCAGATTGAATCGGCGTCGCCGCCGGCGCTTCCGGTAGATTATTCTGTCCCACCCCGGTCAAATTACACGCTATCGAAAATGCTAAAAATACCAACCCAAAAAGGTAAACTCTTATTGGCAATCGAGGCATACAGTCTACATCATGTGGTCAGGCGCGTGGTAGCCACGTGGAAAGACCACAGGCGCGATTGAGTGAATGGCACAAACAACCAGTCAGGCTGATATTCCAAAGCGGGCTGAGCATTGAAAAACGACTTTAAGAATTTCCCCACCTCCGGCAGGCGCCGCCCATCAAACATCTCAGGGCGGATACGGGCCGCTCGTAACAATCGTTCGCGCCCATCCGCTGGCAGATGTTGCTGCGCAGCCCAGTTCTTAAGCGAACGACCGACATAGGCATCAACCTGGTGTTCATCCATCTTCATCATCATACCTCATCCACTCTAACAGCCATTCACAGCCTCTCAAGATTTGAATTCTGGGACAGTCTCGCTGCCACTGCCCGAATCCAACCCGAGTTTCTTCTTAATAAACTGCCTGCCATAATGCAGGCGAGATTTCACCGTTCCCACCGGCACATCTAAAATGCCAGCGATTTCTTGCAACGACAGGTCATTGAGATAGTACAAAACCACAACCACCCGCTGCGATAAAGGCAGCAGCGAAACCGCTTGCTGGACGCGCGCCCAATCGTCGCGCAGTTCCACCACTGCATAAGTGGCATTCATCGCCGAACCTGCCAACCAATCTGCCAGGTCTTCGATCGGGCGCAGCCAACGGCGCTCGCGCTTGAGCCAGGTGTAAGCCAGGTTGGCGGTCATGCGATACAACCATGGCTCCAACGGTCGCTGCGGGTCGATGCGCGCCGCAAAGCGGTGTAATCGCAAAAATACATCCTGCAGCAGATCGCTGGCGATGTCTGGATCGCCGGTAATCGCCAGGGCTGTGCGGTACACCGTTTGCCGATATCGATCATACAAATCTCCCAAAGCCTCAAGACTGCCAGCCTGCAACTGAAGCACAAGTTCTTGATCGCTATGTTGGGACATGGGTTCCTTTCAAATCCCTGCACATTAATACTACTTCCCGTTGAAGCCATCGGTTCAAGCGGGTTTTTCAGGATTGGTTGAATTTTTCCGGTGCAACTGAAATGTTTGATACATCCATTTTACCAGCAAAATGGCGAAAAATCCAACCACCCCGCTCGCCGCAAGACGCCAAAAATCGTCCGCCGAAAGTGGGACGGATTCTCCAGGAACCAGGCTGGCGCGCATGGGGATAGTTGCTGCCATTCGAGCATCCAGCGGATAGACGCCCGGGTCGATGCCATTGGCGCGCAACAAGAAAGCCGTCAACTGCCAATATTCTGTTTCGGTCAATGAGCCAGGCGCTTGCCAGGGCATTTCCTGGCGAAGATAGTTATGCAGGTCCAAAGCGCTCTCAAAGCGCGCCACAAGCCCTGGGCTGATCAGCGCCGGGACAAGATACGGGAATACGAACCCCTCCGGGGGGTGGTTGCTGGCGTGGCAGCGCGATTGCCAGCAATTCTGATCATCCGGGCCCAACAGCTCACGCCACTCGCTGGTCAGACCCTGGCCGCGGTCGCCGTGACAGGCCATGCACACCAGGTAATAAACCTGGGCGCCCTGGTCAGCCTGGCTGGGCGGAAAAGCTGTGGCTGGCGGCGCCAGGCGATCTTGAAACTGCTGCATTTCTGGGGATGGTCCATCCCCGGTTTGCGCGAGCGGGGAGAGAAAAACAACCAGCGGGAGTATCAAAACCGTTATCCACCCGGCAGCTTTTACCACACTGACCATGAACACCTCATCAAAGTCTCTTTCGAGTAACGTTTTTGTGCACGGCAGGTACAACGCATCGAAACCTGATGAATCGCACCTGCCTGGCTTTACCTATCAAGAAACCGGGTTTCATCACAAAACCCGGTTTCACAAGGCGCTGGATGAGAGATATCCAGCGCCTGAATTCAACTTGCCAGCAAGATTAGCGCCCGCGGCGCAAGCGCGGATCCATAATATCCCGCAAGGCGTCGCCCACCAGGTTCCACCCCAGGGTGAACAAAGCCAGAGCCAGGCCTGGAAAGACCACGATATACCAGTACGTCGCCAGCGAGGGGATCCAGTTGCGGGCAAAACTGATCATCTGGCCCCAGTCAGCGTAGCCTACTTCGGTGCCGATGCCCAGGAAACTCAGCGCAGCGAAAGAGATCACATCTGAGCCGATATTCATCGAAGCCAGGATCAAGGTCGGGTAGATGGCGTTGGGGATGACGTGCTTGAAGATGATGCGGCGATCTTTGACGCCAATCACCCGCGCCGCCATGACGTAATCGCGCTCGCGCACCGATAAGATATCGCCGCGGATGATACGCGCATAGCCCATCCACCCAAATGTCACCATGGCAATCAACGGCGGCCAGATGCCCTTACCGATCACCGGCGTCAGAATGGCCGAGAGCGTCAGGGCGGCTAATAGATACGGAAAGGCC
Source organism: Anaerolineales bacterium (assembly GCA_020061105.1). Taxonomy (GTDB): domain Bacteria; phylum Chloroflexota; class Anaerolineae; order Anaerolineales; family UBA4823; genus JAGUYW01. The sequence goes on along the minus strand of JAGUYW010000068.1, from coordinate 18,998 downwards.
ATGAATATCTCTGTGATACGCATCAAGATTTCATCGACCCAGCCGCCGTAAAATGCCGATAGGCTGCCAATCAAGATGCCAATGATCAGGGTGAACGCTTCAACCGTCAAGCCAACTTTTAGGGCCGTGCGCGTGCCCCATACGATGCCATAGAACAGGTCCCACTGGCCGCCGGTGGTGCCAAAAATATGCACCCAGCCTTCTTTGCCGGTAATGCCCCACCAAAACGGGATTTCCGGCGGGCGCGACTTCCATTCCGTGCCTGGCGGCTTGGGCGTCGGGCCATAGCCATCGCGCGGCGTCATATAGGGTTCACGCAGGTTGGTGGGTGGGGCGATCGCCGGAGCAAAAATCGCTACCAGGATAAAGAATGTGATCAGCGTTACACCTATCACCGAAAGCGGGTTGGTGAGAATGCCTTTCAAAATGCGATAATTTTCCGGGCCAAGGAAGCGTTCCACAAAGCCGATTTTGCGCATCTCGAAGGTGTCCAGATAGCTGGATTGTGGGGTTGGAGCGCCGGTTGCAACACTCATAATTGATCCTCCAATAAGCCAGAAACTCAATTTCTTAGAGAAATTGAGTTTCTAATATTTTCTAGTTCAAACGGACGCGCGGGTCCAAGAAAGCGTACATTACATCGACAATCAGGTTCGCCACGATCAAGATCAAACCGCTTAAGAGCGTGAACGAAAGTACGGCGATGACATCCAGCTGCGCCGCCGCTGCTCCAGCCGCCTGCCCAATGCCAGGATAGTCGAAGATCGTCTCGGTCAAGACCGCCCCGCCCAGCAGCCCTGCGATGGTGAAGCCGCTCAGGGTGGCGACCGGGATCAAAGCGTTCGGGCGCGCATGACCGTTGATAACATCCCTTTCTTTCAAGCCCTTAGCGCGTGCCGTGACCACATATTCCTGGCGCAAAGTTTCCAGCATCGAAGAACGCGTCACACGCAGATAAGTCGCCCAGGAAATCGTCGAAAGCACCATGACGGGCAGAATCAGGTGCCGCAAGGCATCCAGGAAGACATCCACGCGCCCGTTCAGCAAGGAATCGACGGTAATCAAAGAAGTATACGTGTTCCAGGTCTGGGCTAACACCACGTTGTTAGCCCAATCTGACAGGCGACCGGGAGGAAACCACTGTAATTTTGCATAGAAAAACAACAAAGCCAATAAACCAAGTACAAAACTGGGTAAAGAGTGACCCAGGATCGCAAACACGCGCGCCAGCTGGTCAATCCAGCGATTGTGGTTGACTGCCGCGGCAATCCCCAGGGTGACGCCAATACCAATGATCGGAATAATCGTATATAAGGCCAGTTCAACCGTCGCCGGAAAACGCCGCTTGAGCAAGGCGGCTACCGATTGCGACCCGCTGCGTGAATACCCCAATTCGCCGCGCAAGATGCCTCCCACCACATTGCCTGTCACAGGGTCAATCCGGCCCATCAGCCAGTTCCAATACTGTACCAGGATCGGTTGGTCCAGGCCATAGCGCCGGATCACAGCATCCATCATGGCTTCATTCTTCGGAACATCACGCACATACAACGCCGAACGCTCAGCCGGGCTGAGAAATTGCAACATGCCAAAGATCAAGGCGGTCACGCCAAACAAGATAATCGGAAGGATCAGGATGCGACGGATAATATAGTTGGTCATTTTGCTGCTCCAGATACGATCAATCAGGGGCTGCATGGCGGTGCGCGAGGCGCGCACCGCCATGCAAAAGCTTACAATGTGTTTCTAAAAACCTGGTTTACTCTTTCGACATGTAGTACCAGTAGTCGCCGAAAGAACCACGGTTGGCGAAGAAGCCCGACACCCAGCGCTGCTGGTAGCGGCGCGGGTTGGCGATGAACAACAGAATGGTCGGGATGTTGTCGTAGTACAGCTGGTTGAACTGCTTGTAGATCTCATGGCGCTTGGCGGTATCGGTCTCGAGCACGCCTTCGTCGATCAAAGCAGCCATCGGGGCCCGAATTTCATCGGGCATACCCTGGCGATTGGCGAAGGTGCCAATGGCGTAGGGCTGAACCCAGTTGTGCGGGTCGTCGATATCCTGCACCCAGCCGCTGGTAGAAATCGGCAGCTTGCGGGCGCGGAATTCACGCAGATAGGTCGGCCACGGCAAACCGGTCACTTCAACAGTGAAGAGCGGGTTGATGGCAGACAGTTCGGCCTGCAGGATCTGGCCGATCGTCTGGCGGGCGGTGTTACCGGTGTTGTAGGCCAGGGTCAGGCGGAAGCCAACTTCGTTGATGGTCTTGCCATCGGCGGAGCGTAGTTCAGCCAGTTCAAACTCTTCGGCGCACTTATCAGGATCGTAGGAGTAATAGGGGGTGTCGTCGGCGTAACCAGCCTGCCCGGGCAGCATGACTGCCAGGCTGCGGGTGCCTTCACCCAACAACACGTCATCCAGATAAGCGTCGTAGTTGAAGCAGTAAGCAAAAGCTTTGCGGATATGGACATCGGCGAAGAAATCAGCCGGGATGCCATTGCCATCCAGTTGGCCGCTGCCGATGTAGTTGTTGCCACCGGCGGTGTTGACTGCAAAGTTCATGAAGATGTCGGTGCGAGAACCGGAGGTCCAACCAGACAGCATCTCCAACGGGCCATTCGGGTTGTCGGTGGGTTCGCAGTCGTTGTCTTCCAGGTTGCAAATCTGCCCAACCAAGAGGTCCATTTGCGGCCAATCAGCGGTGGAGCCGGCTGCGGCAAAATCTGCATCGCCAGCCTGCAGCATCGAGTAGCGGGTGGAGAACTCAGTCACGCTCTTGCGGATGACGGTCTTGATGCTCGGGGCGCCGGTGGGCTGGCCTTCGAAGGCCGGCTCGGTACGCCAGTAGTCCTCGTTGGCAACCAGAACGACTTCCTCGCCCGGAATCCAGCGCTCGAGTTTGTACGGGCCGGTGCCCATGGCGCTGCTGCCCAACGGGGTAGCGTTCAGTTCTTCGGAGGTCATGTCATAATAGTTCTGCCAGGTGGCGCAGTCGCCATCCCAGGCGCCGTTGGCCTTCAGCCAGGCCTCGGATTGCACCGAGCCCCAGGTCTGCGCCAGTGTAGCCAGGAAAGGCGCCCAGGCCTGTTCCAGGTAGAAGGTCACGGTCATGGCGTCGTTGTCGGCCACGATCTTGCCTTTTACCGTTTCGCATGCTGCAACCAGGGCAGCAGCATCCTGCGCCAGCAGGGCTTCTTTGTCGCCTGCGCCAGCGCCATCGCCAATGGTCTCGGCAATGTCATGAATCCCAATGCCCAGGACCGGCTCGGTCAGCAGCCACTGCGGGCCGCTGTAGCCGCCCATCAGCATGCCGCGCTGGAAGGTGAAAGCTACATCCGAAGGCATCATGATGCTGCCATCATGGAACTTGACGCCCTCGCGAATCTTGAAGACCACCACCTTGCCATCCTCTAACAGGCCGCCATTTTCGACGGTCGGCAGTTCCACCGCCAGTTGCGGGATGAATGAGTTGGGGTCCTGGCGATTGAAGTACACCAGGGTGTCATAGATGTTCATGATGATCTCGCCGCCGGAGGTTTCGTAGGCGAGCGCCGGGTCCAGGGTTTCAGAATCGCCGAACGTAACCGAGACAAAGGTCGTCGGGTCCTTGGACTTGAATTCAACCGCTTTGACCGGCTCAGGAGTGGCGGTGACGATGACCGTCTGGCCTTCCTGTTGAATTTCCACAGTCTTGACCACTTCGACCTGGACCGTCTGCACGATGGTCTCGGTGATTGTCTGTGGTTGCGCGCAAGCTGCCAACACCATGCTGGCGATAATCAGCAGCGAGGCTACAGTAAAGATTTTGTTACGCATGTTTCTTCTCCTCAAATTAAAGATCGGGTTATTATCAACTTACTACACAGTCATTCAATTTACAACATCGCTCGTCAGGCATCACCTCCTTCAAATTCTCTCCAGTCAATCTATTTCTAAACTCATTTGAACGTACCTAATTCCATTCTCAAATCCGTTCAATTCGTTCCAAAAATCCGTTGTCAGTAATCCGTTGTCTAGTTGACGAAATGACACGCCACCCAATGATCGGGGACGACTTCGCGCCATTCAGGCATTTGTTCAGCGCAGATTTTGTCTGCCAATGGGCAGCGTGTGCGGAAGCGGCAGCCCGAAGGCGGATTAACCGGACTGGGCACATCGCCTTCCAAAATGATGCGTTTACGCTTTTCTTCTACAAACGGATCCGGCACGGGCACGGCAGAAAGCAGAGCCTGGGTGTACGGGTGCAGCGGGTGCTCGTATAATTCATCGCGCGGCGCCAGTTCCGCCAAAACACCCAGGTACATCACCGCCACCCGGTCGCTGATATGGCGCACCATGGAAAGGTCATGGGCGATGAACAGATAGGTCAACCCCATCTTGGCCTGCAAATCCTCCAGCAAGTTGATCACCTGCGCCTGGATCGAGACATCCAGGGCTGAAATCGGCTCGTCGCAGACGATAAAATCGGGCTGCAAGGCCAGGGCGCGGGCGATGCCAATGCGCTGGCGTTGACCGCCGGAGAATTCGTGCGGGTAACGTGAGGCAAAGCCGGGATTCAGGCGCACCGTATCCAGCAGCTCATTGACACGTTCTTGAATCTCTTTATCTTTGGCCACATCGTGAACCATGAGCGGCTCGCCCACAATCTCACGAATGGTCATGCGCGGGTTCAAGCTGGCGTAAGGATCCTGGAAAATCATCTGCATTTTCTGGCGCATGCGACGCAAAGTCTCGCCCTTCATAGAGGCCAGGTCTTGATCATACAACAACACCCGCCCGGCGGTTGGTCGATAGAGCTGCAAAATCGTGCGCCCGGCAGTTGATTTACCGCAGCCAGACTCGCCCACCAGGCCGAAGGTCTCGCCCTGGCGGATTTCGAAGCTGACCCCATCAACGGCATGCACCACCCCAACCTGGCGCTGAAAGACACCCGCCAGGATCGGGAAATGTTTCACCAGGCCTTCTACTCGCAGCAATGTTTTGTGATTATTGGTTTGATCAGGCATGGCGCGCTTTTCCTTCTTTCACATCCCACCAGCAGGCCGAACGGTGCCCGGGGGCGATTTCCATCAGTGGGGGGTTTTCTGAACAACGATCGTGAGCATAGACGCAGCGCGGCACAAACGGGCACCCAACCGGCTTTTCCAGCAGCAAGGGCGGCAAGCCGGGAATATCGGTCAGGCGACCTTGTTCGCCGCGATCCAAGCGCGGCAGGCTGTTGAGCAAGCCCAAGGTGTACGGATGGGTCGGGTTGGAATATAACTCCTTAACGGGCGCTTCTTCGATAATATAGCCGGCGTACATCACGATCACTCGCTGCGCCATACCGGCCACCACCCCCAGGTCGTGGGTGATCCAGATTACCGACATACCAATCTCATCGCGCAGTCTTTTCACCAGTTCGATGATCTGGGCCTGGATGGTTACATCCAGGGCGGTGGTCGGTTCGTCGGCAATCAAGATTTGCGGGTTGCAGGCCAATGCCATGGCGATCATCACGCGCTGGCGCATCCCGCCGGAGAATTGGTGAGGGTACTGGGTCAGGCGCTTTTCGGCTTCTGGAATGCCAACCAGCTCCAGTAACTCAATTACCCGGTCAGCAGCGTCTTTTTTGGTCATTCCAAGGTGCAGCATCAAAGGTTCGGAAACCTGTTTGCCAATCGTCAAGACCGGGTTGAGTGAAGTCATCGGGTCTTGAAAGATCATCCCGATTTGTGCGCCGCGCACCGAGCGAATTTCCTCATTGCTCAGATGCAGCAGGTCTTGGCCATGGAATTCTGCCCGCCCGCTGACGATTTCACCCGGTGGGCGAGGAATTAGCTGCAGTACCGAGAGCATGGTGACGCTTTTGCCACACCCGCTCTCTCCCACCACGCCCAGGGTCTCTCCTTCCCCTAGCTCAAAATCTACGCCGTTGACGGCGTAGACAATGCCTTCGGGAGTATGGAAGCGAGTTTGTAAGTTTTCTACTTTGATGATTGGTTTTCGGCCATTGCCAGGAATCATGATTTGGATACTCCGCTATTACTTAAGTATACACAGCGAAAGCTTTACAGGTTCATTTTTCACTTTCCCCCAATATGATATCTGCTCGCAATTAACACAACCCAAGTTTGCCAATAAAATTGTCTTTTCGATGACCATTGAAATTTTTTCCGGCTGGATTGCCAAAAAGATTAGTGAATTATAAGTAAGAATCACCTGTCTGTCAATTGCTCAGTCCTGTCATTTTCGTCGCCAAAGCGCATGCGCAAATAAGACTGGTAACGCTCCGGGTGGATCTCGCCAGCTTTCAAGGCTTGCAGCACCGCGCATTGCGGCTCGTGGACATGCGTACAATCACTGAACTGGCAGCCTTCTACCCGTTGGCGCAGCTCAGGAAAATAACCATCCACCTCCTCCGGCTCGATATCCCACAGAGCCAACGCTTTCAATCCCGGCGTATCAGCCACATATCCGCCGCCATGCAAAGCAAACAATTCGCGCACCACCGTCGTATGGCGCCCTTTACGAGTACCGTGGCTGACTTTGCGCGCCAACAAACCCAACCCCGGCTGGATCGCATTCAACAAGCTCGATTTTCCTACCCCGGACGGCCCAGTAAAGAGCGTAATTTTTCCAGCCAGGTGTTCCTTGAGTTCATCCAACCCTTGCCCAGTCTGAGTCGAGGTATAAATGACCTGGTAACCTAAAGGCGGGTAACGATCAAAGATTTTCTTGGCCTGTTCCATGCTGAGCAGGTCGATTTTATTGGCGACGATCAACGCCGGCACGCCTTGCTTTTCTGCAATCACCAAAAACCGGTCTAACATGCCCAGGCGTGGCGCCGGGTCTGCGCAAGCAAAAACTATGGCAACCTGGTCAGGATTGGCAATCAGGATTTGTTGATATTCGCCATGCGGCGTTGGCGCCAGGCGTGCAAACAACCGCTGGCGCTCTTCCACCAGCTCGATCATCCCGGTTTTTCGATCCAGGGCGCTGACCTGCACCCAATCGCCTACCGCGACTTTGTCTTCTCTGCGAGGGCCCTTTTTCAAGCGACCTCGCAGCTGGCAAACCACCTGCGCGCCGTTTTCCAGCTGCACGGTGTAAAAACCAGATTGGGAACGAATAATTAATCCACGCATTGTGTTTTTCTGGTCAGGGAGTCAAAGTGGGGGTCAGTTCGATTACCGGCGTTGGCGTCACCTGGGGGGTGGGCGTGAAAGGTACATTGAAAGCCGTCTCCCACCAATACAGCTTCTGGGGCTGGCCGATAAAATACAATTCTACAATCCGGCGAAAGATGGGGGCGGCGTAATCTGAACCTTCGCCGGCGTATTCCAGCACCACGGCGATGGCGATATCCGGCTTGTCTTCGCGCCCTTGCAATGTATAACCGGCAAACCAGGCGTGAGGCTGCTCCCTGCCCGATTGAGCGGTGCCAGTTTTGCCAGCTACAGCAATATCCAGGCCGGTAAAACGATGCCAGGCAGTGCCGCGCGGGCGCTCGTTGCGGATCACCCCTACCATGGCCTGTTGAATGGATTGGAGGTCGGCGGCGCTGAGCGGCAGCTCGCCCATCGATCGGGGTTCGAACTGGCGCAAGGGCTGCCCACCCGGGCCATCGATCCGCTCGATAATTTGCGGCTGGTACAAAATCCCGCCGTTGCCAATTGCAGCGGCAAAACGCGCCACCTGCAGTGGGGTCACCAGCACCGGCCCCTGCCCAATCGCCATGTTCACAGCGTCGATCACATTTTCCGGATCGGGCATCTGGCCGGGCAATTCTTCGACGCCCTCGATTCCGGTAGGCTGTCCCAGCCCAAACGAACGCGCCATGGAAGACAGCGTTGTTTCCATGCCCTGGTTATACAGGCTTAATCCAATATGCCAGAACCATGGGTTACATGAACGCATCAGCCCTTCCGGTAAAGTCAGCAGACCACTCGGAATGGTGCGCCCATCGCGCAGAAAATAATCATAGGTCCAATCATGCAATTGGACGCCGGGCAGTTCTTCGAACAGGTAGCCGCATTGGTAAGTCGATTCAGAGGTATAACGCCCGCTGTACAGACCTGCCGCCATGGTGACAATCTTGAACACCGAGCCCAACGGATACTGCCCCTGGGTAGCCCGGTTGAGCAATGGGCGCTGCGGGTCATTCAAAATTTCAGCCAGCAACGAACTGCTATTGTAGTTGATCGGCTCAAAAGCGTTCGGGTCGAACCCCGGGGAGGAAACCATCGCCAGCACTCGCCCGCTATCCCTCTCCAGAACTACAAGAGCGCCGCGAAAACCAGTCATCGCCAGCTGCGCGCCGGCCTGTAAATCGCGGTCGAGGGTGGTATAGAGATCATAGGATGGCTGAGCCGGCGTTTCGGCCAATAAAGTCACCGGTCGTCCCTGGGCATTAAAAACATACAATGCGCCGCCGCGCTTTCCCGCCAGGTAGGTCTCACCCCACTTCTCCAAACCAGAGCGGCCGACGCGCTCATCCTGCCGGTATCCCAGGCGCTGGTAATATTCGACTTCATCCGGCTGGATCACGCCCACATAGCCCAGCACATGCGGCGCAATTCCGCTTTCGAAATAATAGCGCGCCTTATAAGGGCGCATTTCCAGCCCGCTGAAGCCCGTCAACAGATCGAGTCTATTTTCCAAAACCTCAGAGGATACTTCGCCAAAGGGCAGGTACCAGCCGGCGCCGCGCGGGGTATTGCGGTACATTTCCATCATCGTGTCGACGCGTTTGCCAGTCAGGTCGGCTAATTGGGCAAACAGGGCTTCAACCTGGGTAGGGTTGACCTGATCAACATACAGCCCCAGGGCTGTGGCATCGGTTTGTGCAACCAGGGCTTTGCCATGTATATCATAGATGTTGGCGCGCGAGGGCACATAACTGCTGCGATCCATCAGTAAATAATTGCCAGGAACCAACTCAGGCAAAATCAGCGTATCGTTCCACTGCACTCGCCATTCATCTTTTTCAAGGCGCAAGTCCATCAACGTTTCACGCACGATCTCCCCCACCAGGGCGCTGTTCAAGTGGACGCGGTAGCGCGCCTGGGCTGTATCCGGGTTGACCAGCACAGAAAGAATCTCATAATCAATGGTTGTCAGATTGGCTTCCACCGCCACGCTGCGATAATGCTGGATGAAATCCTCCAGAGCAATGGCCGAACGGCTTAGGGAAGTCAGCATATTGTACATGGCCGGGTAGTCTTCCACTTTCCATGCATCCAGGTAAGCGCGCGCCGCAGGCGCGGCATCGGGAACTGCTTCAGCGCTCCACACAGTTGTCGGCGTCGCAGGCGTAGGGGTCTCAAAAAATGCTGGCAATTGAGCGCAGCCAGCCAGCGCAACCAGGCAAACCAAAAGCAAACCAACCAAAAACTTCATCGCGTTTCTTTCACCATCTGCAAATACAACGGGCATGGCATGTTCAGATGCTCCTGGCAAGCTTGGGTGATCGTATCGAGCGCAGACACTCCCATCGTTTGCAGCATACGCGCCAGGTGACAGAGCGGCAACCCGGTCACATTGGCGTAACACCCCTGGACGCGCTCGACCGGATGGAACCCGGTGTGTTGGATTGCATACGCTCCAGCTTTATCCATGGGATCGCCGCTGGCGATATAGGCTTCGATCTCATCGTCAGAATAGTCGCGCATAGTAACATCCGAGACAACCACCTGGCTGAGCATTTGGCAGTCTACCAGGCGGATGACTGCCAGGCTGGTCAGCACTTGATGATTGCAGTTGCGCAATCTTTGTAAAATTTCGCGAGCCTGTTGAGGTGTTTCGGGTTTTCCGAGGATGTCGACTTGATGTACAACGATCGTGTCGGCGGCCAACACCCATGCATGAGAGTCGAATTGCCCATCCATCCGGGCTTGCACCGCCCAGGCCTTGCTCTCTGCCATCCGGCGCACGTAAGCAGGGGGGCTTTCGCCAACCAGGATGCTTTCATCCAATTGCGCTGGCCTGACGGTGAAGGGGATGCCCGCCAGCGAGAGCAGCTCTTTGCGACGCGGAGAATTTGAAGCTAAGACCAACATCAAGATCTGATTCTATCACATGATAGAGGCGCTTACGGGCGATGCCCGTAGGGCATACCAACAGCGCGCCCATCGGGCGACGCAAGAGTGCAGTGCAAAAACTCAAATGCCACCCAAAATCATTCCGTTGATGACTGGCGCTTTGTCCAGACTCATTGTAGAATCACAAACATCAATGGGGTGGGCGGCTTACAATACAAAACTGGCAGGAGGTTACTATGCACGCATTACAGGAGCGGATTGCTCGCCAGGGTAAAAACCTGGGCAATGGAATTCTCAAGGTCGATGGATTCATCAACCACCAGGTCGACCCGGCCTTGATGGAAGCATGTGGGCGTGAATTCGCCCGGCGCTTTAAAGATATCGGCGCTACCAAAGTGCTTACAGCAGAGATCTCTGGCATTGCCCCAGCTTTAATGACCGGATTTCATATGGGGTTGCCCGTGGTATATGCCCGCAAACACAAACCGATCACCATGCCCGACCAGGTTTTTCTGACCCTTTCGCCTTCACATACCAAAGGGCGAACGGTCGAACTGATCATTTCGCCCGAATACCTGGGAGATAGCGAACGCGTCCTGATCATCGACGATTTCCTTGCCAGCGGAGCCACCATCCTGGGGTTGGTGCGCCTGGCCAACACCGCCGGCGCCAAACTGGTGGGCATTGGGGCGCTGATCGAAAAATCTTTCGAAGGCGGCCGGCAAGCGCTGACTCACCTGGGCGTGCCGATTGAGTCGCTGGCTTGCATCCAGTCGATGCAAGGCGACGAAATCGTCTTTGCGAGCGCTCCATGACCGACGCCATCGCCATCCTGGATTTTGGCTCGCAAACCAGCCAACTCATTGCTCGCCGGGTGCGAGAAGCACAGGTTTATTGCGAGTTATTTCCATGGGACGCCCCGGCCGAACAGGTGCTGGCGCTGGAACCGAAAGGGTATATCCTTTCTGGTGGACCGGCCTCGGTCTACGAACCCGGCGCGCCAACGATTCCGGCCTATGTTTTGAACAGCCAACGGCCGATCCTGGGGATTTGCTACGGGATGCAGGCGCTGACTCAAGCGCTGGGCGGCAAGGTCGACGCCTCCGCCCAACGCGAGTATGGCCTGGCGCAGTTAGAAACGCTGCATCCCAACCCATTAGTCGACCGCGGGGCGCAACCGGTCTGGATGTCACACGGCGACCGCATCGAAAGCCCGCCGCCCGGTTTTTCCGTCCTGGGGCGGAGTGAAAACTCTCCTGTGGCTCTGATGGGCGATGTGGAACGCGGCCTGTTCGGTTTGCAATTTCACCCCGAAGTGCATCACACTCCCGGCGGGCGGCAGATTTTACAGCGCTTCGTGATCGAAGTCTGCCAGGCGCGCCCGCAATGGACGCCAGAATCAATTATTCACGAAAGCGTGCATCGCATTCGCCAACAGGTTGGCGAAGAGCTGGTGATCTCGGCTGTCAGCGGCGGCGTCGACTCTAGCGTGGCCACAGCCATGGTGCAGAAGGCAGTCGGCGAGCAACTGGCGGCCGTGTTTGTGGATACCGGTTTGCTGCGCCAGGGCGAGGCGGCGCAGGTCAAGGTCGTATTACAAGAAAAATTGGGGATCGAACTCATCACCGTCGACGCCGTGCAGCAGTTCATGAGCGCATTGAAAGGCGTGACCGCTCCCGAAGAGAAGCGCCGCATTATTGGCGAGTTATTTATCCGTACCTTCGAGGAACAGGCGCGCCAGATTGGTGCGCCGCGTTTCCTGGTACAAGGCACGATCTACCCTGATGTGGTCGAATCCAGCGCCCCCGACCGCGCCAAGGCGCAGCGCATCAAAACGCACCACAATGTCGGTGGGCTGCCAGAAAAAATGAACTTTACTTTGGTGGAGCCATTACGTTATCTATTCAAAGATGAAGTGCGGGCAGTGGGTGAGGCGCTCGGCCTGCCCAGCGAAATGGTCTGGCGCCAACCTTTTCCCGGCCCCGGCCTGGCGGTGCGCTGCCTGGGCGAGATCACCTACGAGCGAATTGAACGCCTGCGCGCTGCGGATGCTATCTTTACCGGCGAACTCGCTGCCGCCGGCCTGCTGCGCATGACAGCCCAGGCCGACCAAACTCGTGGTACGGCGCAAGCCTTTGCCGTGCTCCTGCCAGTTTACTCGGTGGGCGTGATGGGCGACCAGCGCACCTACCAGGAGACCGTTGCCTTGCGCGCTGTCACCACCCAGGATTTTATGACCGCCGATTGGGCACGCTTACCAGATGATGTGCTTGCCAAAGTCGCCAACCGGATTGTCAACGAAGTGCAAGGCGTCAACCGGGTTGTTTACGACATCACCAGCAAGCCGCCTGCAACCATTGAATGGGAATGAACGTATAGTAAGTAAGAAATCAAAGAAAGGATAAAAAAGCATGGATATCGGTTCAGTATTATCACGCGCCTGGCAAATTATCTGGAAACATAAAATTTTGTGGATCTTTGGCATCTTGGCCGGTTGCACTGGCGGAGGCGGTACCGGAAGTGGCGGCGGAAGCAGCTGGCAAAGCAGCGGCGGCGATGCTTCGGGCTTTGGCCCATTCGAGCGTTTCTTTTCAGGCCTCGAGCGCTTCTTTGCCAACATTCCTGAATGGCAACTGGCGCTGCTCATCCTGGGTTTTATCGCCGTCATGATTGTGCTGGTTGTGATCAGCGTTTTCCTGGGCACCATCGGGCGCATCGGCCTGATCCGCGGCACGCAACAGGCTGAACAGGGTCGTGAAACCCTGGCTTTTGGCGAGCTTTTTAGCGGCAGCATGCCCTATTTCTGGCGGGTCTTCTTGCTCAGCCTGGCGGTTGGATTAGCGATGGCAGTTGTCGGCATCATCGTTGCCATCGTGGTGGTATTTGGCAGCATCGTCACCCTGGGCATCGGGGCGTTGTGCCTGGTACCCCTGGCATGCTTGCTGGTGCCGGTCGCCTGGGTGGTGCAAGTGCTGATCGAGCAAAGCAGCGTGGCTATCGTGGTCGAAGACCTGAGCATTATGGACGGCCTGCGACGCGGCTGGGAAGTGATCAAAGCCAACGCCGGTACCTTTATCTTGATGTGGCTGATCTTGATCTTGGGGATTGGCATCGTGGGCGGCTTGATTATTGGCTTGCCAGCTTTGATGGTGATCGGCCCGGCTGCCTTTGGCTTCATCGCAGGCAGTGAGCGCGCCCTCACCAGCGGGTTGATTGTTGCCGGGGTGTGCCTGGCGTGCTACATTCCAATTGCCATCGTCCTGAACGGCATCTTAAGCAGCTTCACCGGCGTCGCCTGGACTTTAACCTTCATGCGCCTGACCCGCCCAGCGCAGCAAGTGGAAGCCGAAGAACCTGCCCTATAATCATCTCATTCCGGCGCAGCCGTTTGCCAGGCAAGATCATGGGAGGCTTCCCATAGGCTGGCAAACGGCTCGCCTTGTGCAACGCCCAAAACGCCTCCGCTTGTGCTAAAATAAAACTATGCAAAAGCGACTGCGCTGGCTACTAGCGCTGATTTTGTGTATTCTCATCCTGCTGGCTGAGCCGGTACAGGCTCAACAGAACTGGGTAGCAATATTAAGCAACCCCAACCTGCAAGCATTCCCACAGGTTGAATTATTTCTGGATGTGCATACCGCCCAAGGGCAATTCGTACCCAACTTACAAGCCGGGCAAGTTCAGATCATCGAAAATGATGTTGCTCTATCTGCCGGCTCGCTGGAAGAAATCCGACCGGGTGTGCAGGTGGTGGTTGCAGTTAACCCAGGTCCAGCTTTTGGCATTCGCAACAGTAAAGGCTTTTCTCGTTACGATTACTTGAAAACCGCCCTGACCAATTGGGCAAAAAGCCGCCAGGGTTCCACCCTGGATGATTGGAGCCTGATCATCGCCAATGGACCGCAGGTCAGCCATGTGCAGGACCCATCGCGTTGGCTAGAATTTTTGGAACGCGACCAGACCGACGCTCGCGCATCCGCCCCCAACCTGGACATGCTCTTCCAGGCGGTCAGCCTGGCCGCCGATCAACCGCCTCGGCTTGGGATGAGGCGCGCCATCTTGTTCATCACCCCGGCCTTAGAAGGCGATTTCAATCAGCCTCTAGAAAACCTGGTCAGCCAGGCGCGGCAGCAGGATATCGCCATTTTCGTATGGATCGTAACATCTGCCAATGCCCCCAGCAACCCAGGCATCCAAAGCCTGGAAAACCTGGCCACCCAAACTGGCGGGCAAAGCCTGTTCTTCACCGGCGAAGAAGCCTTGCCCGACCCGGAAAAATTTCTGGCGCCCTTACGGAATATCTACCGCCTGACCTATCTTTCCGCTGTTCGCCAGGGAGGCAGCCAGCAAATCGTCGCCAGGATCCAAACCGATGGGTTGGAGATTGAAACCCCGGCGGTGGTGTTTGAAATTGACTTGAAGCCACCTGTCCCAGCATTTGTCTCGCCGCCAATCGAAATCGAACGCCAACCCATTCCCATGCCAGAAGAAACTGATGACAACCAGGCCAGCAGCGAACAGTTGCTGCCTGGCGAGCAAATTTTGGAGGTTGTGCTCGATTTTCCAGATGGGCGTCTACGCCCGCTGACACAATCAGCATTATATGTGGATGGCATTATGGTGGACGAAAACCTGTCGCCGCCCTTCGACCAGTTCGTCTGGAATCTTGAAAACTACTCCAATAACGGGACACACATTTTGCAAGTGCGTGTAATCGACAACCTGGGATTGACCGGCGCCAGTATTGAACTACCGGTCTTCGTTTCTATCGAAACATCTTTCAATAATCCATGGATGACGATGCAACGAAACCTGCCCGCTCTGACGGTAATGCTGGTGGTTGTGGCAGGAGCGATTTTACTGTTGGCGCTGCTGGTAAGCGGGCAACTGCGGCCGGCTGCACAACGCGCTGCCAGAAAGAAGGGGCCGAGGTCAGACCCCGTCACCCAGCCAGTGGCGATCAATGACGCCGACCTTCACAAAAGCTCGCAAACCTGGATGAACCGCTTACAATGGCCTCAACGCCATATCACCCCCAAAGCACGCGCCTTCTTCAGCCGTATCGCCGAAGACGAAACCCTGGACGCCTCTCCCCCGATTGCGATTACAACCTCGGAAGTGACGCTTGGTTCGAACCCGAACCTGGCCAGCCTGGTGATCGAAGACGCCTCGGTGGAAGGCTTACATGCGCGCTTGCGGATTCTGGAAGATGGCGCCTTTCGCATCTCAGACGAAGGCTCGATGGCTGGCACCTGGTTGAATTTCTCTCCGGTCTCCAAAGCCGGCGCCAGGCTGGTGCATGGAGATTTGGTGCATATTGGACGGGTGGGGTTCCGTTTTACGCTACGGCAGCCTACGCATATTCGCCGTCCGGTCGTCACGCCTGAGAATGGTGAAGCAGCTACAAACGGAGATTTGATGACATGATCCCGGTTGATCGTTCGCACCTCTTTGTCGCCGCAAACAGCCATCCCGGGATGAGCGGCAAAAACAACGAAGACCGCTACGCAGTTTCGGCCTTCCGCCTCAGCGAGCAACCGCAACTACCGGCGCTTCTGGCTGTGGTGTGCGATGGCATCGGCGGTCACCACGCTGGCGAGGTAGCCGCGGAACTGGCGGTCGATGTCATCAGCCAAGCAGTTGGTGAGAGCGACGCTTCTCACCCCGTTGCGACCTTGCGTGAAGCCATCATCCAGGCCAGCCAGACGATTGTCGCCTTATCGGACACGGAAGATGATAAAAAAGGCATGGGCGCCACCGCCGTATGCGCCTGGGTTATTCAAGACAGGTTATACCTGGCTTACGTAGGGGATTCGCGCGCTTACCTGATCCGCGATCATGCCATCCAACAAATTTCCATCGACCACACCTGGGTGCAGGAGGCGATGCAAGCTGGCGTCCTGACGCCAGAACAGGCCAAGACCCACCCTAACGCCCATGTCATTCGTCGCTACCTGGGCTCACGCCAGCCGGTCGAACCTGATTCGCGCTTGCGCTTGCGCCCTGACGAAAGCGACGAACAAGCCCGCAATAACCAGGGGCTCTTGCTCAAACCAAACGACCAGATCATCCTGTGCAGCGATGGCCTGACCGACCTGGTGAAAGATAGCGAAATTCTCTCCGCCTTTAACAAGAAAAACCAGGTCGATGCAATTGAACACTTAATTGCCCTGGCAAACCAGCGCGGCGGGCACGATAATATCACGATCGTCGCTTTACGCACACCGGCTCGTTCCACCCAGACCAAACCGCTGCCAGGCCGTTCTACCGCTCGCCAGGAGAGTTCACAAACCCGTCTACGACCATCCTGGAAATGGGCAGTCCTGGCGGCAGTAATTATCACACTTCTGGCGCTGGCTGCTATTACAGCAGGTGTGTTTTTCTATTTGCAAAACGCCACCCCGTTGCCGACAGCCACCGCCACCGTTCGTCCAGCCTTGATCTTACCCTCCTCTACGCCGCTCGATACGCTTGAACCCATTACCCCATCTTTGCCGCCGGCAACATTGACGCTCGATGCCGCTACTCCTCAGGTCGCCACGCCACAAAACACCCCCACAACCTGGCCAACCAACACCAGCGCCCCTTGACCACGTAAGGGACGCTGTGAACAGGTGTCTGGCTGCGATTACGGCAAGTAAGCGTAGTAAACCTGGTTATCGACCGCCAGGAAGATGGTGCGCCGCACTGGATTGATCGTGAAAGCTGTGGCGGGTTGCGCAGCGATTGGGTTAAGCGGTAAATACTGCCGCTGGAAGATCAGGGTGCGCAAGCTAAAATGATAGATCGCCTGGGTAATTGGTTCTAGCAAAAAGAGAGACGGATCGGGAGGCTCCAATAACACCAGCTGCGTGAACGGATTGGAGAACAACAAGGGGGTGTTTTCGCGTCCCAGCCGAGAGTCGATGTAGGGCAGATCCTGGCAGCGCGTCGGAGCCACGCCAAAAGCGCTATAGGTACAGAAGGTCATACGCCCGTCCGAATGCAACAGGTAGAGCTCATTAGCATTCACAGCCATATCGATGACATCGCTCATAAACGGTACTTCATCATCAAAATACAGCAAAGGCTGCTCGCTGATCTGCCCTTTTGGATAAACCCAAACGGCATTGGCGGGCGGGTCCAGGAAATAGAGCGCCCCTAACTGCAGGGTAAAACCAGCCAGGTTGTCCATCAAGGCCGTCGGAGGTGGAACCAAGCGCGCAACGGTGGGAATATCATTGGACGAGCAATACATCACATTGCCGCTGGTATCCATCGCCAACACGCTGGCAGCTGGCCGAAAACTGGCCGGCCAGGCCAGAATATCGATCAATGTGCCAGTCAACTGACGGCCGGGCTCCGTCGAACCACACTGGAACGACAGGTCTAAGTCATAGCCGCGCGCGGTTTGCACGGCATGATAAACAACGCCGCCGCGCCCATCCAGCATGTATAGATCCACATCCGAGGCAATCATACGGGTAACCACCACACCTGGTGGAAGTCCATTAATAATTGCCGGCAGAAAATCAACCCGCCGCGCCAGGTCCACCGCGTCCAGGGCGTTACGCCCCTGGGCGCGTAGAGCCTGGGTTTCTGAGGTGCTCTTCAGCGCTTCTGCCTGGTTGAGAAGCGCCAGGGTAGCCTCCCAGTCAGCCCGGCGCATCATCTCGTCAGGTTGTCCGGCAGCACGAGCAGCCATCTGCTGGGCCTGGGCAAATAGAACGTCAAACTGCGCTTCACGCCCCAGGCGAAAATATACCGTACTGGCCAGGGTAACAATGATCACCGGCGCCGCCAGCGCGATGAAAGCCATCATAGAATTTGGCACAGCCTGGAATGGATCGCCGGCTGGCAAAATCTTTTTTAACACAGCCTGCCCGGCCTGGCCCAGCCATCTCAGAACGCTCAGCAAGAGCACGCCGGTTTTCGCCAGGGCTTTCGACAGCCCGTTCAGAGGTGGTCTCACCGCTGGCGCAACAACTGTTTTTACTGCTGGTGAAGCGGCCAGCGTTGGCTCATCCAAAACAGCCAGTTCTTCCGGTTGTTCCTGCGTTTGAACGATTTCTTCTTCAACGGTTGGCTGGGGCGATGTTTCGAGGACAGTCGCCTCTACCAGCGGTGCAGGTTGCTCGGAAATTTGGGCTTCAGACGCAACAGCTGGCGGCGCCTCAACGGGCGCTTCGGCTGGCGGGGAGACTTTGGCAGGCAGCACATAAAACTTCCCCTTGCCTGTTCGGGCCTGTACCAACACCGCGTTGAGGTCGCCAAACTGGGGAGAAAACAAACGCCGCCGCAAGCTCTCAGGCCCCTGGCCATGCAGCCCGCTCAACAGTTCCTGTGACCAATGCCCGGAAGGTTGAGCTGCCAGCAAAAAGGTGTCGTTAGGCTGCAAAGTTGCTTGATAATATGCCAGCGGCGTGGCCCGTCCTAAACCCAAACTTTGCAGACTCGCATCCACAAAGTGCTGCGTCTCGTGCGCAGTGATCAAATACACCTGAGTTTTCCCAGATACCGCCAGGTAGGCCTGGCTTTCACGCAGCACCACCTGAGTGAGGACCCCCATCCCGTGATGATTGCTGCTGGCCAGGCGCAGATTTCGCTTCCACAACAATTCATTCAGTTGTTCCGCCACTGCCCGCATGCCCGAAGTGGCCGAACCAGAAGTAGCATAGAACAACTTGGCCAGGTTTTCAAGCAATTGAGACTGTTTAGGTGGCGTGAAGGGTGCATTGCCGGTCATCACCAGGTACAGGATCAGGCGATCCGCAGCCCGGCCGCGGGCGCAGCGCCGTGGCGGGTCAGCCGTGTAAAGCCCCAACAACTGCGGGGCTTCTGATTCGGCGTTACGCGCCAGTGGGACGAGGGTGAAATCGTAATCGCTAGACATACGACATACTGACCTGGATAACTTACCTGAGATTATACTGGTAAAATCAATAGAAAACGAGAGTTCCTTTAGGAGAAATATGCATCTTACTATTTATCACAAT
>JAGUYW010000015.1 GCA_020061105.1 Anaerolineales bacterium | reverse complement strand
TGCTGGCTTGCTTCACAACCGCAGTTTCAACCTGTCCCAGCAGCGCTGTCGCTTCGGCGCAGGCTGTCTGATCGCCCGAGATCATGATCACCGGGACGCTGAAATGCCCGCACACGGCCGCGTTCAGCCCGATCTCGCCGAATAATTCGCCGTTGATCCATACATTGGCTACGCGTTCATCCGACCAGGTGTGTTCCAAAATGGCGTAGGCCTGTCCGATGCGAGCGTGGTAGCCGATAAATATCACGCCGTTGACACCCAGGTCTACCCCCTGCACCATCGAAAGCGGCGAGGGCGTGCCGCTGTTCAGGCGCGCCCGGGGGTCCAATTCTTCGATCAGGATATTGCGCCCGTAAGCGTGACCATCGGACACAACCACCTCTGTCGCGCCCCCCTCGAAAGCGCCGCGGATGGCGGCGTTGACATCGGCGGTCATCAGGCGTCGAAAACGGGGATATTCAGCGTGATTGGGAGCAACATGGTCCCAATGCACCACGCCCGTAATCCCTTCCATGTCTGCTGCGATTAGTATTTTCATATTTTGTTTTTTCACTCCATGATCAGGAAAAATCGGCATGCCTGTTTCAGGCTTTGACAGGCAAAGTTTACCATGATTTCTAGCCTTCACGACGGCTGTTGATGGCGTAGCAGCGAAAAGCGGCTTGTTTGCAGGCGCCAGGGCCTTCGCGGCAGGTTTTGATCGACTCGTGCTATAATTTCTGAAGAGGCCTTGACTTTTTCCCAAACAGATCAGCTAGTAAAGGAAAAATCGTATGGATTTCTGGTCAGTTTACCTAACAGCAGGGTTGTGTGTATTGGGTATGATGACGGCTCTTTGGCTGCTCAGCCTGGCTTTGCGCAACGCCAGCATCGTCGATATCTTTTGGGGGGCGGGCTTTGTGTTGACCAACTGGATCTATTACGCCCTCTCGCCAGACGGATTTGCGGCCCGCAAACTGTTGATCAGCATTTTGGTAACCGCCTGGGGATTGCGCCTCTCCTTGTATATCCTGCGCCGCAATTGGGGCAAGGCGGAAGATTTCCGCTATCGCGCCTGGCGCGAAGAAGAAGGCGCCCGGTGGTGGTGGTTTAGCTTTTTTAAGGTTTTTTTATTGCAGGGCGTCTTGATGTGGCTGATTTCCATTCCTCTCCTGGCAGCCCAGTTCAGCCCGGCGCCGGCGACCCTGACCTGGTTGGATTTCCTGGCGGCGCTGATTTGGGCGGTTGGTTTCTATTTCGAGGCGGTGGGCGACTGGCAGTTAGCCCGTTTCAAAGCTGACCCGCAAAACAAAGGCAAGCTGCTGAATACCGGGGTGTGGCGCTATACTCGCCATCCCAATTATTTCGGCGACGCAGCGCAATGGTGGGGTTTTTACGTGTTTGCATTGGCCGCTGGTGGGTGGTGGACAATCTACAGCCCGTTGATCATGACCTATTTGCTGCGCAACGTTTCTGGCGTTGCATTGTTAGAAAAAAGTATGGCCAATCGCAAGCCCGGCTACCAGGAATATATGGAATCTACCAATGCTTTCTTCCCGTGGTTTCCAAAGCGTAAAAAACCGGGCGGTTAGCAGCGCATGATAGTAACCTTCTGGCGGAGTGTGTTGGCAGGGCTGGTGGTCCTGGCGACGATGGGGTTTGAACCGGTTACGCATTCCTGGTTGGCTGCTCCATCGCTGGCGTCTGCTACTCAAGTGACTTCAGCCTGGCAGCAAGCCGCGCCGGGGATTGCCTACCGCGAGTTCTTTCTTCCCACTCCCAATCGAGTTTACGTGGCGCGCATGGAACGTGGCAATCCCGCCGTTACCCTGGAGAGCGCCGTTTCGCAAGGGGCGTTGGGCGCCGGGTTGGAAACTGTGCGCCAGATGGCAGCTCGTTACGACCAGGCAATCAATTATTGGGGAGGCAATTGGGGGGCGCGCAACCAGGTGGTAGTGGCGATTAACGGCTTTTTCTATGACCCTGAAACAGGCTTTCCGCAAGGCGGGCAGGTGCATTCGGGCTGGTACGCCAGGCGTTTTGATGACTTGCAGAGTGGCAGCGGCCTGGCCTGGACTCTGGACGGCAGGATATTCATCGGCGGCTGCGTGACGCATCCACCCAACCGTCAGATCGTGACCTTCCTGGATTCAGGCGAAAGCCTGTCTTTTGCTGCCATTAACCCGCTAACGAACGAGAATACCCTGGTTGTCTACACACCCCAGTTTGGCGCAGCTACCCCCGCCGCGCCGGGCAGCCTGGAGGTGCTGGTCGAACTGAGCCGCCCGTTTCTGATTTCGCCCACCCCGGCGATGATCACCGGCGTGGTGCGAGATATTTTGCAAGGCGAGGGTGGTATGGCGCTGCCTTTCGATCACCTGGTTTTGTCAGCGCGGGGACAGGCGGCAGATGCGCTGCGTCAGCGGGTGAAGATTGGGACGCAGCTGGGCTTTTCTCAAGAATTGCGCCACTTCGAGGCGGATTGCCGCACCCCTCACTCCGTCAACTGGGAAAAAATCTACAGCGCCATCGGGGCCAGTTTTATCTTTCTGAGAGATGGGGTGGTGCAAAAGTTTACCGTCACCGCGCCTTTACTGCGTTCGCCGCGCACTGCAGTGGCATACAATGACCGCTATGTGTATTTCATTGTGGTCGATGGACGCGCCCCACTGCACAGCCTGGGGATGAGCATGGTAGAGCTGGCTGTTTTTGCGCGCACCCAGTTGGGGGCGACCTGGGGCGCAGCCTTGGACGGCGGCGGCTCATCGACGATGGTCGTGAATGGGCAGCTGAAAAACCGTCCGAACACCGAAGTGCAAGACGCAAATCTTGCCGGGCAGCCGGTGGAACGAGCGGTGGCCAATGGTCTGATGATGGTGGTATCGCAGCCTGGCCAACAGTCTATCCGCTTTACGGCCGGCGAACGGGTGCAGTTTACTGCCAATACCACCTTGCGATTAGGGCCGGGGATGAATTACGCTGCTTTTGCCAATACCCTGTTCGGTCAGGCTGCGGTTGTGGCAGCGCATGATTTAAATGGTGTGCTGGCAACTGGTTCGAACTGGTGGAAAGTTTCTTTTGAGCAGGTGCAGGGTTGGGTGAGTGAGGAATGGTTGGTCAAAGCGCCATAGCCGCCAGGCCTGCCGGGTGTTTGGTTGAATGGCGAAACGGGAGTCCACGCAAAGAGGAGCAGCGAAGATGAACTTTGAACTGACTGAAGAACAACGGATGTGGCGAGATGCGGTGCACGATTTTGTCGCTCGCGAAGTGAAACCTCAGGCGCGCCAGGTCGATGAAGAGGCGCAGTTCAATTGGCCGGCGGCGCGTAAAATGGCCTCGCTTGGCTTGTTGGGGTTGAACATTCCTGAAGAGTATGGCGGAGCGGGGGTAGATGCAATTAGCGCCGCCATTGCGATGGAGGAATTAGGCTGGGGTTGTGGTAGCACGGCGCTGGCAATTGCCGCCCATAATGGGCTGGGAACCACCCCCATTGCGCTGTTTGGCAGCGACGAGCAGAAGCAGCGCTGGCTGCCGGCAGTGGCCAGCGGGCAGGGCAAGCTGGGCGCTCTGGCGCTTACCGAGTCGGGCGCTGGCTCCGACCTGCAAGGTGTGCGCACTCGCGCCGAGCAGCAAGGCGATGAATGGGTGCTCAACGGCGCTAAGATGTGGTGCACCAATGCCAGCATCGCCGACTATATCATCACCCTGGCGCGCACCGATCCCCAGGGCGGTTCGAAATCATTGAGTATGATCATTACACCCACCGACGCCCCCGGCTTGCATATCGGCGCGCCGGAGAAAAAGATGGGCTTGAAAGGATCGCCCACCCATGCTGTCACGTACGAGAATGTGCGCGTGCCAGCCGATTATCTGATTGGGCAAGAGGGGCATGGCATGCGCCAGACTTTGATCACGCTGGATGGCGGTCGCATCAGCATTGGAGCGATTTCCGTTGGGCTGGCTCAGGCTGCTTATGAAGAAGCGCTGCAGTATGCTCGCCAACGCCAGGCATTTGGACAGCCGATTGCGAATTTCCAGGCCATCCAATGGATGTTGGCCGACGCGGCAACCGAGATCCATGCGGCGCGCTTGATGATTTACCAGGCAGCCTGGTTGAAAGATCAGGGGCGATCTTATACCCAGGCGGCCAGCATGGCAAAGTTGTTTGCCACTGAAATGGCAGAAAGGGTGTGTCGCAACGCCATCCAGATCCATGGCGGCTATGGTTACAGCAGTGAGTATCCGGTCGAGCGCATGTACCGAGATGCGCGCCTGATGACCATTGGCGAGGGCACCAGCGAGGTGCAGCGCATGGTGATTGCCAGGTCTGTAATTTAAGCTACGAAGAAGCGACGCACCCGGTTTCGATGCGTCGCTTCTGTCACATACAAAGATCGCTGGTCAAAAAAGGCTGGTTAGTTGGGCTATGGGCTGGCAGCCGCTGCGGATGGCGGGTGCAGGCTTTTCCAATGGTTGAAGGGATAATAGACAAATTCTCCCTTTCCGAGCACAGCCTCCAGGCTGACCATGCCCCATTGGCGTGAGTCGGACGAGTTGTTGCGGTTGTCGCCCATCACAAATAGATGTCCATCGGGAATCACCCACGTGCCGGCGCCGTTGGAGGCGGTGTTCAGGTAGGGCTCTTGCAATACGGAACCGTTGACGGTCACCTGGCCGTTGCCGATTGTCACCGTATCTCCTGGTAAGCCGATGATGCGCTTGATATATGGCTCGGTTTCGCTATCCAGGGGCGGATTGAACACAATGATATCGCCACGTTGCGGTTCGCCAAAGCGGAAGGCCAGCTTATTCACCAGCACATAATCTTTCTCGAAGAGGGTGGGCTGCATACTCACGGAACGAACCTGAATGCGGGCGGTGGTAGCGTTGATGGCCAGGTAAAGCAGCAAGGCCAGCAGCAAAGTCTGGAGAATGTCAACCACAAAGCCTTTCAGGCCTCCTGATTGCTCTTCAGGAAGTGGTTCTGGGTACGATTCGGTAAAAAATTGATCCATAGGGTTATCCGGCGCGGCCGTGACCGGCCTCCGCGCCTGGGTCGTCTTGCAATAATTCTACCGCATGCGGCAGCACAATTACAATTGCTTCCAGGTTTTCCAGCGCACCTTTGGGGCTTCCTGGCAGATTGACAATCAGTGTGCGTTTGCAGATGCCAGCCGTGGCGCGTGACAGGGCGGCGTGGGGTGTAACCTTAAAACTGGCGGCGCGCATCGCTTCAGCCAATCCGGGCGCCGGGCGCTCGATGATGGCCTGGGTGGCTTCTGGGGTAACATCACGAGGGCTAAAGCCTGTGCCGCCGGTGGTCAGGATGAGATCGATCTCGCCTGTGGCGCACCACGCCGCCAGTTGATCGCGGATGGCGGGCAGGTCATCGGGCACAATGGCGCGCTGCACCGCCAGCCATTGGCGTGCTTGCACTGCCTGTTCGAGGGCGGGGCCAGATGCGTCAGGGCGTTCGGAGCGCGCCGAGCGGTCGGAAACGGTTAAGATAGCCACGCGGATTGTCATCGGGTCGCTTCTTCGCCTATATTTTTCGCATAGATGAACAGCTGCATGCGTTCCCAGCCGCGTTTTTCGTAAAAATTGATCGCCGGCTGGTTGTCTTTCGTCACCAGCAGGTAACAACGAATACAGCCTTTGCTGTGCAGGCGGCGTTCCAATTCTTGCATCAGTTGATCGCCCAGGCCATTTTGGCGTTGGTTTTGCGCCACGGCCAGGTGATACACCAGCCCGCGCCGGCCGTCGAAGCCGCCCAACACTGTGCCGATGATTTCACCCTGTTGTTCAGCTACCAGGAACAGATCGGGATCGCGCTGCAATTTTTTCTCGATTTCCCGTGCTTCATCTGAGCGACCAACGTGGACTCCTGGGCCAGCCGTTGACCATAAGTGAATTACGGCTGGGAAATCGTCAGGATACTTGAATGTGCGAATATTTGTGGGCGGTTGCGGCCAACTTTCAATCGTCATCCTGTCCTACCAACATTTTCCACGGCCCATGAATACCGTCTTCTGTAACGCCAAAATAAAACCGATAGCCGTCTGAAACGTGTTGAATTAAATCGTAGCGCACCATCTTGCCCTGCTTCTGGCGCTGGATCAATCCGAAGTTGCTTTGCCATTGAATGGGCGCTTGCGAAACATCCGACGGCAGCTTGTCGAAGCTGGTGAGAGCATAGTGCCACAGGCGGCGCGCCGAATTGCGCGTAACGTTTTTGACCACGTTTCCATTGCGTAGATCGCGCAGGGTGTAATAACGCGCCTGGTTGCGCTCTTCAACCGCAACTACCTCGACGCCAGTGCGCGGGGCCAGGGCGGCTTCATCGAATCCGCTCTCATCTGTTGGTTGGCTGGGAGGGATGGCTGCGATGTTAAGCGGGTTTTCAACCTGGCTTTCGGCGACCGATGGCAGGCGGCTTGCGCCGCGCATCACCAACCCGACAATTTCATCGCGCACTGCCAGCACGGTCTCCGCCTCTGCCCTTACGTAAATCTTGTTATCGTCTACCGCATAGGGCGGTTCAGCGCCGCGTGGCACCAGGATGCGAATAATTTTCTTGTTGCCGGCTACCTCATGAATATCCACGGTAACAGGCAAAGGCGGGCTGATGCGGTCGTCGAGATCTTTTTCCAACTGGTTGATACTATGTTCTGGTTCCGAGACCCCTGGGATCGGTTTCTTGGGGTCCGATTGCAAGCCGATATAAAGCGTTCCGCCGTTGGCATTAGCGAAGGCGCATACATCGGCGATAATGGAGTAGCGTTTGCCGCCCCGCACTGCCATGTTTTCGTGAAAATCCTGGATAATGTTGGGACCTTCTTCTTGGGCAGCGTGAATGAAATCGAAGGCGGGTTCGGCAATATGGCGGTGTGGCCGGGTGCGAGCGAAATCGTTGCTCTCGAAGAGTTCCTTCAAAGCTTCGAAACTGATCTCTGGTAACAAGACATCGGTGGCGCGTTCGCCGACGCCCAGGTTCTTTTTTCGCTGCGGGTCAGTCGTCAACCGGTGCGCATCGGAGCCTTGAATGCAGTGCATTCGCCGGGGATATTCCGGTTTGGTGCCATTGAAAAACGCGGCTGTGGCGTGTTTGCCCTTGTTTTCCAGGTCGGTCACTTCCAAAGCGTGCAGGTTTTCATCTTGCGTGTAAGCAATTTTCGTCTGCCCGCCAAATGAGAAGCCTCGCATCGCCACGCCATTACTGGAGTTAGCGTGCGCTGCAATTACCAATCCACCCGCTTCAACGACAGTACGGTAGGCGGTCAGCACATCTGTAGTCGCTCCCACCGTTGCCGATCCCAAATCAAGTTGATCCGGGGGGATATTGAGATCGAGTAAGATGTGTTCGATTTCTCGAACCGGTTTCTCGGGTGGGAACAGGCAAAGGATGTGAAATCCGAAGGTGGCTGTAAATTCAAAGGCCGGTAAAATCAGGATTTTATCCATCAGACGGCGGTATTCTGTCAGGCGGGCCTGTTCTTCAGGCAAGATGCGACGCAAATTTTCGAGCAGCTTGAGTTGTTGGATCTCCTCTTGGATTTTGCGATAGCCAGCGACCGTGTTATGGTCGGTGAAGGCAATCATTTCCAAACCGCGACTCTCGGCGCGGTGCAAAATATCTAAAAAGGTTATCCCCGGCTGTTGGTAGTCGCTGGAAGCGGGGGTATGTAAATGCACGTCAATCATGTGCCACTGCACGGGGGCGCGGTTTCGTTTCTTTGCCACGATATTATCTCTGTCTTTCTGTCGGCATGCTTGCCGCTTCTATCCGACGACCTTGTGAATCACTCGAATCAGTTCGTCGGGCATATAAGGTTTCAGGATGAAATCGCTGGCGCCATTTTCCATACAACGCTCGCGTAATTCCATTCCGGAGGACATAATCACTTTCATGGATGATAATTCTTCGTTCTCCCGGATCAGGTTCAGAAGTTCTAATCCATTGAACTGGCGCAGGTGAACATCCAATAAAACCAGGTTGGGTTTTTCTTGCTGAATATATTCATATACAGATGTCAGGTGATCATCCGCCGGCGACTGCAAGACCAGAAAACCTTCGAATCGCAGCAACGTGCTGAGCAAGGTCAACATCGTATGATCGTCCTCGACCAAAAAAACTTTTGTCATTTTGTCTCGCTCACATCTTGTTCAGGGGCAAGTTCGGTAGGCGCCGGTTCGAGGGCGGCATGAATGACATCTTCGATATAGTCTGCAAAAATAAAGTGAATCGCCTGGCGAACTTCTGGCGCCAGGTCATCCAGATCGGCCTCGTTTAAAGTGGGTAAAATGACTGTTTTTAAGCCGGAACGGTGGGCTGCCAGCACTTTTTCCTTCACGCCTCCCACCGGCATCACCTGGCCGCGCAGCGTGATTTCTCCTGTCATGCCTACGTCGGGTTTAACAGGCCGGCCCGAGATCAGCGATACCAGGGCGGTTGCAATGGCAACGCCAGCCGATGGTCCATCTTTCGGCTGCGACCCGGAGGGGATATGCAGGTGGATGTCAGCCTTTTCGAAGAATTCAGCATCCAGGCCCAGGCTTTCGGCTTTGGCGCGCACATAAGACAAGGCAGCGTGGGCGGATTCTTGCATGACGTTTCCGATCGATCCGGTGATCTGATATCCCTTGTTACCGGGCATACGGGTTGCTTCGATAAATAACACATCCCCGCCTACGGGCGTCCAAGCCAGTCCCGTCGCCACACCGGGGATGGAGGTGCGCCGGGCAATTTCTTCATCTTCGAAGAAGCGCGGCCGGCCAAGCAATTCCAATACTTTTGCCGGGTCAATCACGGTAGCCGGAGCGCTTTCCGTTGACTCTGAATTCCCATTCGCCTCCGCAATTTGGGTCACCACCTTGCGACAGATAGAGCCGATCTCGCGTTCCAGGTTGCGAACGCCAGCTTCGCGTGTGAATGAGCGGATGATCGTTTCCAGGCCTGCTTGGCTAAAAGTGATTTCATCTGTGCGCAACCCGTTTTCAATCAATTGGCGAGGAATCAGGTAGCCTTTGGCGATGGAAATTTTCTCGCTCTCGGTGTAACCGGAGAGATGGATGATCTCCATGCGATCGCGCAGGGCGATTGGGATCGGCTCAAGCTGGTTGGCTGTGGTGATAAACATGACCTGGGATAAATTGAAAGGTACTTCCATGTAATGATCGCGAAACTCAACGTTTTGCTCAGGGTCCAGAACTTCCAACAACGCCGAGGCTGGGTCGCCGTGGAAATCGAAGACCAATTTATCGACTTCATCCAACATAAACACAGGGTTGCGGGTTTCGATGCGTCGCAAAGCCTGGATGATGCGACCTGGCATGGCGCCGATATACGTGCGGCGGTGGCCGCGGATTTCTGCTTCGTCGCGCATGCCTCCCAGGGACATACGCACAAATTTTCGCCCCAGCGCTCGGGCGATGGAACGGCCTAACGAAGTTTTGCCAACGCCGGGTGGGCCAACGAAGCATAAGATCACGCCTTCGCGGATGCGGTGGATCTCATCCAAGGATTCCTGGCTGAATTCAATGGCGCGCTCTTTGCGCAGTTTGCGCACCGCCAGAAATTCGAGGATCCGCTCTTTGACATCTTCCAGCCCATAGTGATCCTGGTCGAGCACTTGCCGGGCATGAGCGATATCCAGATTATCGAGCGTGGACTCTGCCCAAGGCAGCGAAACCAGCCAATCCAGGTAGGTGCGAATCACGCCATACTCAGCGGCGGCAGCAGGCAGGCGGCTCAAGCGATCTACCTCGCGGCGCGCTTGCTTGCCGGCTTCTTCTGGCATTCCCGCTGCCTCGATTTTTTGGCGGAATTCCTCAACTTCGGCGGCCTGCTCATCCACTTCGCCCAGTTCGCGTTGGATGGCTTTCAGTTGTTCTCGCAAGAAATATTCGCGCTGCACCTTATCGATTTCGGAGCGCGCCTCGTTCTGAATTTTTTGGCCGATTTCCAACACTTCCACTTCACGCGCCAGGATCGAAACCAGCCGGTGCAGTTTATCCGAGATCGAGTCCAGTTCCAGGAGCGCCTGGGCCTCTTCCAGTTCCATGCGCTGGAAATTCGAAATGGTATAGACGGTTTGCAGCGCATCTTCCAAAGAGACGACCGAAGTCACCAATTCGCGCGGGATGGAAGGCACCATATCAGCGATATGTTCGAACTGGCTGCGGGCGTTGCGGGCCATGGCTTCCAACTCCAGCCCCCGTTCGTCGTTTTCAGGAGCCAGTTCGACCACCGCTTTTAAGTAAGGCTCTTGTTGAACGACTTCTTGCAGACGACAGCGCGCCAACCCCTGCACGACCAGGCGCATGGTGCCGTCAGGGGCGCGAAACAGGCGGTGTACCATGGCAACCGTTCCAATGGTGTACAGGTCTTCCGGTCCAGGGAGTTCCAACTCGGGGTCTCGTGATGTAAACAGGGCAATTAAACGTTCGTCGCCATCCATTACATCGTCTACCAACTTGATGGACCTGTTTTGGCCGATTGTCAAAGGTACAGCCGTATGCGGGTAAACAACCAGGCCGCGCAACGGCAGCACAGGCAAGATTTTTGGGATTTGCAGGCGTAATTCTTCTGGTGAATCGGCCTCACCCTGCGTTTCGGGCTCGTTTTGCACCACCCGTGGGATAATTGGATGCGCGATCAATTCCTCGAGCCCATTTTGCTCTTCATAGAGCCAGTTAAGCATTTCAAGGATGCTAGAATTCCAACGCGATGCTGGCATTTTTGAGCCTTAAGAGAAAGAGTGGATGTTTCATGATGTGATCGATATCTGGCGTGGCGTAGCTTTGGGCAATGTTACACGTAAGAAGCCATTTTCGTACAAGGCTTCGATTCTGGTTGCGTCAATAGAGTGTGGCAGTTCTAATTCGATTTCGAACTCCCCAAAGCGGATTTCCATCTGGTGGTAAGCGCGCCGCTCCTGAATATCGGAGCGAATACCCTGAATGACGAAATGCCGGCCTTTGATTTGCAGACTAAAATCACTTTCGCGCATTCCGGCCACTTCAACGCGCACAATGACCGCTTCATCGGTCTCGTAAACATCGGTAGCTGGTCTCCAGGTGTATGGGCGCATCATTTTTGTTTCTTCTCTCCAACCCAGGTAGGCGCCCCCGGCGGGACTCGAACCCACAACCAAT
Organism: Anaerolineales bacterium; assembly: GCA_020061105.1. Classification (GTDB taxonomy): domain Bacteria; phylum Chloroflexota; class Anaerolineae; order Anaerolineales; family UBA4823; genus JAGUYW01. Next base: position 31,666 of record JAGUYW010000015.1, on the reverse strand, counting down.
AGCTTAGAAGGCTACTGCTCTGTCCATTGAGCTACGGGGGCATAAGCGAACTAATCCAGGCACGGGCGCAGACCTTTATAGATCCGTTTGCCAGATAGTGTTCTTAAAATGGTCATCGAATCGCGATTAAGTTGGGCCGCCAACTCTTCCGAACTCAGTGGGGTATTGCCGTTTGAAAGGAAGATGCGAAATACCGAGTCCACCAGGGTGGATTGTTGGGCAGTGAAAACCTCCTGGCGGGCGCAATGGGTGATCAAAATGTTTTGTAAGCCGTCCACCTGTTGCACTTCAGCCGTTTTGGGATCGATCCAATCCACCTTTTCTGTGAAGTCCAGGTTCGCAAAGGCGCGTTGGTGTTCTGGGCATAGAAAATTACGCAAGTAGACGCGCCAGTCTCGGTCATTTTGACGCCACCAGTCGAAATCGATGTGATAGGGTGTTTGTAAGGTAGGTTTGACCAGACTCATCCGCTGCTTCGGTCGTTAGACCCCTCCTGAATCATCAAATCATTAATCATAATCCACGCTGCTCAACCGGAAGTGTAAATCTCCCACGTGATTGAAGGCCGATTTTGAGGCCAATAAACTGAGAATTGGCCCGGGGGGGCAGCGCTGTAAAATATTGATGGCTGCATACAATTCGCTGGCGTGTACATGGCTCTGTGGATTGAGCTTAGCCAACTCACGAACCGTGTTGGTCACCAGCCGTTCGAAGACGGCGCCTTCTCGAGCGTGATGATTCCAAAGCTGGTCAACGGCTTCCTTGTCAGGGATGGCGATGGTCATGCGATCATCGAAGGGCGTCGACACGACTTGTTTGAGCATCGCGAATACCACGCCGCCGTCCGATCCGATCAACACCGTGCGCACCCATTCTCGGCTGGGGCGGCGGCTGTCGGTGTGAACGATTACTTCGCCGGGTTGCGTGCCTTTCTGGACCCGGATGACGCTGCCTGGCATGACACCGTGTTGCGAATACCAATCCTCCAGCCCATATACATAGCGTTTTTCGCGCACGACCCAACCCGGGAATTTTGCGCCGCTTTCGCCGTCTACCAACATGAAACGAATGCGGGGCGCTTCGTAAGCGGTTGGAAAGAGATGGCGTACTCGCCTGCCTAAAGGCAAGGTGCCCGAACGCCAGTGAGGGAAGATCAGGCGGATATCGATATCATCTGATAGATTCAGGTGCTTACTGGAAAGCGGCGAAAGTTCATCGTCTAATTCGCTTTCCAACGCCAGCATCTCTTTGGTTAATACGGAGCGATCGGTCTCCATTCCGGCGTAACGCAGAAAGACTGGCGGCGCCAGCACCTCGGCTGGCTCCAGCCGCTTGAGAAACCATAAGACATCTCCCGCAGGTCCTACTTCATCAAAGCGCTGATCTTCGTCCAGCGCTAAATCCATCGAGAATTCCACTAACTTTGTGTTGACATCGGTCGGAAATTCGATTTGCTTAAGTAGTTCTTCGGTAGAGATCGGCCCGCCGGCTGCCATATCGAGCACGGCTTCTACCAGGTTCAGATGCCCTACGTTGATGTCAACAAGCAAGGAGCGTGGGAACCAGCGTCCCGCGATCCGCACAAAACCCGGATTAGTTTCCAGTTCATCTTCCAGAGTAGCGACCAGGTCTTCATAGTAATCTTCAATAACGATTGCAGCATCGATCGAGGATTGGTCGTCAGTAATCTGGATGGGTTGGTTGAGGAGGTGATCTTCCAACTCGGCGGCAAATTCTTTATGGGCGCCTTCTTCAAACTGGACTTCGATTACTTTGAAGGCCGCTATTTCTGGGTTCAGCCCAGGGCGAATGTTGACCACTTTCCCATGCTTCCAATCTAATTGTGGGAAGATCAACTCCTGATTCAGGGAAAAATTCTCTTTAGGCTGGTAGATATCTCCGCCCGATGTGCGCTGTTTTTCCAGGGCCTGTTTGTGGTTGCGAATCCGTTCGGCAACCAGCGCTTCAACCATTTCCTTCGAAGTCAGCGGGGTTTCTAATTCCAGCAAGTGGTTATAGAGAAACTCAATATCCTCTTCTGTGAGGGCGAAGCTTTCCCAATATTCTTCGTCCATAAATGTTTTTGCTATGACCATAAAATCCTCAACAGCGTTAGTTCGGCGTCAAAAAGACCTTTTTCTTCTTCAATCGGCTATAATAATATTGAATCAGCGCGACAAAACAACGACCTTGCTGTGTTCTTGAGCGAGTTCGTTGTGCAGTTGCTTGCTTGCTGAAGTGGTAATCTGTATTGGCGCCTGCCATCATTTCGTAAATCTGCGCCTTTTAAGCTAGTACTATTATACTCTATGTTAAGGACAGGTTGTAAAATATATTTTTTCAGGTTGTCTTTACAGCAAATGATTTTCCAGGGAGCAACCATCCGATGAATAGTGAATTGAATGAACTTGAACCTATCAGCCACCAGTGGGTGGTTGTTGATGAAGTGGCGGGGGCGCTTCAGGCGGAAATCATCCGCGGTTTTTTGACATCCCAGGGATTGACGGTAAGGATTGCCATGGAAGGCGTCGGTCGGGTGCATGGTTTTGTGGTAGGCCCATTGGGAACGAATCAGGTGCTGGTGCCGGATGGCCAGGTCGAATATGCACGCAAGGTTTTGCAAGCGTATTATGACAACGATTTTGACTTGACCGAAACAGAAGCAGATGATTTGACTCCAGAAGAACCGGGCGAAAATGATGGTTGAATGCACCGGCTGCATCTGGCTAAGGAAAGATCTGCGTCAGCCAATCCAGGGGATCTACCTGGATGCCGCCAACGAATAACTCCCAGTGCAGGTGAGGGCCGGTGATCCGGCCTGTCTCACCGACTTTGCCGATCAATTGCCCAGCTTGAACTTTATCGCCTGTTTTTACCAGGATTTCAGATTGGTGCATATAGCCGGTATAGACGCCCCAGCCATGGTTGATCATGGTGGCGTTACCACGCACTGTAAGCGCGCCGGCAAATACCACAACGCCTTCCGCAGGCGCCAGGATATCAACGCCGACGCCCCCGCAGAAATCTAAACCGGTGTGAAAGAAAGAGTAGGCGCTGCCGTTATACGAACGCCGGTTTCCAAACTTGGAAGGGTAGCAATCGTTGAATGGGGGGCCAATCGGGCTCTGAAATATTCCTTGCCACAGTTTCTCTGGCGTTACGGGAGTGGCTAACTCAAACCATTGGGTTTCTTCTGGCCCGGTGACTTGCGGGTCGATGGTCTCTGGTTTGACGATTAATACCGGGTCGAAGGGGTAATTCCCGCTGCGCACAATTACCGTTTGTGAAAAGGCGTATGGTGCGCCGTTGTGAGGCGGTTCTGGCGGCAGGGTGACCTGGATCGAGAGCTGGTAAGCGCCCGGTTCAACCATGGCGTGCACGCCTTGCAAGCTGGTGTAGCCGCCATCTGGATCGGGGAAGAAATTCAAGGGGCGTTGGTCAAGAGTGCCGGTCAAGGACAGCCCTGGAGGGGCGATGATGCGTAAGACAGCGCTTTTGCCTTGCACCAGGAAAGTAGGCGCCAATCGAATTTCTTCAATCAAACCTGGCGCAGCGCTCGGGCCGGGCGGCAGGTCTGGAGAACTTTCAGTGGTGGTAGTATGTAAAACCTCACCTGCCATGGCTGCCCATGAACCAGCCAGGGAGTTGTCATGGATCAGGCTCCAGGGGTTACCGCCTTCGATAATTGCCAGTTCAAGCAAAGATTGACCTGGGGCGAGCATCATGCGGCGAGTGTGGATGGGTTGTTCTTGTTCCAGAAGCACCAATGTGTTGCCAGCGTAGAATTCGTCTGGGCTGGTGAGATGGTTCAAACGCGCCAGCATTTCGGCAGGCATTTGATAGCGGCGGCTCAGGCTGCGCAGGGTATCGCCATAGGCCACGCTGCTGGTCGTTAATAAGCCTTGAATGCCATCCAGGCCTGGAATTACCAGGCGAGCGCCCAGCCGAAGCTGGCCGGGGTCGGAGATGTTGTTGGCGCGTGCCAGGTCGTCTACTGAGACGCGAAAACGCACCGCAATGCCCCACAGCGTATCGCCGGTTTGCACGATGTAGATCGGCCCGTCGATTTCGGCCTGTTGGGCATGCCCCCAATAGGCTGGTGTGCTGATCAATATCACCAGCAGCAAAGCCAGAACGATCTGCTTAATCTGGCGCATTTTCAAGCCTGATCTGGTCACCGATCTGGAAATCCTGGAAGCGCTCCGCTGCTAATTCCAGAATATAACGCGCCGGGCGTTGGGGGACATATGCTGGGCGCCAGCGGCGCGCCAGCTTGACATCGACAACCTGGTATTCTGAGTTGATCCAGACAACAGCCAGATCGATCCACACAAACATCATATGAATGGCGGCATCCAACCGGCTATCGCGGCTTTGCACCAACAACAACCCCCGCTCAACAGGCCAACTGCGCCGAAAAGTTAAGCCTCGCAGTTGGCAGAGGAAAGAAACACAATAATGGGCGGTAATAGGGGTAGTTAGGGCACTGGTCAGGTTTTCGATTACAACTTGCTGCATTGGCTCTATGCTTGCTTCTCTAGAATTTTTTCCAGGCTATCCAACAATTCTTTCGGTGTGAATGGCTTGGCGATGTAGTCGTCCACTTTGGCAATATGCAACCCCAGGACTTTGTCGATATTCTGAGCCTTTGCCGTGACCACAATTACCGGGATTGCTCGGGTAGCCTCATCAGCTTTTAGCTGTTGGTAAACTTCCCAACCATCTATATCGGGCATCATTAAATCCAATAATATGATATCCGGAGAAACACGCCGGACGGTGTCTAACCCTTCCCGGCCGCCCGAAGCTCCAATTACTTCGTAGTGCTTGCGAGAGAGAATGATCTTAACCAAATCGATCATTTCAGGTTCATCTTCGATATAAACCACCCGCGGCATTTCTCGGCTCATTGTGTCCTTCTCCTGAGACTGAATATCAATTAAGTTTACCACACTTAGCCCTTGTCACGCCTTTGTCAACAGGCTATAATCTCAAAGTTATTCACAGGAAGCTGCCTGAAAGATCGTGATGGATGAGATTCCATTATAAATAATCCAATAAAATTGTTTAGTGAGGAAAGTATGATCGACGTTAATAACTTACGCAAAGGCGTAACCTTTGAAATGGATAAAAACCTGTACCGGGTGCTGGAATATTCGCATCACAAACCTGGACGCGGTAATGCCACCATTCGCATTAGGGCCAAGAATTTACGTTCTGGCACCAATCTCGATATGACCTTTACGTCGGGCGATCGGGTGCAGGATGTGCGGCTCGATTACCACACCGTTCAGTTTTTATACTTCGATGGCCAGTTTTACTATTTTATGGATATGGATACTTACGAGCAGCCGGCGATTTCCGAAAGCCTGGTTGGCGATCAGTCGCAAATGTTGCTCGAAGGTATGGAATGTAAACTGACCTTCTACGAAGGTGAGGCGTTGGATATCGAACTGCCTCTTACCGTGGATCTAAAAGTTACTGAGGCAATGGCGTCGGTGCGCGGCGATACAGCTACTGGGGTCACCAAGCGGGTAACTACCGAAACCGGTTTGCATGTGCAGGTGCCTGGTTTTGTCGCGGTTGGGGATGTCATCCGCGTCAATACCACTGATGGTAGTTACATCACTCGAGTTTAATGCGACTCGGGCAACGGATTTCCTGAATCTAACGATGAAAACGCCAGCCGGTAAGGAATGCCGGTATTTCTATGGGGATTATTACCGCGGCCGCAACCAAGAAGAATGCCGGTTGTTGCAGAGCGCGCGCCCGGCTTTATTGTGGTCTGCCGAGCTTTGCAAGACTTGCCCGGTTCCGGCGATCTTGATGGCAAACGCCTGCCCGCACATGGTATTAGAACCGCGCCTGACGCGGCCTTTCCCGTTTATTAAGCGCCAGGTAGAGATTCGCACGGCTTGTGAGCGATCGAAAGGGCGCGATTTCGACCCTCACATTGGCTGCGGCGAGTGTCACCAACTGCCGCCCATTTTCTTAGGAGACTCATCGTGAGCATTACACTGCTGTTGGATCTGGATGACACACTGTTAGAGAACAATATGGATACCTTTGTGCCAGGTTATCTGAGCGCTTTTGGTCGCCATGTTGCCAACGAGGTCGATCCTCAGCAGTTTATCGACGCTTTGCTATTGGGTACCCGGCATATGACGGTCAACCGCCGACCGGATTGCACATTGAAAGATGTGTTTGAGGAAAAATTCTTTGCCAAATTACCGGTAGATGCGGAACATTTTCACCAGATCGCCGCCCAGTTCTACGAAACGGTTTTCCCTTCTCTGCGCTCGCTTACCCGTCCACGCCCACACGCTGTGGCACTGGTGGAAGAGGCCTTTCGACGAGGCTACAGAGTGGCGATTGCTACCAATCCCCTTTTTCCCAAAACAGCTATCCTTCAGCGCCTGGAATGGGCTAACTTACCGGTTGAAAAATATCCCTTCGAACTGGTGCCCGGCTATGAAAGCTTCCATTTTGCCAAACCGGATCCGGCCTATTTTACTGAGATGCTGGCTCAGATGGGATGGCCTGAAGGTCAGGTGGTGATGGTGGGGGATGATTTCAATTTGGACATCGCCTCAGCCAATCGGGTTGGGCTGGCGACTTTTTGGTTGAGCGGACACTCCCCGCAAAAATTGCCCGGTTTAGATAATTTGAAAGCGCCTGCCCAGAGTGGGCAACTGGAAGACATCCTGCCCTGGCTGGATCAGTGGCTACAAAGCGACTCAAAACCCAACTACCTGACGCCGGCGGCTATTTTAGCTATTTTGCGCGCCACACCAGCAGCTTTGCAAAGCCTTTCCCAGACTACGCCAACCAGCTTATGGCGCTTGCGCCCCCAATCGGACGAATGGTGTTTTACTGAGCTGCTCTGCCATTTCAGGGATGTCGAGCAGGAAGTTAACCTGCCGCGCCTGCACAAGGTTATTGAGGAAGATTACCCCTTTTTGCCCGGGCAAGACACGGATCCATGGGCGGAACAGCGCAACTACATCCAGCAAGATGGCGCGCAGGCGCTGCACCTTTTTATGCGGACGCGTATGAAACTGTTGGATATCCTGGAATCTTTGAAGCCCGACGATTGGCAACGCCCATTTCGACACGCCATTTTTGGCCCCACCCACCTGGTGGAAATGGTGGGCATTATCGCCAGCCACGACCGGTTGCACTTGCGACAGATCAAAAATGTGATCCGCGAAGTCGCCTTACTCTCCTGAGATTTTGATTAGCCAATCCATTGTGCCACCCTCGATTCGCCTCCATTTTCATTTGGAGGTGTTATAGCCGTTGATGAGTGAAACCCATTCTGGAGGTGAGTATGCGTAAACGAGTCGTGGTGACCGGGTTAGGTTGCGTTAGCCCGCTTGGTAATGACGCGCCAACCACCTGGCAGAATGCCCTGAGGGGACATTCTGGCGTCGACTGGATTACACATTATGACGCCAGCCAATATAAAACCCGTTTTGCTGCTCAGGTGAAAGATTTCGATGGGCAGGCGCTTTTTGGCAGCCGTGAGGCGCGGCGCATGGATCGATTCACGCAATTCGGCCTGGCTGCCGCCATGCAGGCGGTGTACGATTCTGGGCTGGTGATTGGTGATGCCAACCGAGATCGGATAGGCGTGGTGATTGGGACGGGGATTGGGGGATTGAGTACGCTGTTCGAGCAAATGCAGGTTTTCACTGAGCGAGGGCCGATGCGGGTCAGCCCTTTTTTGGTGCCCATGATGTTGCCCGATACCGGAGCAGGGACGATTGCCATTCACCTGGGTGTGCGGGGGCCAAACCTGGCGGTCGTCACCGCCTGCGCAACTGGCACCAACGCAGTGGGTGAAGCCGCTGAGATCATTCGTCGTGGACATGCCGATATCATGTTGGCTGGCGGCAGCGAGGCGGCGATTGTGCCGATTGCGATGGCTGGCCTGAGCGTGATGGGGGCGCTGTCTGCTTACAGCGGCGATCCGCAGCGTGCTTCGCGACCGTTTGATTTGCAGCGCGATGGATTTGTTATGGGCGAAGGCGCGGCGGTGTTGGTGTTGGAAAGTCTCGAGTCTGCGACCCAGCGCGGCGCGGCGGTTTTGGCAGAGCTGAGCGGTTATGGCGTGACGAACGATGCATACCATATCTCTGCGCCAGCCGAGAATGGCGCCGGAGCGGCGCGCTGTATGCAGATGGCCCTTGACGAAGCCAGGCTGACTGCCGGGCAGATTGACTATATCAATGCACATGGCACCAGCACACCTTTGAACGACAAGAGTGAGACGGCAGCGATAAAAACCGTCTTTGGCGACCGGGCTCACCAGGTAGCCATCTCTTCAACCAAATCGATGACCGGGCATTTGCTGGGCGCATCAGGGGCGGTTGAAGCGTTGTTGTGCGTCAAGGTGTTGCAAAACCAGGTAATCCCTCCGACAATCAATTATGAAAATCCTGACCCGGAGTGCGATTTGGATTACACCCCTAATGCTGCCCGCCAATTGAAAGCGCGACATGTTATGTCAAATTCCTTCGGTTTTGGCGGCCATAACGCCACCATCATTCTCAGTAGCTTTGAACTTTCATCCGGGCAGGCGATCTGATGAGCCCATACGCGCATATCACCGGATGGGGTATGGCAGTCCCCGAACGGGTGATGACCAATGATGACCTGGCGAAGCTGGTCGATACCAGCGACGAGTGGATCCAATCGCGCACAGGGATACAGCAGCGCCATATTGCCAGCGATGAAGAAAGCACTGCCTCGCTGGCTGTGCAGGCATCGTTGAACGCTTTGGAAGTTGCCGGGCTGCATCCCAACGATCTCAATTTGATCATTTGTTCAACCTCCTCTCCCGAGCATATTTTCCCGGCTACTGCTTGCCTGGTTCAAGACCGTATTGGGGCAACTAACGCGGGCGCTTTTGATTTATTGGCAGCCTGCACCGGATTTATTTTTGCGCTTAATATGGGCGCCCAGGCGATTCGTTCGGGCTCGGTGCGGAATGTGTTGGTGATTGGCGCCGAAACACTTTCGCGGCTGGTGGATTGGACTGATCGCAATACCTGCGTTTTGTTCGGCGACGGCGCTGGCGCCTTTGTGCTGCAGGCCGGCCCGCAGCGCAGTGGGGTGTTGTCGGCTGTCATGCGCTCGGATGGCTCGGGCGGAGACTTGCTCAATTTACCGGCTGGCGGCAGCCGGCTGCCAGCCTCCGAAGAAACCGTCAAACAACGCCTGCACTATATCCAGATGAATGGGCGTGAAGTTTTTCGTTTTGCCACGCGCGTCATGGCCCAGGCTACCGAGCAAGTAGTCCAGGCTGCCAACCTCACCTTGCAAGATATCGATCTCATCGTGCCACACCAGGCTAACCAGCGCATTATCGAAGCCTCCTTACGTTCTTTGAAAATTTCGATGGATCGTTGTGTGATCAATTTGGAGCGTTATGGCAATACTTCAACGGCATCCATTCCAATTGCTACTTGCGAAGCCATTCAAAACGGCCGTTTGAAAGCGGGCGACAAAGTTGTCTTTGTGGGGTTTGGCGCCGGCCTGACCTGGGGCGCGGCGTTGGTGCAGTGGGGGGGGCCTTTCCCGGGTGTGCGACAGGTGCTGCCATTTCGTTTTCGTCTCTATGCACGGTTCCGTTCACTCGCCAGGCGCATTTTACGCCGTTTGGACGCCCTCGTGTTGGGTCGCTATCGGGAGGATCTCTAACGAGCGCCTGTGTTTGAGAAAGCAGGGGGATTCTTAGAACGTTGTTAGAAATCTCCATTTTCTACCACGGATACTTACCAGTCAGTTGAATGGTTGGTATAATTCCCCTTTGCTAATCTGCGGTATTTTATCTGAATTGGAGGTACTGTGAACCCAGTTCGCAACCGTTCATCAATTGTATATTTGCTGCTGTTTCTTGCCATCATTACCCTGTTGGTGGTCAATTTTCAGCAGTCCTCTACCACGCAAGGCACCTTAGCGATTAATGAGGTGGCTGAACAGATTCAAAAGGGAGAAGTCGAGCGCATTGTAGAAGACGATAACCGCCTGCGCATCATCCTCAAGGATGGCGGTGAAATGCTTTCACACATGGATGGATCTTCCTCGTTGGTCGAGCAGCTCAAAGCGTTGGGAGTGACGACCGAGCAACTGAGCTCGAAAAACATCAAACTGGAGATCAAACCGCCCAGCACCTGGTTGGGTGTGATCACTGCTTTGGGATATATCCTGCCTTTCATCATCCTGGCTGCTGTCTTCTGGTTTGTGTTTCGCCAGGCCCAGGGCAGCAATAACGCCGCCATCTCGTTTGGAAAATCGCGAGCGCGCATGTTCACCGGCGATCAACCTTCAGTGACCTTTTCGGATGTGGCAGGGGTTGAAGAAGCCAAAGAAGAGTTGAAAGAAGTGGTGGAATTTTTGCGCGAACCTGAGAAATTTATTTCCTTAGGGGCGCGCATCCCGAAGGGCGTCTTATTGGTTGGCCCCCCCGGTACTGGGAAGACTTTGCTCGCCAAAGCGGTTTCGGGTGAGGCAGGCGTGCCTTTCTTCTCCATTTCGGGCTCCGAATTCGTCGAGATGTTTGTCGGCGTTGGCGCCAGCCGCGTGCGCGATCTGTTCGAACAGGCCAAGCGTCACTCGCCATGTATAATTTTCGTGGATGAGATCGACGCGGTTGGCCGGCAGCGCGGCGCTGGTTTGGGTGGCAGCCACGACGAGCGAGAACAAACCCTTAACCAGATGTTGGTCGAGATGGATGGATTCGATACCGATACGAATGTCATCATCATGGCGGCCACCAACCGTCCCGATATCCTGGACCCGGCCTTGATGCGCCCCGGCCGCTTTGACCGACGCGTGGTCTTGGATCGCCCTGATATGCGCGGTCGCGAGGCCATCTTGAAAGTACACACCAAAGGCAAGCCTTTGGGCCCAGATGTCGACCTGGCTGTGCTGGCTCGTTCTACCCCCGGTTTTGTTGGGGCAGACCTGGAAAACCTTGTTAATGAAGGCGCCATCCTGGCTGCGCGGCGAAACCTCAAAACCATCGGCCAACCGGAATTGGAAGAAGCCATCGAGCGTGTGATCGCTGGTCCTGAGCGCAAGAGTCGCTTGATCAGCGAAGAAGAGAAGCGCATTGTGGCTTATCATGAAGCCGGTCATGCCGTGATCATGAATGTCTTGCCGCAGGCTGACCCGGTGCATAAAGTATCGATCATTGCGCGTGGGATGGCGGGTGGCTACACCCTGGCTCTACCTGAGGAAGATCGTACGCTTATGGCGCGCAAAAAGCTTCTGGCCGATATGGTCGGTTTGCTGGGTGGTCGAGCGGCTGAAGAAATTGTCTTTGATGACATTACCTCCGGCGCCTCCAACGATCTCGAGCGCGTGACCCGCATGGCGCGCGCCATGGTCACTCGCCTGGGAATGAGCGACCAGCTTGGCCCAATGGTGTTTGGGCAGAAGGAAGAACTGATCTTTCTGGGACGCGAAATTTCCGAACAGCGAGACTACTCTGAATCGGTTGCTCAAGAGATCGACAGTGAGGTGCGCCGGCTCGTAAACGAGGCCTATAACCACGCTCGCCAGATCCTCACAGACTACCGTGACCGTTTGGACGCGGTTGCTCAACGCTTGCTGGAAGTTGAAACGATTACTCGTGACGAGTTCGAAGGTATCTTTCCGCCGCCTTCTCCTAAAAATGGCGGTACGCCGATGCCGGTTGCTGTTTAAGTTCTTACGATAGCGTGTGTGCTGTGTATCCCACAGCACACATCTTTTTTAAGTGAAAATGGACGCCTATCAGTTCGCCATCGACCAAGCCGGGTTTTACCTGATACCGCAAAGCGGTTTTTTCTATGTCTCCGGGGCAGACCGGAAAGACTTTCTCCAGCGCCAGACCACCAATAATTTGAAAGCCCTGTTGCCAGGTCAAACGCAGTTGAATGTGCTTACTTCGCCTACTGCTCGCATCCTGGATGTTTTTTATGTGTTTCTTGTTGATGATGATGCCCTGAGGGTAGCGTCGCTGCCTGGTCGCAGCGCAGCCACCCTGGCTTTCTTGCAGAGTCGCATCTTCTTCATGGATAAAGTCTTGCTGGAAGACGTCAGCGCCTCGTTCGCCCAAGTTGAGCTCTTGGGGGGCCAGGTGGACACCCTTTTAAAGCGGCTGGGGATCGAACTACCCGGTTCAGAAGAGGCTCTGGTGGTTCAACAGCTTGCTGACGAGACTGTGCGCCTGTGGCGTACTGCTGGCAGGCTGGGACTGGGCTATCGCCTGCTTTTCCCTGCAGCGAGTTTTTCATCCATCACGCAGATTCTGGAACAAAGCGGCATGATTGCTTTGGATGAGCCCTTATACCAGCTTTTGAATATCGAAGCCGGTCAGCCAACCGCAGAGCATGGATTGACCGAGAAATATACTCCTCTGGAGACCGGGCTGGCGACGGCAATATCGTACAGTAAAGGCTGCTACACTGGGCAAGAGGTGATCGCCCGCCAAACGAATTACGATAAAGTTACTCAGCAGTTGTGCGGGGTGAAGTTGGCTGCTGCTGCGCCAGCTGGAACGCCGTTGTGGGTGGAAGGGCGGCAGGTCGGAGTAATTACATCTTCTGGGCGCTCGCCGCGCTTTGGCGATATTGCCCTGGCAATCGTGAAACGCCCGCATCACCAGACGGGCGCCAACTTGTGGGTGGGCGAGACGGAGCAGGCGTCTTTGCCGGCGGTGGTCGCAGCACTGCCTTTCAAGTAAATTCGCAAGCCTGAAACCGTGAAGCGGCGGGGTTGTGTGGGTTTTTTCGCACAAACCCCGCCGCTTATTATTTAATCGTGAAGCTAATATCATAAAATTTAAAATAGATATTGACATTCTTGATATTATGTGTATAATAAAATAAGGAAAACAAATACGGCTTTGCAGGAGTGTGTGAAATGATGGATAACGCATCTTTTGAAGATGAGCGCATGAAGATCTTGCGCATGGTGGAAGAAGGAAAAATCTTAGCCAGTGAAGGGGTAGCCCTGCTTTCGGCCTTGACCAGTGAACGCCAGCCCGCAGCGCCCAAACCGCCCGTGGTTGATACGGCGCCGGAAGTCGAACGAGCGGCGCCTGTAGAACGCCCGCCCCGACAGGTCTCGAATGGCCCGCGTTGGTTCAAGGTGCGGATTACCGATCTGGCCACCGGTAAGAGTAAAACCAGCATCACACTGCCGATTGGCCTGGTGGATTGGGGCTTGAAAATCGGGGCGCGCTATGCTCCCGACAATGATGTGGATTTGGAGCAGGTCAGCGAAATGCTGCGAATGGGTGTTGAAGGTAAATTGATCGATGTGATCGACGAAGAAGACGGAGAACACGTAGAGATTTTTGTCGAATAGCAGATCGATTGCCATCTGCTCGAGCGAATGGGCCTGGAAAACCTTCGCATAAAACCTGGCAAGCAAAGATCTTTGGGTCTTGGGCTTGCCAGGTTTTTTTGTGAATATTGAAATCCTCCTGTATAATCTATTCATTGTTGAGAAATCTCCTGCTTACCGGTGTTCGCAGGTAGCGCTTGTTGGCGACTGTCGCTGCGAATTGTTCCAGGTAAGCCCCTGGTCTGGCGTATGGTAATGAGTTCAGTTCCGATCGACCCGAAAACCTTACCCAAGGTTCTGTATGTGGAAGACACACTTGAGTCGCGTTTGTTGGTGCAGCGCTTGCTTTCGCATGCTTTTGTGGTGTTGGAAGCTAAAGATGCCCTGAGCGGCATCGAATTGGCGTTGGACACCCATCCCGATTTGATTCTGTTAGATATTAATTTGCCAGACCTGAGCGGGCGAGAAATTGCCGCCCGCTTGCGTTCTTTATTGCCAGATACCCCTTTGGTAGCGCTGACCGCCGATACCTCCCCTGGGGCGCGCGAGCGAGCATTGGCAGCAGGCTTTTGGGGTTTCCTCACCAAGCCGATCGTGATCGACACCTTCGAAGAGCAAATCCGAGCCTATCTACAAGGCAAGCGAGAAACGCTACCGGATTCTGCCCGTTATGTGCAGCTGTTTCAGGCTGAAATTGTGGAACGCTTGGAGACGAAAGTCCGCGAACTCAGCAAAATTGCTGATCGCAACCAGTTTCTGCATGAGCATAACCAGGTCATTATCGCCGAACTTCAGCGGCGCCAGCGCTTGCTGGAAGGCGCAGCCCGGGTGGTTCATAATATTGCCTCGATTCTCGACCTGCAGGCCTTATTGCGTACAACGGTCGATATCATTTGTGAAGAGTACGAGTTTTATTACGCTGGCATTTTCTTCATTGATGACGCTCGACAGTGGTTGGTGTTGAAAGCAGGGCGCGGCGCTGCCGGAGCAGCGATGTTGAAAAACGATTTCCGCTTACCGATCAATAGTCATTCCATGGTCGGGCGAGCGGTTGTCGATCGCAAAGCGCATATCGCGCTGGATGTCGACCAGGAGCCAGGGCGTTTCCGCAATCCTTTGCTGTTCGAAACCCGATCCGAGGTCTCTTTGCCCCTGATTGTCAAAGAGCATGTCTTGGGCGCTCTGACGGTGCAAAGCCAGCAGCTGAACGCATTTAGCGAAGATGACCTGACAGCTTTGCAGGTGTTGGCAGACCAGGTTGCAATCGCCATTCAGAACGCGCAGCTTTTAGAAGATTTGGATGCGGCTAATCGTGAGTTGTTGCGCCAGACAACCTTTGAAGCAATTGCTACTGCGGCTGGCGAAGCCATCCACTGGGTGGGCAACAAAGCCGCGCCGGTCATGCCGGCGGCTGAGCGGGTGCGTGAAGATATCGTCGACCTGATTGCCGTGGTTGAAGCGTTGCTGGAACTGCCGGACGATCAGCGAACCGCCGCTCCATACTGGAGAATATGGCAGGCTGCCTTGCAGGAAGTCCAGGCGCAAGGGCTTGATCTGAAGAAACGCGCCACGCGGCTGGCGTCTTTATCTGAACGCCAACTCCAGTCTTTTGGTGGGCTTGGCTCGATCCTGGAAGACCTGGATATTATCTCTCGCAGTGCAGATGTGATTCTTTCCATCAAAGAAGACATGATCGGACCGGCGCGCCTGGCGCATCCTGACCTTCTGTACTTAGAGCCTTTCCTGCAAGAAGTCGTTACTGGGATGGCCTGGCCGCCTGGGGTGGTGCAAACCGATTTTGCTCCCAACCTGCCGCCGGTGTATGCAGACGCCCGGCAGATGGGCAATGTTTTCAATAACCTGCTCAAGAATGCCTGGGAAGCACTGGAGGGAAGGCCTGACCCAACGATTTGGGTATCTGCTTTCCCGGCGCGGGATCCAGACTTTGTCCAAATCCAGGTCAAAGATAACGGCCCAGGAATTCCACCCGACATGTTGGATAAAATTTGGGTGTCATTTTTTACCACCAAAGCGGGGCGCGGCGGCACGGGATTGGGCTTGTTCTCTTGCATGGAGATTGTGCGCCAGGCGGGCGGCAATATTTGGGTACAAAGCCAACCTGGCGATGGGGCAACCTTCTTTGTGGTGCTTCCCATCGCCCAGGTTGCAGGCTAAAGCGCCCCGAGTTGGCCTTGCCTGGGAAAACTTTTCGGATACAATTTGATGAATCGATTCGGCTAGGAGGAGAGTGACCACCATGCCTGACCCAATAAAAATTTTGTTGGCTGATGATGAAGACCTGGTGCGGCGCAGCATGCAAAAGACCTTGCTGCGGGCGGGTTTCGAAGTTGAAACTGCTGCCAGCTGCCCGGAGGCGTGGGCGCTTTTCGAAAGCGCTCAAGAAAGCGCGGCTCCTTTTGGCTTTGCCATTTTGGATATCAACATGCCCGGTTTGCAGCCTGGCGATACGTCTGGCGCTGGCCTGGAATTGCTCAGCCGCTTGATGGCGCGCAGCCCGGAGTTGCCGGTGGTGATGTTGAGCGCTTATGATGATGTGGGACGCGCCAGGCAAGCGGTCGCCAGCGGCGCGCAAGGGTACCTGGTGAAAGGCCGCGAGCAAGGGTTGGTGGAATTGGTCAATCAAATTTTGCAAAGGACAGGCTAACATGACGCTTCCCAAACACACTTCGGATGAACGGCGCATCATTCTGCTAGATACAGCCGCCCAGGTTGCCAGGTCGGTGGTGACCGTGCTTGACCCAGAGCGGCTCATGCAAAAAACGGTCGATACAATCTGTGAAGCGTTTGGTTTTTACTACGCTGGCGTCTTTCTGCTCGACCCCACGGACGAATGGGCGGTTTTGCGGGCTGGTCGCGGGTCGGCCGGTTTGATCATGTTAGCAGACGGGCATCGCCTGAAGGTCGGCGGCAATTCGATGATTGGCGCTTGCATCGCCGAGCAGCGCGCCCGCATCGCCCTTGATATTGGTGAAGAGGCAGTGCATTTTCAGAACCCTCATCTGCCGTACACCCGTTCTGAGATGGCGCTGCCGCTTATCTTCGGCAACCAACCGATTGGCGCGCTGAGCGTTCAGAGTGTAGAAGAGGCCGCCTTTACCCAGGAAGATAGCGCCGTTTTGCAATCGATGGCCGACCAACTGGCAGCGGCAATTATGAACGCCACGTTGCATCGCCAAAATCAATCTTTGCTGCGCCAGATGGAACGCCAGGCGCGTCTGTTGCAGGCGGCGCATGAGGTCGGTCGCCAGGTAACTTCGATTTTAGACCTGGAGCAATTATTGCCTTCGATGGTAGATGTGATCTGCGACGCCTATGGCTTTTATTATGCCGGAATCTTTTTGATCAACGAAAAGGGCGACCAGGCCGTTTTGCGCGCCGGGCGCGGTGAGGCAGGTAGAGCGTTGCTGGCAGAAGGGCATCAATTGCCGGTGGGGGGGCAATCGATGATTGGGGCAGCGAGTTACTTGCGAGAAGCGCGCATCGCTCTGGATGTGGGGGCTGAGGCGGTGCATTTCAAAAACCCCCATCTGCCGTACACACGTTCCGAAATGGCTTTGCCGCTGGTGGTCGGCAATATGATCTTGGGTGCCTTGACCGTGCAGAGCATCGAAGAGCGCGCCTTCAGCAAAGATGATATTACCACTCTGCAAACCATGGCCGACCAATTGGCGATTGCCATTCGCAACGCACAACTGCTCAGCGAGCTCAAACGCGCCCATGCTGAGTTATTGCGCACAAAAACCTACGAAGCCCTGGCGATGGCCACGACTGAGGCGGTGCATTGGGTGGGCAATAAAGCCTTGCCGATCACCACAGCGGCGGCGCGCATGCAAAACGATCTGCAGGCTGAAACGCTGAAAGGCAGCCAAGAGCTGGATGTGCTTGAGTCGTTGCTGGATGACTTGAACATGATTTCTCACAGCGCCAACCAGATTATGGAAATCAAGGAGAACTTGTTGGGGGCGACGCGCGATCAAAATCCGCGCCCGGTGTTGCTGGCAGACCTGTGGCAGGTAGCTGCCCACGAGCGGCAGACGCCTATCGAATGCTTCTCGATTACGATTGAAAAAGAAGTAACCTTTGCTTTGGGCGATAGCACGCAACTGGTGCGCGCCTTTGGAAATTTGCTGCAAAATTCTCTGGAGGCCGGGGCAAGCAAAATTTCTGTCGAAATTTTACCGGCAGAAGCGAGCGGTTATGTTGTTATGCGCCTGGAAGATAATGGAGAGGGAATTGCCCCAGAAAACCAGGAGAAGGTTTGGACAGCCTTCTTCACCACGAAAACTGCCCAGCCAGGCAGCGTGCACCACGGCCTGGGGCTGCCGGCATGCCTGCATGTGATTTCTCAGCTTGACGGGCAGATTTTTATGGAAAGCGAACCTGGCCAGGGAACCAAGGTGACCATCTTACTGCCGGCGAACCCATGGGCGGTTGAAGAGGCCGGTTTTGAATTTACGCCGGACAGGATTTTATTGATTGATGATGATGACGCCTGGGCGGGCTTTGTTTCTGATCTTCTGTCTGCGGCAGGGAAGACGGTTGAGAGGCGAGCCGCTTTTGATTTGCTTGCCGGAGATGCGCAGCGCTATCTCGACTTTGATCGCATCCTGGTCGATGATGCCTTGAGAGGCGCTGCAACGCTTCATGTTTTGGAGGCCTTACAAAGCGCAGGAGTGGCTCGCAAAACGCTGGTGGTTTCCGCTGCACCAAAAGTCGAGGCCGTGACCGCTTATTTGCAGATCGGCGTGAGAGATGTGGCGCTCAAGCCGTATTCTGCGCAAGAATTAGCCGAATTGCTGGGTTAGATTGCGCGATGGATTTCAAAGGTAAGATCGCTCTGGTTACTGGTTCTGGGCGCGGCATTGGCAAGGCTATTGCTTTGCATTTTGCCAGCCTGGGGGCAGATGTGTTCGTAAACTTCTTCCGCAACCGGGCTTCTGCTCAGGCAACTGTGGATGAGATACACGCCCTGGGGCGGCAGGCCTGGCTGGTGAAGGCAGATATCGGGAAAATTGACGAGATTGAGCGCCTGTTCGACCAGGTCCAGGCCCTGGCTGGCGGGCTGGATTTCTTGATTTGCAATGCGGCTTCGGGTTATAACCGCCCGGTGATGGCGCAACGGCCGAAGGGCTGGGATTGGACAATGAACATCAACGCCCGATCGCTGCTTTTCGCTGCGCAGCGAGCGGCGCCGTTGATGGAACGGCGCGGCGGTGGGGCGATTGTGAGCATTTCGTCGCAAGGTTCTACACGAGTGCTGCCTGATTATGTGGTGGTAGGCGCCAGCAAAGCGGCTCTGGAGGCGGTCACTCGATATCTTGCGGTTGAATTGGCGCCCAAAAAGATTGTTGTGAACGCCATTTCACCGGGTATGGCTTTGACCGAGGCGCTCAAGCACTTTGATGCATTGCGCCAGGATGATCACCTGATCGAGCGGGCAGCTTCGCTCACCCCGGCTGGGCGGCTGGTCACCCCTCAAGATATCGCTGGGGTAGCGGCTTTCTTGTGTTCGCCGGAGGCCGTGATGATTTGCGGTCAGGTCATCATTGTGGATGGAGGTTACGCCCTGCCGATTCAAGGTGTAACCTGGGATTGGGAACAGGCAAAGCCCCTAAATCATGATGAACCCCAAACAGGCGCTTAGTTATACGCCAATCAGGATGGCGCGCGCCGGCGCGCCGTCTGCGCCATCGATCTTGAGCGGTAGGCAGTATAAGCTGTAGCGGCCCGGAGTTACCTGCGACAAATTCAGACCTTCTAAAATAATGACCCCGGCCTGAAGCAGCGCCTGGTGAGTTGGGGTACCGTCTGCGAAGGGCGCTACAGACAGGTAATCGACGCCCACCAGGCGAATGCCGCGATGGATGAGAAATTCTGCCCCATCGGGTGTCAGCGCCACGAAATCGGTCATAAATTCAGGCGTCTGGTTTTCCCAGTACGCTGAATTGCGCGTTTTGAATAGCAGGCGGCGGGTGCGTGGGGGAATGTTGGCGGCTTGTAAGATCGCAGCGTCGATTTGGCTCACGTCATCAGGGAACTGAGCGACATATACCCTGCCGGTTAACAGATTGAGCGGCAGACTTTCGACGGTGGCGCTGTCGCCTCCCAAAAAGTGAAATGGAGCGTCGACATGCGTACCCACATGCGCTCCCATATTCAGATGGGTGACATTACAAGAATCTCCCTCTTCCATCTTCTGCAGGCGTTGGAGGCGGATCGGCGGGTCGCCAGGCCAAACGGGCAGTTGCTCCGAAATTGTCAGGGAAATATCGTAAATATGCATTCATCCTCCATCGGATTTTTTCTAAAGCATGAATTAGCAAAAACGGGTGATCATACGAGCAAAAGGAATCCGTAGATTTTCTATGGTCTGATTGTACTCTGGTTGATGGTGGCTTTTTGCAAGGCCTCGGCGTCGATGGTCACACCCAGGCCGGGCTGGTCAGGTACATCGATGGTGCTGTCTGGGTTGAGGGTAAAGCGCTGCTCAGTAATATCCTCGGCGTAATAACGGTCGGAAGCAGAAATATCGCCGGGCAGGCAAAAACCGGGCAAGGAGGCCAGGGCCAGGTTGGCAGCCCGGCCGACGCCCGTTTCCAGCATGCCGCCGCACCAAACCGGGACATTTAAATCATAGCACAGATTGTGGATTGCAAGCGCCTGGCTCAAGCCGCCAACCCGCCCGGCTTTGATATTAATGATGCGACAGGCTTGCATTTCAAGCGCTTGCCGGGCGTGGCGTTCTGAAAGGATGCTTTCATCCAAGCACAGCGGCGTGCGAAAATCTTTTTGCAAGCGGCTGTGATCCCACATGTCGTCTTCAGCCAGGGGTTGTTCGATTAGCAGCAGGTTGAGATCGTCCAAAGGCAGTAAGGCGCTGGCGTTTTCCAGTGTGTAGGCCGAATTGGCATCGACTTGCAAACGCAAGTTGGGGAAGGTCTGGCGCACCGCCTCTGTATCGCCGGTATCACGGCCGGGCTTGATTTTGATCTTGATGCGGGTGTAGCCTTGCGAAAGGTATCCCTGAACCGTTTCGACCAGCGCAGCCGGAGAAGCTTGCAAACCAATCGATACGCCGACCTCGACTTTATCACGCACGCCGCCCAATAATTGCTTGAGCGACTTTCCCCGCTGTTTGCCATGTAAGTCCCACAGCGCCATTTCCAACCCGGCCTTTGCCATGGGGTTGCCGCGCACGAAGTTCAAATAACTGCCCAGCGCTTGGGGCGTTTTTAGTTCTTGATCCAGAATCGCCGGCGCCAGGAATTCGCTGATGATATGCCAGGCGGTGGCGGCGGTCTCATACGAGTAGCCCGGGTCGCGGTCTGCGACGCACTCGCCATAGCCAACCAGCCCATCAGCGCTGTGAGCTTCGATCAAGATGCAGTCGCGCGTGTTGATTCTCCCAAATGAGGTTTCAAATGGCGTACGCAGGGTCATGCGCAAATGTTTGAGGTCGATTTGTTTGATTTTCATGATGAGTTTCTCCGTGTGGATCAAAAGTTAATCATTCATCTTTGGCGATCGCCTGAAGTTCGCTGTCGCCGTGGCTGAGGGCGTAAAAACTGCGCGGGTGGGTCGCAGGCAGGTAGATAAAATCGGTCACCAGGTAACCGGCGCTGAACAATTCCTGGAACAAGGAACGCGTGTGCAAGCGCCATTCTAGAGCCAGGTCATGGTCGGCAGCTTTCAGGGCGTCAATATCGGAGGGAATTTCAACCAGCGCCAGCGGCATGTTGTGTGGGTCAAGAGTGCGCTGCTGAATTTGCGCTTCTGGCGTTGGGCGGGGCAGGTTATTTTCGTCGATCCAGGTAGGGTTCAGGATTGGCGTCTCGGCCGCGAGAAAATGCGCCAGGTCGAGTCGAGGGCGTGGGCGTTTACTCAGGCGTGAGGCGACTCTCCTGGTATTGACCCACCAATCCACCTGGAAACGGTCGGAGGGCAGGCCGGTGTTGATATTGTCACGCATTTCGCCATACGCCTCGCGCATATAGGTGTTACATACTGCGCCGAGGCGCTGAATGTTCAGGTGCGCGTTGCGGCTGAGCAGGGGGTCGTAAGTCCAGGTGATCAGATCGATACCCTGGCGGCGCACCATTTGCCATTGGGCGCGCTTCAACGCAAATCCCAGGCCGTGGTTGCGGTAGTCAGGCCTGACCCCCAGCATGTGCGAACAGTGTTTCAAACGCCAACCTTGCGGCGTTTCAATTACCCCAGGAAATGTAAAAGTAAAGCCCACCAACTCGCCGCGTGGACGACCTGCGTGACTGCTTTCGAGGTCATAAGCGCCAATTACCAGACCGCCGTTATGGGCGGAGGTCACCAGCAAATGCCCGGGCACCAAATCGGTTTCATCGCCAGGCCACACCAGGCGCTGCAAATCTTCCACTTCGTTCATCTCAGCGGGGGTTTCCAGGATATGCAGTTGAAATCGTGGCGAAAGGCTGCTTGTCATTTGATTGCTCGATTAGCTGGATTTTACGCGGATTGTTGTAATCTGCGTTGCCGGACGGCAGGTTGGAGATGATCGAGGTGGTGCGAGAACCGCCCTGGCATGAGATTGAAAACCCGCGGCATGGTATCCAGGGCTGTGGTGCGGTTGACGGCCAGGTAATCTAGCCAATAGATCGATACGGGCAGGTTGGGGATGATCGATTCCAGAAGGATTGTCAGGCCGCGCAGGTAGACGGCTGGGATGGGGGTGATCCAACGCGTAATGCCGGTCTTTTGCATGATGATTTCAACAATTTGGTTCAAAGACAGGTATTCCGGCCCGCCAATCTCGATGGTGCGTTGGTTGGTTTCAGGGTCTTCTATTGACCATGTCAGGCAGGTGACTAGGTCTTCGACCCACAACGGCTGCAGCTGCATGCGCCCATCGCCAGGCATCAGGAAGAGGCCCGGGGAGAGTTTCAGGATTCGCAAAAGGCCAGTCGTGAAGTGATCTCCCTCGCCGTAAACGATGGCTGACCGGATAATGGTGTATTCCAACCCGCTGCGGCGGATGAATTCCTCCGTGATGCCTTTTGTTTTTAAAGCCCGGTAGGCGGAAGCGCGGTCTGCGCCCAGGTGGCTCAGGTAAAAAATACGTTTTGCACCCGCATCGCGGGCGGCATCCACCACGGCGCGCGTGCCTAAAATATCGATCTGCATCAGGTTGGCGCGCGGGCCGAAGAATTCGCCGCTGGCAAGGTGAAAAACGGTGTCCACGCCGACCATGGCGGCGCGTAAGCCGCGGCTGTCATTCAGGCTGCTGACCGCCACGTCCACAGCCACGCCGCGCGGCAAGCCGGGTGATTTTGCAGACGGGCGTATCAAAGTGCGCACTTCATAACCCGACTCAACCAGGTTGCGAATAAGCGCTTTACCAATAAAGCCAGTGCCGCCAGTGACCAGGATCATCGGCCTTAGTGTAACATGGTAGAATGGAATGGACAAGTACGGCGCCGCCGTGCTCTACCAAGACCACCGCTTTGGAGCATTTCGATGAGCCAGGATCAGCCTTCCCCCAACTTACCAGCCAACCCAATCAAATCCCCCATCTCTCTTGAAGAAGTCGCCAAAATTCCCTTACCCGGCATGGCCATTCCGGGCGACCTGGCATTCAGCCCAGATGATCGCCTGGCGACCTTTTTATACAGCCCGGAAGGCAACCTGACCCGTAAATTGTTTGGATATAACCTGCAGACCGGCGAACTCAAGATTTTCGCCGCGCCAGACCTTCCAGGGGTGACAGAAGAAAATGTTTCCTTGGAAGAGGCATTACTGCGCGAGCGAATGCGCCAGATGGAAACCGGGGTGACGAAATACGCCTGGGCTAAGCACGGGCAGCGCATTTTGATCCCGCTGCAAGGGGCGTTATATATCTGCGATGAACCTTTTCAGCCCTGGCGCTGCCTGGTGCAAGCAACCCCCGGACAACCGATCTTAGAGGCTCGTTTTTCGCCCGATGGTCAATGGGTGTCGTATGTACAAGACGCCGAATTGCATCTCCTGCCAGTCGCAGGTGGGCAGCCTCGCCAATTGACCTTTGGGGCGCGCGAAGCGGGGAAGACCCATGGCCTGGCGGAGTATATCGCCCAGGAAGAGATGCACCGGCGTGAAGGCGCCTGGTGGTCGCCAAATAGCCGCTGGTTGGCTTTCACCGAAGTGGATGAGAGCCATATCCCGGTTTATCGCATTTTACACCAGGGTAAAGACGCCCTGGGCGAGGCGGCCCAAGAAGATCACCGCTATCCATTTGCCGGGCAGCCCAATGCCAAAGTTCGCTTGGGGGTTATCTCAATCGAAGGCGGCGAGCCGGTTTGGATGGATTTGGGGAAAGACGAAGATATTTATCTGGCGCGTGTCCACTGGCTGCCGGATGGGCGCCTGGCTGCGCAAATTCAAAACCGCCAGCAAACCCAGTTGGATTTGATGGTTTTTGATCTGCAAACCGGCCAGGGGCAGTTGCTCTTGCGCGAGACCAGCCCAATCTGGATTAACCTGCACGATATTTTTCGCCCGCTGCAGCAGCCTTATGAGGAACAGAGCGGCTTGTTGATCTGGGCTTCTGAGCGCACCGGTTACCGCCACCTGTATTTGCTGGATGCTGGCGGCAATGTGCTGCGCCCGTTGACGAGCGGCGAGTGGATGGTAGATGCTTTGGTTGGGGTTGACGAGAAAAATGAACGGGTATATTTCACCGCCACCCTGGAAAGCCCGTTAGAATCTCACCTGTATGTCATCACCTTCAGCGGAGGTCGCCCGCAGCGCCTGACGCAAGAGCCAGGCATGCACCAGGTGGTCATCGACCATACTTGCCAGACCTTCTTGGATACGCGTCACGCCCTGGATAAGCCTCCCGCGGTGACGTTGCGTTCGTTGAAAGACGGAGAACTTCTGGCGACAATCTTCGAGCCGCTAGATCCGCGCCTTGAGATTTTTTCGCTGCCGGTTCCAGAGCTGGTCAGCCTGAAGAATCGTCATGGCGATATGTTATATGGCATGGTCTATCGCCCGCCGGCAAGCTTTGGCGAGGGGCCGTTCCCGACCGTGGTGCATATTTATGGCGGGCCTGGCTCGCAGCAGGTTGCCAACAGTTGGGGCTACACCGTGCGGATGCGCGCTCAATACCTGGCCAGTCTTGGCTTCCTGGTCTTTGCCCTCGATAATCGCGGCAGCGCCCGGCGTGGCCTGTTGTTTGAGGGCGCGATCCAGGGCGATATGGGGCAATACGAAGTGGAAGACCAGGTGGATGGCGTGCGTTGGTTGGTGGAACAAGGCCTGGCGGATGCGCAGCGGGTGGGAATTTATGGCTGGAGCTATGGCGGTTATATGGCGGCCATGTGCCTGGCGCGGGCGCCTGAGACGTTTCGAGCGGCGGTTGCCGGCGCGCCAGTGACGGCTTGGGATGGGTATGACACGCACTATACCGAACGCTATATGGGTTTACCCCAGCGCAACCCGGAAGGCTACCAAAATAGCAGTGTGATGAGTCATGTAAAAAACATGACCGGGAAATTGATGCTGGTGCATGGTTTGATCGATGAGAATGTGCACTTTCGCCACACAGCGCGCTTGATCAACGCCTTGATTGCGGCGCGCAAGAATTATGACCTGCTGCTCTTCCCCGATGAACGCCATTCGCCGCGCAAATTAGCCGATCGGGTTTATATGGAACAGCGCATTTGCGACTTTTTCTTACAGAATCTGTAGCGGTATTTCTTTTATTGGGTTTGCTTGAAACCGAGGTGTTCACAGAACCATTGCACGGTATCCTGAATGGTCATGTTGAGCGGGCGCGGTGAATAGCCAAGTTCGCGGCGCGCTTTGCTGTTGCTGATGACCGAATTGCTGGTCACTGTGGCAATGGCGTATGGCGTCAGGCGCGGTTTCAGGCGCGCCAGTTGGTAATACGCCGGGGCGAATAACGCTGCAAAGCGCGCCAGACCGAGCGGCACTTTGAGCAACTTGTTGCGCAGTCCCAGGGACTCTTGCACCAGGTGGATCACGCGTTGAATGCTGATTTGTTCGCCTGACAGGATATAACTTTCGCCGCGCCGCCCATGTTCGCCGGCCAGGATCAGGCCATGGGCGATATCGCGCACGTCGACAAAATCGTAAGCGCCGTCGATGTAAAGCTGCGGCGCTTTTTTCATGGCCGACAGAATCAAACTGCCCATCTCCGAAAGCCGAAAATCATACGGCCCGATCACTCCGGTCGGGCAGGCGATGACCGCATCCAATCCCAGGCAGGCTGCATCTTGCACCAATAAAGACGCCTCCGCTTTGGATTGATCATAGGCGCTGATGGCGCCTTCTGGGTCGAAGGGGATGTTCTCGTCGATGACGACGCCATGCGGGGCACGGTGCAGGGCGTGGATGGAACTGGTGTACACCAGGCGTTCTACGCCAGCTGCATGCGCGGCGCGCACCACATTGCGGGTACCCTGTACATTGATCTTTCGTACCAGCCGGTTTTTGCCAGGCATAATCGAAATAATTCCTGCCAGGTGATAGACGCGCTGCATACCTAGCATGGCCTGTTGCAGTCCATCTAGATCGAGTACATCGCCTTGCACCTGTTCCACATCTAACCCATCCAGTGAAGTGCAGTCTTCGCCCGGCAGCGTCAAAGCGCGCACGAGTTCGCCGCGCCCGATCAACTCACGTACCAATACATTGCCAATATGCCCGGTAGCGCCGGTGACTAAATTTTTGTAGGTTTGCATAGATCCCTTATCGTTTTACTTTTTTGCCAATCCTTGGAGCAGGATTTGGATGCTTTGTTTAGGGAGGGTGCTCCAATCTGCTTGTGTGGGAGCGAGAATTCCTTGCAGCAGCAAACCAAGCGCCAGGGCAGTGACCGATTGCGCTGCAACCTGAGAGTTGTGCGCCTCCAGCGTGCCTTCCGCCATGCCTCGCTGCACCAGGGCTTCAAAAAATTGCTGGTAATGCTGGTATGGGGCAATTACTACTTGCCAGACTTCCGGATCGCGGCTGGCTTGCGCCCAAAATTCTAAAAACATGGGCATTTTCCCGCTGGCTTGCTCAAAAATATGCTGCATCAGGTCAGCCATATGCAGCAGGGCATGGGGGACGTCTTGTGCTTCCTGAAGGGTTGCGACCATTTGCTGCTCGAGCAGCGCCAGCCAGTTTTGCAGAATCTCCATGAAGACAGCGTGTTTGCTGGGGAAGTGGTGATAAAAGGCGCCTTTGCTGACCCCGGCGGCTTGACAAATTTCAGCCACGCTGGCAGCGTCGTAGCCAGTATTGGCAAACAGCGCCAGGGCTGCTTGCAGAATGTTGGAACGGGTTTCTTGGCTGCGTTTTTGCATCATGCTCCTAAAATACCGACCGGTCGGTATGATTCTACACCGAATAGTCGAAATGTCAAGGCAATCAATCAGCCCTGCCCTGGATGCCTGGAATGAAACGGTGCTTTTTAGGTAGATGCTTGCGGGGAAACGCTGGTAACTTCTACGTTTGCCCGCCTTAAGAATTGCAATGCGTTCTCATCTATCCGGTATGAGTTTTCGTAAACAATGCGGACAATACCGGCGTTGATCAACATCTTGGTGCAAGACAGGCATGGAAAATGGGTTACATAGCAGGTAGCCCCTTTGGTCAGAACCCCATGCAGTGCGGCCTGGATAATGGCATTGGCTTCGGCGTGGATAGTGCGTACGCAGTGCCCATCGATCATTAAGTGATCTTCTTCATCGCAGTGTGGCAGCCCTGCCGGCGACCCATTAAAGCCAGTCGTCAGGATGCGTTTCTCACGCACCAGCACCGCTCCCACATAAGCCCGGTCGCAGGTGCTGCGAGCGGCGACATCGTGAGCAATTTTCATGAAGTAGGTATCCCAATCCGGTCTCATGCCATCGATTACCCTTTCCAAAGTAAGATTGCGCAATTATAGCATTGGAGCAGCCACATGGAGAGAATTTCTCTACAAAAAACAGCTCATGCAGTAAAATTGACTCTTGGGAGATGAACGCTAATGGATGTAGCCTTCGATGAGTTAGTTGAAATCAATATTGATGATTTGCTGAGCGCCTGGGGTTTAAAGCAGTTGCGTTTTGGGCAGCGTTTTTGGCGGGCCCTGGCGCGCTGGCCCTCGGTGCGTTTCGCCCGCCAGATTGCAGATTTCGACCAGGCGGTTGGGCGTGCAGAGCTAAAAGGCGGCGGGCAGTTGTTGTGCAAACGCCATACAGGTGGGGTCATGGTGAATGGGCTTCACCATCTGCCTGCACAAGGGCCGTTATTGGTATTGTCAAACCATCCTGGTCTCTCCGATGCCATCGCCCTCTTCTCTGCTATTCCGCGTCCCGATTTACGAGTGATCGGGCTGGACCGGCCTTTTTTACGGGCTTTGCCGAATACCTCTGCTCGAATCTTCATGCTGCCAGATGATCCAGCCCAGCGAGCGAGCATCACGCGCAAGGTGGCGCAATATCTTCGCCAGGGCGGCGCGGCGCTGACCTTCCCTGCCGGACAAATTGAGCCAGATCCGTTGGTATTGCCCGGGGCGATTGAATCGCTGCAAACCTGGTCGGAAAGCATCGGTCTGTTTGCTCGCCTGGTCCCCCAGCTGCAAATCGTTATTGCTATCGTGGGCGGCGTTTATACCCCGGCTGCGCTGCGCAACCCAGTGACGCTTTTACGGCGTAAGCCGCACGAACGAGAATTGTTGGCGGCGGCTTTGCAAATCATCTGGCCGCCTTACCAATGCAACCAGGTTCATGTGGCGTTTGCAGCACCTGTCCTGGCTGCCGAACTGCTGGCAAAAAACCTGAATGCAACGCAAATTTCAAGAGAAATTATTGCTCAGGCGCGCCGGCTGTTGGAAAATTGGCCTGGTAAGTGGCAGCCGGTGGATCTTGAAACACCTGGCTTTTGAGCCGCGTCTCAGGATATTTTCTTCCAGACCAGCAAATGATACGAAGTCCAGCCGCAGCGCACACATTCTTGCAGGGCTGTGCTGCCGCGCAGGCTTTCCCAAAATACGGAAGGAATGGGTAGTTTCAAGAACGCAAAGCTAATCCAAATCGCCCAGGCTGGGATGGCGCGCAGGTAAGGCGAGAGATCGTGGTTTTCCAGCAGGCGAAACCCGGCCTTTTCTGCATGCCCAAGAGCATTTTCAACGGTTGCTAAGTTGGGAAGCCGCCAACCAGATTGAAAGGCTTGCAGCCAACCGGCGGCTCGCTGGTTGGGTGGAGAGGCGTGTGATAGAAAGTCGTCTGCGATGACTAACCTGCCGCCAGGCAGCAGACTCTTGGAGGCTTGCTGGAAGAAACGCTCCGCCGCCTGGGCGTGAATGTAGGCCTCGATTGCCCAGGCAGCTTGGAACAGACCCAGGTCTGGTAAATCCTGGAAGTCGCCCTCGATGAACTGGCAGCGTTCGCCCAAGCCCATGCGGGCGGCTCGTTGGGCTGCCAGGCGGGCTTGCTCGGAGCTTAGAGTGACGCCCACCACACTGGTCTGCAAGCGCTCGGCAATCCAGGTGGCGGTGCCGCCAATGCCGCAGCCCAGGTCTAGCAGGCGAGCCTCTGAAGTTTGCAGGGTGGGTGATATGGCTTCTGCTACCAGATGGTTGAGGGTCTCAAAGGCCTGCCTGGCGGTTTTGACGCCTGGCGCCCAGACCTGACGGTGAATGGCGGCGATGGTTTCGCCGCTGCCTCCCAGGCGCAAGAAGCGCAGAGTGTTGCGATTATAATACTCGGCGATTTGTTCGCTGGAAACGGGCTTTTGTTTCATCAAGAAGATTATACTGGTTTGCATGATGGATGCAAATGGA
Source organism: Anaerolineales bacterium (assembly GCA_020061105.1). Lineage (GTDB taxonomy): Bacteria > Chloroflexota > Anaerolineae > Anaerolineales > UBA4823 > JAGUYW01. The sequence goes on along the minus strand of JAGUYW010000015.1, from coordinate 2,523 downwards.
CAAAAATAGCGGCGTAGTGATTCTTACCAGTGGCACGCGCGGGGATGTGCAGCCTTACCTGGCGTTGGCGCAGGCTTTGCAAAAACGCGGCTGGGCTGCGACGATTGCGACCCATGCTGCATTTCAAGAATTGGTACAGGCAGCGCAAATCCCCTTTCGAGATTTGGGTGCTAACCCAAACGACTTGCTCAACCGTCCGGGAGCGATGCCGCTCACTTTCAGCGGTAAGCCCTGGCAGAGTCTGCGCGCTTCTTTGTCTTTCCTCCGCCAGGCAAAGCCATTCTACCGGGAGATGTTGCACAACGCCTGGCAGGCCTGCCAGGGGGCGGGCCTGGTGGTTGTCGGGCTGCCCACCTTATGGGGGGTAAGCATTGCCGAAGCTTTGGGCGTCCCGGCTTCCGTTTGCCCGCTGCAGCCCCTGACGCGCACCAGCGCTTACCCAAGCGCTTTGCAGCCTTTTTCGGCTTCCTGGGGGCGCTGCTACAACCAGTTGAGTCACCTGGTTGCTGAACAAATGCTGTGGCAGGCCTGGCGCGGCGAGATCAACGCCTGGCGCAGGCGTACTCTGCAACTGCCCGAGCTGCCGCTGGCTGGCCCTTTCGGGGCATACTACCGGCAGGGCGTGCCCTTTATTTATGGCTTCAGTGAAGCGGTGGCGCCGCGCCCAGCCGATTGGCCCTCCGGCCATCGCATGGCGGGCTATTGGTTTTTACCGTTGCCTGAAGAATGGCGACCACCTGGCGCGCTGCTGCGTTTTCTGGAGACCGCCCCAAAACCCGTTTATATCGGTTTTGGCAGCATGCAGCAGCCCGAAAGGACCTTGGAAGTGATCCGCCAGGCGGTGCAGCGCACAGGTGTGCAGGCTGTGGTTGGAGTGGGGAGATTGGCTGACAGGTTGGAGTCAACCGGAGAACTGTTCTTTTTGGATGAAGCGCCCCATGCATGGCTGTTTCAGCATACCCGGGCGGCGGTGCATCATGGCGGGGCGGGCACCACGGGCGCCAGTTTACGGGCTGGTTTGCCCACTGCCATCGTTCCGGTTGGGATCGATCAGTTCTTCTGGGGCGCTCGTGTGGCAGCCTTGGGAGCAGGCCCGCCAGCCATCGCCCAACGCAACCTGACAGGTGAGAGATTGGCTACGATGCTGCAAGCCCTGACCGAAGATCAGGTCATGCGAGCGCGCGCAGCCAGGCTGGGGGCGCTTTTGAGCCAGGAAGATGGCGCAGGCCGGGCGGTTGAATGGATTGAGAAAGTGATCGAAGGCGCTTCTACAAACTCTCCAGCCGCGTAGAGCGGGCCGACAGTGCGATCCCCAACGCCAAAAAACCGAAGAAACTGCCCAGCCAATACGGCGCGCTGATGGCGATACCTTCGAACGCCACGCCTGCCAATGCCGGCGTCAGGATGGCGGTCAGGCTGAGAAGCGATTGCATGCCGCCCATCACACGCCCTTGTTGGCTGTGGTCGACGCGGCGCGAGATCAGGCTGGTGAGCGAGGGGATACTCAGGCTGCTTCCTACTGCCGCCAGCCCAACCAGCGGGATGAGCAGCCAGCCATGACCAGCCAGGGCGATCCCTGCCAGGGGGATGCTCATCAATAATAAGCCGCCGATGACCAAACGTCGTTCTCCCCAGCGCGGAATGAACTTGCCGACCAAGAATCCTTGTGTGATCACCGCGCACACGCCTACAAAGGCAAAAAGCAGGCCGTTTTGCATGCTATCCCAGCCGAAGCGCGCCCGGCTAAAGAGCGGAAAATTGCTTTGCAAACCGGCGAAAGCCAGGTTGAGCGTAAAGAGCGTCGCCATCAGACGGCGCAGACCTGGAATGCTCCAGGCCAGGCGCAGTTGCGCGGCCAGGTGCAGCGAGCGCAGGTTGAGGGCCAGGGCGCGCTGCGCGGCGGGCAGCGATTCTTTCAGGAACACGAGCCCAAAAGCAATATTCGCGATAGCCACGCCGCATGCCACCAGGGCTGGCAACTTCAAATCGATTGTGCTCAAAATCCCGCCCAGGGCTGGGCCGGTCATCATCCCCAGGCCCATGGCTGCGCCTACCAGCCCGATGCCGCGGGCGCGTTCTTCAGGAGGGGTGATATCGGCTACATAAGCCTGGGCAGTGGTCAGGTTGCCGCCAGTCAGGCCATCCAGCATAATCGCCAGGAAGAGAAACCCCAACGATCCACCAAACCCCAGCAAAGCATAAGCCAGCGCTGTGCCTGCCAGGCAGCCCAACAGCACAGGACGACGCCCGAAGCGGTCGGAAAGCGGCCCCAGGATCGGTCCGCTCAATAGCTGCATCAGGGCGTACAAGGAGCTTAACATACCTGCCAGCACAGCCCCGCCGCCGTAGCGGATCACAAAGAAAGGCAGCAGCGGTACGATAATCCCGTACGTGAAGACATCCAGAAAGATGCTGATGAAAATCACCGCCAGGGGCGAACGGCGCAGTTTTTGAACAAGAGCCATGGCTTTATTCGACTGCTTGAATATCTTCGGCGCGTAAAATTGCCTCGCCATCACGCAG
>JAGUYW010000003.1 GCA_020061105.1 Anaerolineales bacterium | reverse complement strand
GCCCATCCATGCCAGGCCAGCAGTCCCGGCCAGGACGATGACGAAAACGACGCCAGCCGCAATAACCAAAGGAAGCAGATAGGAACGCCGGGCGGTTTTCAGTGGTGCGGCACCGGCTTGCGCTACCGGCTGCGCGGCGGTTTGCCCGGGGAGAGCAATGGTCGCTTTGCTGGCCGCGATAGGCGCTTTATCGAGACCACGCCCGATTAATTCCGGGGGCTGCCCCAAAGCCAGGCGCGGGTCGCCGCGGGCGACGCCATCCAGCACGGCAGACAGTTCGCTGGTGTTGCTGAAGCGATCGTCAGGTTCCTTAGCCATAGCCCGAGCGATTACCGCCTCGCAGCCCGGAGGTAAATCCGCCTTCGCAGCCAGGACACTCGGCACGGGTTCGAGCACGTGCATCATCATCACTTTGGCTGGCGTGTCGGATTTGTATGGCGTATCGCCGGTCAGCATCTGGTAAATCAGCACACCCAGGGCGTAGATATCGCTGCGCCCGTCCAACACTTTGCCGCTTTGAACTTGCTCTGGGCTCATGTAAGACGGAGTCCCAAGAATCGCCTGCCCGGTCAGCGTAGACGTGCTGCCTTCGCTGGCTAGGCGTGCAATCCCAAAGTCTGACAGGAAAGCATTGCCGTACTGGTCGAAAAGTACGTTGCCGGGCTTGATATCACGATGAATGATATTGCGGGCGTGGGCGGCGTCCAGCGCTGGCGCCAGGCGGGAGATAATCTGGGCGGTTTCGGAAATCGAAAGCCGCCCTTTTTCCAAACGCTCATTCAGCGATCCACCCGACATGTAGCGCATGACGATATAAGGCTGCCCGTCTTCTTCGCCAACATCATACACCGGCACAATGGCAGGATGTTCCAGCCGCGCAATCATCTTACCTTCACGTTCGAAGCGCGTGCGGAACTGGGCGTCGTGCAAAAACATCTTGGGTAAAACTTTGATGGCCACATCGCGTTCAAAATTCGGATCGATGGCATGGTACACAGTTGCCATCCCACCGCGGCCAATTTCGGATTTAATGATGTAGCGTCCAAATTTTCCTGTTATCATACATCTACATTGTAAGCGAAATTCGAGCTTTTCGGCAAGGCCTAACTTGGAGGAATTGGATGAAATTAAAATATTTTATTGATTCTCACAAAGGCGTCACAGGTCTTTTTGTGCTGGCATTGATGGCCTATTACCAGGCCTGGGATAACACCACCGCCTGGGTTTACCTGGCCTTGCATGGAGTCTATGGGATTTTGTGGGTGCTGAAGAGCCGCATCTTCCCTGATATGGCCTGGGAGCAGCCCACCAGCCTGGCGTTTGGCCTGCTCAGTTGGGGTAGTTTGAGCCTGTATTGGGTGGCGCCGTGGATGTTGGTGGCCCGCAATGTCCAGGCGCCCGGTTGGTACCTGGCGTTGTGCATCAGCCTGTATTCCTTCGGGGTATTCGCGCATTTTGCCTCCGATATGCAGAAACATACCGCGCTGACGCTCTGGCCAGGGGCGTTGATCTCGGATGGTTTATTCGCCCGCTCTCGGAATATGAATTACTTTGGCGAATTGTTGATCTATGCCGGTTTTGGCCTGCTGGCGATGCACTGGCTGCCGCTGGTGATCCTGTTCGTATGGGTAGCGATCTATTGGCTGCCGCGCATGCGCAAGAAAGATCGCGTCTTGTTAGAACTTGAAGGGTTCAGCGACTACCGGGCTCGCAGCAAGCTGTTTATCCCGTTTGTGTACTAAGCCGTCCCAAACTGGCGATCGCCTGCATCGCCCAGGCCGGGCAAAATATAGCCGCGCTCGTTCAGGCGTTCGTCGATCGCCGCCAGGTAGATGGGCACCTCGGGGTGGTGCTGGTGCATCAGGGCGATGCCTTCCGGCGCGCCGATTATCCCGACGAATTTGATTTTGTTAACTCCCCAGCGTTTGAGGACATCGACGGTGGCGACAGCCGAACCGCCGGTTGCCAGCATCGGGTCGAGCACCATGCACACCGACACAGTTGGGGCAACCGGCAGCTTGTTGTAGTATTCGACCGGTTGCAAGGTACGCTCGTCGCGGTACAGGCCGATATGCCATACTTCTGCGGAGGGCATCAGCCCCCACACGCCTTCTACCATGCCCAATCCAGCCCGCAAAATTGGCACCAGGCCGATTTTTTCTTTTAGTTCGTAACCGGCGCATTTTGCCAGGGGGGTTTGCACCTGGCGGGGTTCGAGCGCCAGGTCGGCGGTGGCTTCGTATGCCAGCAGCCCGGCGATCTCGCGCACCAGTTCGCGGAATTTTTTCGGGTCGGTCTGGACATCGCGCAGCCGGGTCAGTTTATGGGCTACCAGGGGGTGGGGAGAGGCGAAAACGTTGGGCATTGAATTCTCCTGAAAAGAGGCCTGAGCAGAAGGGGTATCGTTGCCCTAATTATAGCCCGATTCCGGTATAATCGGGCTTATGAACGAATCCTCAAATCGCCTGGTAAATCCAAAAACCCAAACCGAAGATGGGCTGGATCAAAGCCTGAGACCCAAGTCGCTTTCCGACCTGATCGGCCAGGAACGCGTCAAAGAAAACCTGCGTATTTTGATCGAAGCGGCGCTGCAGCGCAAAGAGGCTTTAGATCACGTTCTCTTCTATGGACCGCCCGGCCTTGGAAAAACCACCCTGGCGCATGTCCTGGCAAATGAAATGGGAGTCAATATCAAGATTACTTCCGGCCCGGCCATCGAACGACCTGGCGATCTGGCAGCCATTCTGACCAATTTGCGGGCTGGCGACATCTTGTTCATCGATGAAATCCACCGCCTTGGGCGCGCCATCGAGGAAGTGCTTTACCCGGCCATGGAAGATTTCGCCCTGGATATCGTGATCGGCAAAGGACCTTCGGCGCGCTCGATTCGCCTGAAGTTGCCGCGCTTTACCGTGATTGGCGCCACCACGCGCCTGGCTTTGATCACCGCCCCTTTGCGAGCGCGTTTTGGCGCCGTTTACCGCCTGGATTTTTATGACCTGCCGGCTATGCAAGCGATTGTCGAGCGCGCCGGGCGGGTTTTGGGCGTGCAGGTACAGCCGGAGGGTGTGCAGGAGATTGCCCTGCGCGGCCGGGGCACGCCGCGTGTGGCGCTGAGAATGCTGCGGCGGGTGCGCGATTTTGCTGAAGTGCGCTCAGATGGCGTTGTTACGCGCCAGATCGCCCACGACGCCCTCGACCTGCTGGAAGTGGACGCCCTCGGCCTGGATGATCTCGATCGCCGGGTGTTGCGAGCGATTGTCGAAAAATACCAGGGTGGGCCGGTTGGGTTGAGCACGATTGCCGCCTCGATCAGCGAAGAACCCGATACGATTATGGATGTGGTCGAGCCTTACCTGCTGCGACTGGGATTTCTGGACCGCACCCCGCAAGGCCGCGTGGCTACCCAATTGGCCTATGAGCACCTCGGCCTGCCCTACCCGAAAAACGAACAACCCAGGTTGTTGTAGCCGCTTTGGAAACCTCGCACTTCGATTACGATTTACCACCCCAATTGATTGCTCAAACGCCGCTCGAGCCGCGTGATGCAGCGCGATTGCTGGTAATGGATCGTGAACAAACGCTCCTGCAGCACAGCCACTTCTATGAATTGGGTAATTTCCTGCGCCCGGGCGACCTCTTGGTATTGAATGAAACGCGTGTCATCCCGGCTCGTTTATTCGCTCGCAAAGCCCCAGGCGGCGGGCGGGTGGAGTTGCTGTTATTAGCGCAGCGCGATGAACTTACCTGGGAGGCGCTGGTGGGCGGCAAGGGGTTGACGGCGGGCCGGCAATTGCAGGTCGAAGATGGCCCGCTGGCTGAGATTTGCGCGGTGTTGGAGGGGGCGCGGCGGCTGGTGCGTTTCGAGCAGCCATTAGCGCCTTTGTTAGAGCAGATTGGGCATACCCCGCTGCCACCATATATCAAAACGCCCTTACAAGACCGGCAGCGCTATCAAACGGTCTTTGCCCGCCAACCAGGGTCGGCTGCCGCGCCTACCGCCGGGCTGCATTTCACGCCGCGCTTGCTGGCCCAGTTGCAGAGCCAGGGAATCCAGTTTGCCCACATCACGCTTCATGTCGGCCTGGATACTTTTGCACCGGTGACGGAAGATGACCCCCAGCAGCATAAAATTCACACCGAATGGTGCCAGGTCAGCCAGCAGGCCGCATATGCCATCAACCAGGCCCATCGCCAGGGCGGACGGGTGATTGCCGTGGGCACCACTTCAGTGCGCACCCTGGAGAGCGCCGCCCGCCATGCCCAGGGTGACCAGTTAGTGGGGGCGTTTGAAGGCCCAACCGATCTTTTTATCTTACCTGGATATTCATTTCGAGTCGTTCAGGCGATGATTACCAATTTCCACCTGCCGCGCTCCACCCTGATTATGCTGGTCAGCGCATTTGCCGGTCGAGAGCGTATTCTGGCGGCCTACCAGGCTGCCAAAGAGCAAGGCTACCGCTTCTATTCGTTCGGCGACGCCATGTTAATTGTGTGATTGTTTTGTTTGAAAAGTGGATACACCTCGACCCGGTCGCGCCCGGCGTTTTTGGCAAACAGTAGCGCCTCGTCAGCATTCTGCACAAGCTCTTTGAATGAGGCAACTTCTTCGGCCAGAGCGGCAATGCCGATGCTGGTGGTAATCGAAACCTGGCGGTTTTCGAAAGTAGTAAAGGTTTCCCGCGTCTGGCTGCGCAGGCGCTCAGCCACCATGCGCGCGGCGGGCAGGTCGGTTTCAGGCAAAATAATGGTGAACTCCTCGCCGCCGTAGCGCCCAACGATATCGATATCGCGGATGCTGCTGCGCAAGAAAGCAGCCAGCCGGTTGAGCAAATCATCCCCCACAGGATGCCCAAAGCGGTCATTGACCATTTTGAAATGATCGATATCGATCATGATTACGGAAAGATGATGCCCAAAGCGCCGGGCGCGTTTGAATTCACGCTGTCCCAATTCAAAGAGATGGCGGCGATTGTAGATTTCTGTCAGCGGATCGGTTATCGCCAACTGCTGCGTACTGATCAACAAGCGGGCGTTATCCAGGGCAATGCCAGCATAAGCCGCCAGCATTTCGAGCAAGCGCAGATCTTCGTCGGAGTAATCGTTGGGAACATATGATTGGGCAGAGATCATCCCGATCACCTTGCCTCCCAGGCGCATCGGCACGGCGATCACGGAACGCACCTGTTCCTGGTCGCCAAAATGCAGGGCGTCCGAAAACTCATCGCCTACCAGTGTATCTATGATATAAATCGATTGACCGGATTCCAAAATGCGGTAACTCAGGCCGCGCCCTTTGGGAACGCTTTGCGATGGCGCTCGCCCACTGCGATCGATCAGGTAGACCGCTCTTAGAGTCTGCTGATCGTCATCCAGTTGGGTAATCACAAAGGCCTCAGCCGGCATGAGCTGGGCTGCTGCCTGGTGGATGGCCTGGTAAACGCCTTCTGGGTCCAGGCTGGCGGTCACAATCGTCTGGCTGACCTGATGCAGGATGGCGCGCCGCTCAGCGGCTTGTTTGGTTGAGTTGTATAGATTGGCGTTTTCAACAGCGATGGCGCAATGGCGGGCAAATAATTCCAACAGATATTGGTCGGCGTCTTTAAAGCGCCGCTCGGGCCGCCAATCGACCACTCCGATTGCGCCTACCACCCGCCTGCCGATCAAAAAGGGCGCCGCCAATACGCCAAACATTGGGCCTCCGGCATATTGATTTGAGGCGTTCTCCCAGGATGAATACTGATCTACCCGCACAGCGCGTTGGGTCTGGACAGCCAGGCCCATCGCGCCTTCGCCGATTTGCATCCGGGCGCCGGTATAATCCCCTCCCATATTATGGCTGACCAGGATATGCAGGTCTTGCTTATTTTCGTCGAATAATGCCAGGTCGCCGCCTGAGGCATCCAGCAAGTGCACGGCGTATTCCAAAATATTGCGCAGCAATTTGGGCAATTCCAGCTCGCTGGAGATGCCAACCATGATGGCGTTCAGGGCGTCGAGTTGTTGGCTGCGCCGGCGTTCGGCGCTGTAGAGTTGGGCGTTTTCGATGGCAATGGCGGCCTGGTGGGCAAAAACACTTGCCAGGGCGGCGTCTTGGTGGGTGTAATAGTTCGGCGTGGCTTTATCCAGGTTTAGCAATCCAATTGCTGTTTTCTTGCCCACCAGGGGAACTCCCAACCAGCAGCGAATAAATTGGCTGTACATCAAAGGCGACCAGCGATCATCTTCCACCGTGTCGGAGATGATCAAGGCAGAGCGTTTTTCGAGCACTTCACGAATGTGCGGCAGTGTATCGGTTTTAATATTCCAGGAGGTTTGCTCCGATGAGCGCATTTTTCGGGAGGCGACAATCGGCAGCGCCTCGTCTTTGATTAGCATAATCGAAGCGCTGTCATATTCGATCACGCGCGCCAGTTGGTCCAGGATTAATTCCAACAAACGTTGCTGGTCGAGGCTGGCGTTCAGCACGCGCGCCACTTCCTGTAACGTCTCAGATTGTTTGCGGTGCAGCAGTTCGCTCGCCACCAGGCGGCTTTTCTCAACGACTAATGCGATCTGGGAGGCGATGGCTTCGAGCAAGGCGCGCTCGGTTGCAGAAAATTCGGATTTCTCTGGCAGGCGCGCCGCGCAAAGCACGCCTGAAATGCGTTCTGAGTAGAGCAACGGCAAAATTAACTGGGGGTGGGTTGGAAGTTCTGTATGCCAGGCAGGGGATAGGTCATCTTCGATAACGTTGTCAGTGGAGACATTTTCTTTTCTGGCCCAATGACCGACCTGTTCCATCCATTCATCCACGCTCTTACGGCCGATCAGTTCAGGATGAGGTCCGTAGCTCACGAAGTGGGCGATTTGGTTTTCGGCAAAATCAAAAAGAATCACTGCCGCCTGGTCAGCCTGGGTGGCTTGGGCCAGTTCCGCAGCGGCGGTTAGTAGAAAATCATCCGGTTTGTCTGTTGTGCAAGCGGCTTGCGCCAGTCGAGAGAGCGCGGAGAAGTCTGTCATTGTGAAACTGGCTTAGTACGATTGGATAACGACCTGGTTTTTTTCACGTTCTGCTAAATTCTAGCTTTGTCGCAAAGATAACACCACCAGCTCGTTATTGATTAAGAGAAAAGGAGTTTTGATCACCCCCATCGCTGGCAGCATCGGATGAGATAGTTCTACGTCGTACATACTGCTGTAAGTTTCTTTGGCTACGTCCAGGTAGCGCGCCAGCGTGGTCTGAACAGCCATGCGGATCGAGCCATCGGCGCGAAATGGGCCGATCAAAGCCGACACCGGCTCCATCTTGCGGTTTGTTTCGGTTGGGTCGAAATCGAGGGGTTCTTGGGTTGGGGGGCGCAGGTGAAATGCAATCACCTGGTGAGTTGGCAATAAAACCGTCTTCAAGTGTTGGGGCTTTGGCATCCCAGCCCCGCTAAAATTCATCACCTGGACATCGTTCATGTTGATATATTTGGGGGCGGCATTGGAACGCAGCCAGGTGCTGACCCGGATTGCCTTTTTAGTAACCACATCTCCCAGGAAGAGCATGGTCTGAGTATAGACCATTACAGGGCTGATCTTCTCGTCTGCCTCGATGGTGTAAGAACGCAGTTTCTCTACGCCAGGGGTCATTAGCGCCTCCTTCCTATCCCATTATTATAACCGTGAACCAGCCTTTCTGGTTCAGAGTATAATGGTTGAAACGAAACGCTGAAAAGCAGGCTGTGAAATGCGGAGAAGCGATGCGCGCCGTAGACATCATTATCAAAAAAAGAGAAAAACAAGAGCTAAGTCGCCAGGAAATCGAATACTTTATCCAGGGCTTTACGCGCGGCGATATCCCGGATTACCAGGCTGCGGCCTGGGCGATGGCGGTGGTCTTGAACAGCATGAGCTTGCAGGAGATCACCGATCTCACTCTGGCAATGGCTTTTTCTGGCGAAGTACTGGATCTTTCGGAAATTGCGCCGCAGGCGGTCGATAAACATTCAACCGGCGGCGTGGGCGATAAAACCACCCTGGTGGTCGAGCCGATCGTAGCTGCCTGCGGCCTGCCGGTGGCGAAGATGTCCGGGCGTGGCCTGGGCTTTAGCGGCGGCACGCTTGACAAGCTCGAATCGATCCCCGGTTACCGGGTGAACCTGACTACCCAGCAGTTCATCGATCAATTGCGCAGAATAGGCCTGGTATTGTCGGGGCAGACCGCCGATCTGGCGCCGGCGGATGGCAAATTATACGCCCTGCGCGATGTCACTGGCACGGTGCAGTCGATTCCCTTAATTGCTTCTTCCATTATGAGTAAGAAAATCGCCGCCGGCGCCCAGGCGATTGTGTTGGATGTCAAGATCGGTCGCGGCGCTTTTATGAGTACCCTGGAAGCCGGGCGGGTGCTGGCTGAGACGATGACGTTAATCGCCCGTATGACCGATCGCAAGGCTGTGGCCTTGCTCGCCGATATGAACCAACCCTTGGGGCAAACAGTGGGCAATGCGCTGGAAGTGCGCGAAGCCCTGGAAACCTTGCAGGGCGGCGGGCCGCCCGATTTTCTCGAACACTGCCTGGTTGTCGCCGGGCACATGCTCAGCCTGGCAGGCAAGGCCGAGGACCCAGAGGCCGGCAAGCGCATGGCGCAAAAAGCCCTGGCCTCCGGCAGCGCCTGGGGACGTTTTCGAGACCTGGTTCAGGCGCAAGGCGGCGACCTGGCGACTGTGGATGACGTGGAAAAACTGCCTAAAGCCCGCATTGTCGAGACGACCGGCGCTCCCAAAAACGCCTTTATTGCCGAAATCGACGCTCGCATCGTCGGCGAAACGGCGGTTTTGCTCGGCGCTGGGAGAGCGAAAAAGGACGATCCAATCGACCACGCGGTTGGGATCGTAGTGCATCATAAAGTGGCGGAAAAAGTGGAAAAGGGGCAGTCGTTATTTAGCGTGCACGCCAACCAGCGCCAGCTTCTGGAAGAGGCGCAACAACAGCTGCTGGCGGCTTACCAGTGGAGCGATGAGCCTGTTGAAGAGCGGCCTTTGTTCTACGATGTTATTGGCTAGCCAGCGACTGCCAGCGTTCGAGCAGCTTTTCGGGTTGGCGCTCGAAGTTTTCTAGCGCCAGTTCCTGGCGGGTGAGCGCCAGCAAGGTTTCATTCAACACACGGTTGGCCGGGGTCGCCACCCCGGCGCGCTGCCCATTTCTTACTACCGCGCCGTTGAGATAATCCACTTCGCTTTGCCCGCGCCCGGAATGTAGATCGATGTGAAAAGAGGGCATTTTTGCGCCGCGCCCGCTGCCTACGGCGCGCTGCAGCAAGGGGCGCGAGATGGCGAGCGGCAAAAAGCGCGCCCCAATAGCCAGCAGCCGCACCGGCGTGCCGGGTAAATCGACCACCTCGATGGCGAGCTTGCGCATCACCGCCAACGTCTCGCGCAGTTGCGCAATCTCCAGCCGGTACAGGCCCGGGTGGGCAAATACTTCTCCCGGTGTCATGTTCAGGATGGCAGAGCTGGCGTTGCCCACCAGGTTGGTGAGCAGTTTCGACCATTTCATGGCTGCTGCATGTGGGTACAGGCGCGCATTCAGCCCGGCCTGGTTGAAAGCCTGGGCTAATCTCTCGGAGAGTGGGTGATTGCCCGCCAGCCCCACGCCGCGCAGCTTTTCCAGGATCACATCGCCCGCCGCCCGCCGCCCGATGGCGCTGGTCACGCTCCCGGCGATCACCCGCCCATGCCCTAGAATTTCCTCAATGGTTGCCTCGTTTTCCACGCCATTCTGCAAGCACAAAACCGGCGGCAGGTCTGGCTGGTGAGCCTGGATTTGCTCCAAAACCGGGCGCGTGTCGAAGGATTTCAGTGCAAACAAGGCCACATCAAAAGGCCCATATTTGAGCGCTTCTTCGATCGACCCTGCGCAAACCGGCGCCGCGATCTGAATATCTCGCTCCGGCAGGCTGAGGCGCAGGCCACGCAGGCGCAGTTCCGCAGCCACTTCCGGGCGTTCCAGGAAGACCACCTGCTGCCCGCTATCGGCCAGGCTGCCTCCGAAATAGGCGCCGATCGCTCCGGCGCCAAACGAGAGCATTCTCAAAGGCGTTTGGGTCATCTGCGTTTCAAACCTCGTCTTTCCAATGGGTGTAATCGTTCAGGCCTTCCACATACCACTGGTGCCGGTCTGCGAAATAGGTCAGGGTGGTAAAGGCGCTGTTTTGGAAGCGAAAGCGCGCCCCAGAGAAACCGGCCTGCAGGGGAATGCCCAGGATCGAGTAAAGCGCCATGTTCAGAATCCCGCCGTGCGAGACAACCAGGTAGCGGGCGGGCGGGCGGAGCAGCAGGTCGTCAATAGCTTTACCGGCGCGCAGATAGAGCAGCCAATTGCTCTCGCCATCCTGCCCGTAAGCGGTATAGGGATTGAACAAGGGCGGCAAGGGAAATTTCTCGCGCGCCTGCT
>JAGUYW010000029.1 GCA_020061105.1 Anaerolineales bacterium | reverse complement strand
GTACGATTCGCGAGAGAAATCGCGCGCCGTCTATAAATCCAGCGATGGCGGCGAAACCTGGCAGCCGGCCAGCCAGGGCTTGCCAGAGCGCGGGTTGAGCGCCCTGGCAGCCGACCCGCTGACGCCCGGCCTGGTGTATGTGGGCGAGGCGCAGGGCGGCATTTTCAAGAGCGACGACGGTGGTGAAAAATGGCAGGCGATCGGTGATGGCTTGCCAGAGAGCCAAATCCAGTTCCTGGTGTTCGACCCTACGACTCCGGGTACGCTTTATGCCGGCGTTTTGCACCAGTGGCTGTTCAAGAGCGTGGACGGCGGTGATATGTGGAGCGGCGCCACCAGCGGCCTGTCCGGTACGAGGCTCACCAGCCTGGCAATCGACCCGCTGGCGCCTGAGCTGCTGTACGCGGCGATGTGGCCGAACGAAGTGTTCCGCAGCACAGATGGCGGGCTGAATTGGGAGGCTTTCGAGAACGGCCTACCGCGCACCACCTTGCTGATCCAGGCTATCCGGTTGGGGCAAGCGACGCGCCTTATGGCGGTGGAGGTGGATAACTCGATTTTCAGGGATAAGAATAAGCCGCTGGGGGTGTATATCAGCGACGACGGCGGGCTGACCTGGTGGATGACTTCCAGTGGAGTGATGGGCGCGCTGCTCAATGTCTTGGTTTTGAGCCCGAACGATCCCAATGTATTGTACCTGGGGACTTCGCGCGGGTTGTTTAAGGGGGTTATTCACTGGGGAGGCTGAAGCACGAGCGGCCGCCCTATGGTTTTCCGAGCAGCTGCACGGCGTCGATTTCGTTGCGACCGTTGTGCTGGCTCTGGTCGAGGGTCAGGCGGATCGAGCGCACCGGCTTGTTCACTTGATTGACTGGAATTTCCAGCGTGAACGGGCAAAATTTCGAGAGCGCAGCTTTGCCTGTGTAGACCGTGACGGCTTGACCGCTTTCGTCGATCACTTCCACCTTGATAATAGCGCCGGGGTTGAAATTCTGGTAGATGACGATGCGAGTGGGGATGACCGCCTGGTCGTAGGTCAGCACTAGCCAGTCTATGCCCTGCGGTTCCAGACTGGCCCAGGCGGTCTCGGCGTCGCCGCAGCCGTAGGTATTGGGAACGCCAGCCGCCTGCATGGACGACCAGCCGGGCTGCGAAAATTCTGAGCTGGCGCTGGCGGCGCTGGCATATTGGCTGATCTCGCCCGGGGCGGGAGTCATGCCGACATCGAAGGCCGGGCCGGAAAGCGGCAGCAAGGTGTAGGTGGGCAAAGGGGTATATGTGGGGTGTGGCGTGTAGGTCGGGCGGGGGGTGTAGGTGGGGTAATGTGTGTATGTGGGCTGCAGGGTGGCTTCTAGCCTTGCCTGTGGGCTCGCCGGCGCCGCCGAGGGCGCCAGGACACTGCAACCGGTCAGACCCAGGGCGATGAGCAGCGCCAGGCAGAGTTTACGAATGCTCTCACAAGCAGTAGTCTGGTTCATCCTTGGATTCCTTTTTGATCAATGACCATTTTGCTTGGTAGGTGCAACGCATCGAAACCAGATGGATCGCCCTCGCGCAACTCGGCGCTTTCACGGAGCCAGGGAGGGAAAACTCTCCGGCGGCACTGCCACCGGCAACGACACGCCTGGTCCAGTTGCAACGTTCAAAATAATCTCCACACCGTGATGTCCCCCCCCGGGGTGGTAGCCGCAATCATTGAAGACCGCTTTTTCTTCGAAGCGAAAGTAGAAGGCGTTGCGTTGGAAGCGCCCGGCGGTCTCATCCCAGTCCTGCCCGGTAACTGCATAGACCTCCACGCCGCCGAAATCCTGCATGGCGTAGGAGAGAGAGTCTCTGGCGCGCACAAAGAAGGCTCTGATGACATCCAGGGTCTGCGGATGAGTCAGCACAATCACGGCGTCCAGGTCGAAGTTGCGGTTCTTGATGACCAGGGAGCAGCCGCCCAGCGTGTAAAAGGTATATCTGCGCGGCGTCCCGATCAGGCCGGTGGTGGCGTAAGCCGCCTGGGTGGGGTAGCTTGTAGCGGTTTTATAAGGCAGCTCGGTGCGGTAAGGTGGGCGGGTGGGATAGGGGGTAGGCGTATCTCGCGCTGCCAGGTTGAACACTGGCGACGCCAGGCTGATCGCCGGCGCGCTTCTCGTGCGTAAAACCAACGCTGCCGCCAGGGCGACGAACACAAACAGCGAGAAAACCACCAGTCCCGCCGTCGCCAGGCAAGCCAGGCGCACAGGCAGGGACGATGGAGGGGCAGCCGATAGGGCAGCGCCACACGAGCGGCAAAACAAGTCGCCCGGCGGGGCTGGAGCGCCGCACTTCCCGCAATAGCTACCCGGCATAACGGCCATCCTTTCTGCACAGCCAGCATCATGGAGCGGAGGAGGATATTATAGCACTGCAGGCAGGGAAGTGCGGTAGAACGTTAGAATGTTGAAACGTTAGAACATGTAAACGAATGCTGCCCCAATACGCGCTTTATTCCTCTCGCCAAGCCGCAAAGTTTTAAAAAGGGTTTTATTGGCGAACTTGGCGGCTTGGCGTTGAAAAAATCCCTCAAATGTTATACTGCGTCGTCAATCGCCCTCAGCCTCTCCGGGATGGGCGGGTGGGTGTGGTGGATCCAGACGTACAGGGGGTGGGGGTTGAGGTTGGCCAGGTTTTCTTGCGCCAGGACGCGGAAGGCGCTCTTGGTGGGTTCTTTGCCGGCCAGGCGGGCGGCGAAGGCGTCGGCGGCGAATTCGGCTTTGCGGCTGATCCAGTTGACCGGCAGGCTGAGCAGCAGGTCGAGCGGCCCGGCCAGGATGCTGAACAGGAGGATGCTGAAGCCAAAATGGACGCCCGAAAGCCCAAAGCCTTGCGCCAGTTCGGCGCTTTGCAGGATGGCGCCAATGATAGCGGCGTACAGCCCAAAAACGGCAATCTGCACGCCCAGCAAGCGCGGGACATCTTTGTGGACAGCGTGGCCGAGTTCGTGCGCCAACACCGAGAGCACCTGGCTGTGATCGAGTTTCTCCAGCAAAGTGTCGAAGAGCACCACTTCGCGGGTCTTGCCCAGCCCGCTGAAGAAGGCGTTCAGCTTGGTCGAGCGCTTGGAGGCGTCCATGACCGAGATGGCTTTGACGTTGAAGCCAACCTGGCGCGCCAGGGCCTCGATCTGCTCTTTCAGCGGGCCGTCTTCCAGGGGGGTGAGTTTGTTGAAGAGCTTGACGAAGACTTTGGTGTTGAGAATGAAGAGCACGACCATCACCAGCGCCAGCAGCGCCCAGGCCGAGAGGATGAAGAGCCACAGGCGCTCGACGAAGGCCAGGTACAGGGCGTGCAGCAAAGCCACGATGGCGCCACCCAGGGCAAAGGTCAACAGCAGGCCTTTCAGGGAGTCCAGGAAGAAGGTCTTGTGGGTGGATTTATTGAAACCGTAGCGTTCTTCGATGACGAAGGTGGAATAATAATCGAAGGGCAGGCTTACCAGCAGGCTGATAAGGGCGAAGACGCCCAGGAAGGCCAGGGTTTGCAGGATAGGGTGGCTGAACCACTGGTTGGTCCAGCTTTCCAGCAGCCCGAAAACCCCCAACGCTAGCAAGGCCAGCAGCAAAGCCGTCATGACGGTCTTGACGATCACGCCGTGGCGCATGGTCTCCATCGAGTAGCGCAGCCATTTGGCGTACTGCTCCTGGTCGTAAATATGGCGGGCGTTTTCCGGGATGGGCTGGCGGCGGTGTTGGTAGTTGACCAGCGTAATCGCCAGGTCGATCACGTACATGACGGCAACGACGGCGATGACAAGGGCGCTCCACATAGGCGGTTCTCCAAAAGTTATCCCGGGGCGGGCAGGATGGGAGGATCGCTTCATCTGAAGGCGCATCGTGTGCCTGGGCGCGATCCTGCGGAAAGTATATCATGCCCCACGAATCTCAGACCCTAAGGGTTTCGGAAGCCCTTAGGGTCTGGTGTTGCCAGAGCTATGGTCGGTTGGGGGGTGCTAGACCTTTTTAACCTTCACCAGCGTATCGTAAAACACCGCCGACCCACCGACCGGATCGAACAGGCAGGTGTTGGTGACAAAGGGGTCGGTGCGCATGACGGCGTTGGCATGGAAGCCTTCGAAGCGGCGCTCTTCACCCTTGATGGTGGTTCCATTGATCGAAATATCGACCGCGCCATAGGCCCAATGTCCGAAGCCCAGGGCGAATGACACCACGCCGGGGCGCATGCCTTCCACGACCTTGACCTTGCCCTGCACCAGGCGTTTGCCGGTGGCGCCTAAATCCCACTCGCCGTTCGGGTTGCTGGCGCACGAGATGTGCACCGGGTCGCCGTCACGCAGGCCGCGCGCCTGGGCATCCAGGGAGTTTATCAGCAGGTAATTCTCCGGCAAGAGCGCTTTCAGCCAATAGTTGCCTGGCGTGCGGCTCTTGGTCTGGGCGATGTCACGGTACGTGATGAGCTTGAGATCGTAGCCGCCAGCGCTATCATCGATCACCTTGCCGTCGTAGCCGGTGGCAGGTTCGATGTAGGTGGCGAAGGGTGAGATCTCTTTGCCCGTGCCGGAGTATTTAATGCCGACATTCTTTTCCAGGTACATGTTGATCAATTTGCCGTATTTGTTGCCAACGGGGATTACATAAGGCTTGTCGACGGCGCCTGGGCGGATATCGTCGCCAGGGTAGCCTTTTTCGTAGGCCTGGAATCGCCCGCCGCGACTGAGCACGGTGACGACGCGCGGCCATAACTCGCCGGTAATTTTCTGCCAGCGCTCAGGGTCAAAGACGGCTTTGGGCAGGTGAGCGCGGGTCTTGAGAAACAGGTCGATCTCTTCTGCGCTGGCTTCCGGAACCGCGTCTTCCAGTTCCTTTTTCTCGCCATAGGCCAGGTTCATCACCATGCGCAGGTACAGGTCGTCGGGGTGCGCCAGATCGATCCCTTCGCCAAAACCATTTTTGCCAAAGTTGGGCAGGTCGAGTTTTTCGGCAATCGCCAACAGCATGGCTTCCCATTGCAAGGCCATTTCCTGGCCATACACTTTGACCGTTCCGGTCATGGGTGCAATTACCGGATTGCGCACTCCTTGAACCTTGAAGGTGATATTGGGGTGCGATCCGCTGAACTCCCAGCGTTCCAGGTAAGTGACATCTGGGAAGATGTAATCGGCGTACATGCTGGTTTCGCCCACCAGGATGTCGGAGGCGACGAAGAGGGGTAATTTTTCGACATCGGAGAGGATCTCGATCCAGGTGTGCCCGCCGGGCAGCGAGTAAACGGGCGATCCCATATACATGAAGGCTGCTTTGATGGGATATGGGTACATATCGCCAGCGGAGGGGATGATCTCTTCATATACATCGGACGCCAGGGGATACCAGTTGCGTGGGGCGGGGTAGCGCTGTTCTTTGGGGAGGTCCATGTAAATGGTGGTATCTTCGTACTTGACATCGTGGCGGATCAGGCTGATGCCAAACGGTGAGAGTGCGCCGGGATCGGATTTGCCCTGTACGAAAGGTCCTTCTGCCTTGGCGCCGGATAGATCATAGGTGCTGATCCAAACCTGTCCACCACGCCAATCGTAATTGCCGATCAGCAAAGCCAGGTTGTACCATGAAATCACGTTGTAGTAGCCGTTGGTGTGCTGGCTGACGCCGCGGTGCAGGTCTACGCAGGCGTTCTTGCCATGCGAGGTGAATTCGTTGGCCAGTTCGATGATATCCCGGGCGCGCAAACCTGAAATTTCAGACCACTCCTCGATGGATTTTTGATTGGCCGAATCTTTCAGAATTTGCAAGCTGGTTTTGACGACAAATTCGCCAATCGAAACATTATCGACAAATAGCTGCCCGAAAACGGCGGGATTCTGGTCGTCGTTGGGGTCGAACAGCAGCGGGTTGCCATCGGCGTCCAGCACGACGAAGGGGTCGGTTTTGAATTCTGCGCTGCCATCGATGGCGGGGTAGGTGACGACCTTTTTACCGTCGACTTCTCCTTCTTTTTTCTCAACCAACTTCAAATCGCTGCCGCGCAGGAACTTGCCCGGCGCGCCCGTGGCGGGGTCGATTTTGACCAGCCAACTGGCGTTGCTCCAGGTCGGTTCTTTGGCGGCAGCGGCGGCGGCTTTGTTGGCCAGGGCCAGGTATTTGGCATCGTAGCGCTGGTTGTCGATGACCCACTGGATCATTGCCAGGGCGATGGCGGCTTCGCTGCCGGGCTTGTTGGGCAGCCATTTCCAGGCCTTTCCGCCAATTTTCGACAGGCGAGGGTCGATGACAGCAAATTTCATGCGGCCCGAGGCCAGGCGCTCGGTAATGCGAGGCGCCCGGTTGGTCGGCCCATAATTACCTTCGAAGGGCGAGGAGCCGACGAAGATCACAAAATCAGCGCTGGCGGTGTCGCCCATCCAGTAAGCTTTCGAGCCGCCGGTGAATTTGGATCCATCCCATTGATCGCTCATCGATTTGCCAGAGAAATACAGCGATCCCTGGCAGACGGTGGTGTGACCATGGCGGTTGGTCGTTCCGAGCCCGGATCCGAACAGGCGGTTAATGAAATCTGCCCGGCCGGCTTTTTGGCGTCCCCAAAAATATAAGATCTGGTTGTTTTTGGGGCCGAAATCCGGATGATCGGGGTCGATCATTTTATCGAGATGTTCTGCATGATCGACCTTGAATTGTTCGACCAGCGCTTTTTTCTTCTCAAGGTCTTTTTCAGCCAGGATGGCTTTAGCAGCGTCGCCCAAGGCTTTCATCAGTTTGGGATCGGTGACAACTCGCAAGGCGCGCAGTCCTTCGACTGTGCGATTTTCCTCGCCGGGAACGTTGGCAAAGAGTTGGCCGCCCTCGACAATTTCGGTGATAGCCTGGTCGAAGGGGATGGTGACCCATTTATTTTCGCCGCGTTTGCCGGCGCGTTTTAGAACTTGCTTGAGGCGGTATGGATCGTACGCCGATTGAATGCCCGATTGCCCTTTGGGACAGAGCGGCGCGTCTAATTTCGCCATTTCTTTCACAGAGGTTGAATAGGGCACATGCGGAACCAGATTCCAGGGAGAATACGGGTTGCCTTCGATTTTGACAGCCACACCGTCAATTACCTTGACTTTGATACCGCATTGGGTATTGCACTGCTGGCAGACAGAATACAATTGGCGTTCAGGATCACTGAGGATATAGGCAGTGCCTTCCTCGGTTTTTTTGAACGCTTCCATGACATTGGATTGGCTGCCCAAGAAAGCGCCGGCTACCCCCGTGACGCCAGCCACTTTGAGAAAATCAGCTCGGGTAAGTTTTTTATCTTGAGCGCTCATTTACGCCTCCTCGAGATTTGAATCGGAACCAGGGCGCAAGCGCAGAACGGTGAAACCAAACAGGAACACCAGATAACCAAACGCCAGCGCAAAAAGAGTGACCAGCCACTCGGAAATGGTTGGGAAGTATTCGGCTTTCAGGCCGGGCCCCTGGAATGCAATGATCAAGCCCTTCTCCACAGCTTCAATAGCAAGCTGGGTAGGGATGACGATATTCAACGGCACCGCGATGAAGGTGATCACCAGCAAACCGGCGGCTACCCCGATGCGGCGGGCGCGTTGGGTGTGCGAGAACAGCAAGAAGATCGGTACCACAATGCCTAACCCGATGTGGATGATCCAGTAGACCCACCAAAACGGCCCAAACAAGGTCAACTGCAGGGCGGTGGCTTGCGCCGGAACGCCCGGGTATAAGATCACCAGACCGGTGAGTATGGCAACTAACAAGCCGATGGTCAGGAAGGCCAGCAGTAGCCTGGCCAGCTTGCGAGCCAGTTCAAGATAGGCGGGTGTATCTTCGCGCATGAACCAGACGAAGAGGAATGTCAGCAACCCGGAGCCGGCAATCAAGGATGAGATCAGGAAGATCACGGGCAGACCGCTGCCTTGCCAGGCCGGCCGGCCGATGACCACGCCAAAAACGCTGCCAGCTACGACCACCAGGGCGATTCCCATCGGCAGACTGAGGAAAGACAGCCATTTTGAAACCTGATGGGTGGTTTTTGTGTGACTGAGCAACTCCAGCGCCAGTTTTGCCAGCAAGACGAGCAGGTAAAGCATATGCAGCCAGATCATCCAGGTCATCAAAGAGCCCCATTGCGGCGAGACCAGGACATGCCAGAAGCGGAAGGGATGTCCTAGATCTAAACCGATCAAGATCAGCGCCATCGAAAGAATGGCCAGCGCTGTCAGGTAAAGCATCGGCGCCATGCGAGACAGTCCGGTATTCCACTTGAAGACATAGACTAAGACTGTGAAAACAATCAAAGAGCCGACTTCCAACCAGACCAGGTATTCGTAGGTGGCGACCCACAAGCCCCATGGCACGTAGGATCCCAGGGCAGTCGGTCGCAGGCCTTCCGCGAAGCGTTGGAACAGCCCGATAGACCCGATCAATAAGGCTAAAATCCCGACTCCCCACAAGATATGGTTGGTAGTGAGTTGGAAGGGTTTCCCTGGAGCAGGTGGGGTGGGAGCTTCCGTTTCTTCTGCCAGGACGATTTCTTCCTGTTCGATTTTTTCTTGTTCATTTTCGGAGTTATTTTTTATTTCAGTCATGATATCCTCCTAAACCAGGTAGTACACTTTCGGCTCCGTACCCAGTTCCTCGCGCAGGCGGATGGCATTGGGAAGCGTAATCAATTCAGAAACCAGGCTGTCTGGATCATTGGCATCGCCGAACAAGGTTGAACGCCCGATACAGGTGGTGACGCAGGCGGGAAGCTCGCCGGCATGGACACGATGTAAGCAAAAATGGCACTTGCGGGCGTTGCCAACGGGCGATTGTAGCTTGCCGCTGCGTTTCCATTCCTGGCCATATTCATAGTTGGCGGCGCGTTCGTATTCGCCAGCTTCGTCACGCCCGACGATCAACCCTTCGGCCACCGGGACATCTTTGTTGACATACATGTGGCCAAAATCGCTGGTACGGGCGCTGTACGGGCAGGCATTCAGGCAGTAGCGACAGCCAATGCACTGTTCGTAATCAACCACTACTACCCCTTCTTCATTCGTATAGGTGGCATTGACCGGGCAGACCGGGGTGCAGGGCGGTTCGGCGCACTGCAAACACGGGCGTGGGATAAAAGCCCGGCTGACATTGGGGTATACGCCGATCTCTCGCTCCACAACCGGGCGGTACACCACGCCAGGGGGGAGTTTATTTTCTGCAACACAGGCGATGGTGCAGGCGTGACAGCCCACGCATTTGCGCAGGTCGATCACCATCTTCCAAAGCCGTTCAGCAGGTTTCTTTTTGAGCGCACGTTGGAGTTCCTCTTGCATACGCACCAGGACATCCTGCGGACCCAGAACTTCGTGCATAAAAGCCTCCTTCAAGAATTGTGGTTTTATTTACGATAACACTATACCGGAAGTAGGTCTATAAGAATAGCGGAAAAAACCTGAATAAACAGGCAGTTTGTAAGGAAAAACCTGACAAAGAAGTAGGAGTTACTCGGCGGAGATGATGGCGTTGCGCAAGGTATAACGCACCAGCGCCGCCCGGCTGCGCAAGCCCAATTTTTCCATGCCGCGGGCGCGGTAAGTATCGACAGTTTTGGCGCTGATATTGAGCATCTCGGCGATCTCCGCGCCGGTGTAGCCCAGGGCGACCTGGCGCAAGACAGCCTGCTCGCGTTCGCTCAATGACTCCCAGGCGCTGGTTTCGCCTTGCACACCCTCTTCGAGCAGGATATCCTCCAGGAGCGTGCGCGTCATGGAGGGGTGGACATACAATTCGCCGCGCAAAACGGCCTGGATCGCTGAAAGCAACTCCACGTCGGCTGCTTTCTTGAGCACATAGCCCGAGGCGCCGCTTTTCAAGGCCTGGCGCAGGTATTGTGGGTCGTCGTGCATGGTGAGAATCAAGACACGCGTGTGGGGGGCGATGCGTCGAAGGGTTGGCAGAGCGTCCAAACCGCCTAATCCAGGCATGGATAGATCTAATAAGATCAGGTCGGGCTGCAAGGTCTCCGCCAGTGTAAGGGTCTCTAACCCGCTGGCGGCTTCGCCGACAACTTCCACACCCGGCTGGTTGTTCAGCAGCAGGCGTAAACCGGAGCGTAAAACGGCATGATCATCGGCCAGGAGGATACGGCTGGGAGCGTTCATAGGATTTTTTTCTCTTCCTCAGTGATCGGGATCTGAACGTGGATGCTCACGCCTTGACCTGGCCGGCTTTCGATGGTCAAGTTTCCGTTGAGCAGTTCAGCGCGTTCGCGCATGCCTGCCAGCCCCATCTGCCGGTTGTTAAATTTTTGAGCAATGTCAAAGCCTTGACCATCGTCCTCCACAATGGCAACGACATCGCCGCCGCGCCGTTCTAGCAGCACTGAAGCGCTTTTCGCACAGGCATAGCGAGCGATATTGGTCAGCGATTCTTGCACGATGCGGTAGATGGCGGTTTCGATCTCGCCCGGCAGGCGCTCTGACCCGAGATGCACCAGGATATCAACTGGAATCTTGTAGCGCGCCTGCCATTCACGACCCAGGCGCTCGATGGCGTCGGACAGGCCCAGGTCGTCCAGGACGGGCGGGCGCAGGCGGACGGAAATTTCGTGCACTTCATCCAGGGTTTGCGAGACCACGAAGCGCAGTTCCTGGAGCGGGGCGCGCATTTGCTGCTGATCGCACATGTTCTCGATATTTTTCAAGCCCACCATCAACGAGGTCAGGTTTTGCGAGGTGCTGTCGTGCAGTTCGCGGGCAATGCGGCGGCGTTCATCTTCCTGGGTGGCGATGACCTTTTCGAGCAGCTGGCGACGCAGTTGTTCGCGCTCGCGGCGGATTTCGTCGATGTGCGCCAGTTCAGCCGTCATGGCGTTGAAGGCGTCGGCCAGGTCGCCGATTTCGTCGTCGGCCCAGCGCAGCACGCGCGGCGAGAAGTCACCGCGCGCCACCACCTGCGTGGCGGTGAGCAGTTCGCGCAGCGGGCGGGTGAGGATGGAGGTCAGAAAGACCGCCACCAGGATGCCGACGGCCGAGACGAGCAGCACCATCAGCAGCATTTGCACCGTCAGAGTTTGGATCGCGCTGCGCAGGCTGGCGTCGGAAAGCCCCAGGCGCGCCATGCCAGCCCGCCCACCGAAGACCGGCACGGCGGTATCCCACACCAGGCCAGCCTCCGTTTGCAAGACCAATGTATGGTGGTGATCGTCAGAACGGGCCTGGTTGGCGTTGATCAGGCCGATCGGAAAGCCAGCGCCAAAGGTGTGCGCCAGCACCTGGCCATGCTGGTCGAGGATGAAGGCGTAACGCACATCGGGGTTGTTTTCCTGAGTTTCGAGGAGCAGTTTTTGCAAACCGACCACGTCGTTGAGCAGGATGGGGTCGACGGCGCGCGCCGCCAGGTCGCGGGTGGAGGTGACGCCTTCTTTTTCCATTTGCTGTTGCAAGATGAAGGAAAGCGAGTTGCGCGCCTGCCAGGTGACGCCGGCGCCGAGCAGCAGCACCAGGCCGAGCGCCAGCCCCAAGATTTTGACGCCTACAGTGACGGACGAGACGGTATTCCAGAAACGGCGGCTCAGGCTGTGGCTGAATGCGTTCATGGCAGTTCGGGCAGGGCAATGCCTTTCATCAGGGAGCGCACGCTCTCATAGGCAAAATCATCGATGATTACAAATTGCTCCACTCCGATAGCCGTCAGGGCTTCACGCCCGAGCGGGTCTCTGGCCATTTCGAGCAAGATGGCTTGCAGTTCGGCTTTGATTTGCGGGCGCAGGTTGGGGTTGACCACCACCGGCGGGATGCCGAAGGGCGGCGATTTGTGGATCACTTTGAGCTTTTGAGCCAGTTCGGGGTCGCGGTTCAGAGCGAAGTAATAGATCAGGCTGTCGACTCCCGCGCCATCGGCCAGCTGGTTGGCGACGGCGTAGATGGCTTCGTCGTGGCTGTAGGTGAAGAAAATGCGGCTGAAGAAGGTTTCGGGAGTGACGCCCAGGGCGGTGACCAGCGAGGTGGGGTAGGCGCGGCCGGTGAACGAGATCGGGTCGGTAAAGGCGAAGACCTTGCCCTTCAAGTCGGCCATGTCTTTGGCCGGGCTGTCCGCGGGCACGATCAGGTAAGACCGGTAGACGGTATCGCCGTTGACCTGCGGGGCGGCGAGCAGTTCCATGTCGAAATCCTGCTTGCCGGCGATGTAGGCGCTGGTGCAGACGAAAGCCAGGTCGACCTGGCCGTTTTCGATCAGGTCGTTGATTTCCATGTAGGTGCGGCGCTGGATCAGTTCGATGGGGCGACCGGTCCGGTCGCCCAGGTATTTCAGCAGCAGGGCATAGGACTCGACCGTGCCTTTGGGCGAAATGACCGCCGCAATCGCCACGCGCAGCGGGGTTTCGCCGGCGGCGGGCGTGGGCAGCGGCTGCAGGTCGCTCAGGTCGATGGCGATG
>JAGUYW010000074.1 GCA_020061105.1 Anaerolineales bacterium | reverse complement strand
CAACATATCGTCACCCGTTCCGGTCTAGGGTACACCATGCCAGGTTTGTTATGAAGCAGGTTCATCAGCAAAGGAGCGCCAATGAGTATCCGCTTTGATGAAAAAGGGAAATTTTTCACCGATTTTGTCTCCAAAGAGGTCGTTGAAGTTGTTATTCAAACTCCCACTAACCTGATCAAAGGCCGCATCCATGTCCATCCTGATGAACGTTTGAGCGATGAGATCAACCATGCCGAATTGTTTATCGCTGTGACCGAAGCCTCGATTCTGAACTTAAGCGGAGCAGAATTGTATCGATGCGGGTTCATGGCGCTCAATCGCGAACACATCATCTGGCTGCTTCCGGAGAACGAAATCAAGCATCAAATCACCTCACCTAACAAAGGGGCATCGTGAGCGATAAACAGTCCCCTCCCCCTCAGACCATCGCCGATCAACGCGGCCAGGTTGTTGATCTCCGTAAAGTCAAATCCTTCTTAACCAACGCACTTATGCGCAGTACGGATTTCGAGCAACCTTTCCAAGAGTTGGGACGACAGGCTGCATATCAAAACCTGGCACAAATCTACACCAAAACCGGGTTGCAATTGAGCCAGAAGCTTCGAGAACAGTTATTTCGCGAAGTATTAGATGAATTGTTCGGATATGGCCCGCTTCAAGCCTTGCTCGATGATCCCAAGATCACCGAAATCATGGTCAATGGGCCGCAACAGGTTTATGTTGAAAGCAAGGGTAAAGTAGCCAAAAGCGAAATCACCTTCGAAAACAACGAGCATGTCTTGCGTCTTATCGATCGCATCATCGCCCCCCTGGGCAGGCGAGTTGACGCCGACCACCCCACTGTCGACGCCCGCCTTCCCGATGGTTCACGCGTCAATGCAGTCATTCCACCCGTGGCAATCGATGGCCCAAGCATCACCATCCGAAAGTTTTGCAAAGAAAAATTAACCGTCAAACAGTTGATCGAATTTGGTTCGATGACGGAAGGCATCGCCGAATTCCTGCAAGCCTGCGTCGTGGCAAGACTGAATATCATTATTTCTGGGGGCACGGGCTCAGGAAAAACCACCTTCTTGAATATCTTGTCCAGTTTCATCCCTGACGAAGATCGCATCGTGACCATCGAAGACGCCGCCGAATTGCAACTCCAGCAAGAGCATGTCGTCAGGTTAGAATCCAAGCCGCCAAACCCGGATGGCCAAGGGGCCGTGACTATCCGCGATTTAGTGCGCAATTGCCTGCGCATGCGACCCGAACGAATTATAGTGGGCGAAGTACGCGGCGGCGAAGCCCTGGATATGCTGCAAGCCATGAACACCGGTCACGATGGCTCGTTGACCACGCTGCATGCCAATACCTCACGGGATGCCATTTCTCGACTGGAGACCATGAGCCTGATGGCAGGCCTGGACTTGCCTATCAAGGTCGTTCGTGAGCAGATTGCCTCGGCCGTGGATGTGATCATCCAACAAACCCGCTTGCGAGACGGCTCTCGAAAAATTACCCAGGTGACCGAACTGGCTGGGATGGAAGGCGACAAGGTTGTGCTGACAGATATTTTTAAATTCGAGCAGACCGGCATCAGCGTCGACGGCAAGGTAATCGGCGAGATCAAGCCCACCGGAATGCGCCCGATGTTCTCGACGCGCCTCGAAGCGGCCGGCTTCAAGTTGAAACCCGAAGTATTCGGGTTGAGTATTGCAGAAATTTTAAATTCCGGCCGGCGCAGTTCTAACCGCTGATTGCCGTACATGGCGCCGCCAGGCCAGTTTGTAAGGCTTGGTATAATAGCGAGATAACAGGAGAAACATATGACAGAAATATCACAAGCCATAGCCGAACGATCAAAAGCGCTTGGCGCACAGATACAAGCCGCCCGCCAGGTGGCAGAAATGTCAATTGAGGCATGCGCCAGCGGCATCCATGTTTCTCCGGAAATTTTTGAAGCCTTCGAAAATGGCCTTCAAGCGCCTTCTCTGCCAGAATTAGAAGCCATCGCCTATCTCTTGAATACACCACTCGATAATTTTTGGGCCAGCCCAATGGCTTCCAAGGCCATCACTCATCAACAACTTGAACAGCTGCCGCTTCTCATCACCATCCGCCAGCGCATGATCGGCGCGCAGATTCGCCAGGCGCGTCTGGAGGGCAATATCAACCTGGAAGCGCTGGCACGCTGGAGCGAAATCGATCAAGCGGACCTAGAAGCTTATGAATTAGGCCAGAAGCCCATTCCGCTCCCCGTCCTGGAAATGTTAAGCGGGTATCTCAATCGATCGATTCGCGAGTTTCAAGACCGTCACGGTCCAGTGGGAATCTGGACCATCCAGCAGCAGGCCATGAGAGAATTTATGTCCATGCCAGAAGAGCTGCAAGAATTTATCAGTAAACCGATCAATCGCCCTTACCTGGATTTGGCAATGCGCTTGAGCCAGGTGTCAGTAGACCGGTTGCGCGCTGTGGCTGAGGGGCTGTTGGAAATAACTTATTAGAGGCAGTATGAGCAATCTCCCGCAGCAAATTACCAATCCCCAACAATTGGCAGAAAAAGGCAAAAATGCATACCAGGCTGGCGATTACCTGGAAGCAGCCAACATTTTTGAACAGGCCCGGCTGGCTTTTCAAGCTGTTGGAGAGGCGTTGAACGCCGCAGAAATGGCCAATAACGCCTCTGTCGCCCTCATCCAAACCGGTAACCCCGAGGCAGCTTTGAAGATTGTCGAAGGAACAGCAGCTATCTTTGCCGAAGCCGGAGATTTGCGCCGCCAGGGAATGGCGCTGGGAAATTACGCCTCTGCCCTCGACGGCCTGGATCGCTACGATGAAGCCGCTGAGTATTACCAACAATCTGCCGATGTTCTGGAACAGGCAGGCGAAGACCAGTTACGCGCCAACGTTTTACAATCACTGTCCGCCTTGCAATTCCGCTCTGGCCGCCAGCTTCAAGCGCTGGCTTCCATGCAGGCTGGGCTGGATGGGGTGAAGAAACTGAATCCCCGCCAGCGCTTCCTGAAACGCTTGTTGAAGATCCCATTCGAGATGATGAACCGGAAATAATCTCCGCTCAGGAAGCTAACTGCTCCGCCCGTGGCATTTCTATCTCATGGCGACCATTGCTCAAACCTCCATTAGAGAAGCAAGCCTGGATGACCAATCCCAATTGGCGTTTTTGGTGCACTTCGATTCGTATGTGCACCGCCACCTGGATTACCGCCCGCCGCTCGATTGGCTTGGTAACCAACCGTTCTACCTGCTTGAAGAAAGCGGCAACATCACTGCCGCGCTGGCCTGTCCCGCCGACCCGCCCAGGGTGGCCTGGCTGCGATTGTTTGCATCTTCTTACCAATCATCCTACCGGCAGACCTGGGATACATTATGGCCGGTTGCATTGCAGCGATTGTCCAACGACCCGGCAGTTGAATGGGCGGCAGCGATCCCACTACATGATTGGTTCGAGTCATTACTGATCAAAAGCCGTTTTCAAAAAACCCACAGTATTCTCATGATGGAATGGGTGTCTCAACCAGTGCCGCCAGGGATTTTACAGCTGCCTGTCAACCTGAGACCGGCCACTCTGGATGACCTGGCAGCCATTCAAGAGATCGACCACACCGCCTTCGTGCCCGTATGGCAAAATTCCATCGAATGCCTGGAATATGCCTATCGACAGGCAGCCTTGGCCACCGTTGCAGAGCTGGATGGACAGCTGATCGGTTACCAGATCAGTACCCCTTCTCACCTGGGAGGCCATCTGGCTCGGCTTGCAGTCCTACCAGCTTTTCAAGGTCAGGGGGTCGGATACGCCCTGCTTGGAGACCTGCTCAATCAGTTCATGCGCCGTGGGGCACGCCAGGTGACTGTCAACACCCAATTCGACAATCGTATTTCGCAAACTCTCTACCACAAAGCAGGCTTTCTCCCCACGGGAGAAGTGTTTCCCATTTACCAGCTTGCCTTGCGATGACTTAAGAAATCCATTCAGACAAAAAAACAATCCAGGACCAACTTTTAGAGTCTGGTTAGCAAAAGTGAACTTTACTTGACATTTTCAGTCTACTTATGAGAGAATGGAATGCGTTTATCTTTATGTAACCAGGTAAGGAGTGATAATGGAAAACAAGCAAGGCAAAAAACTTAGTAAACGCCAGGCGCTGCGTGATCAACGCACTCGCCAGGCTAAGAACCAACGCATTCTCATCATCAGCGGGGTGGCAATTTTCGCTGTAGCGGTGATTGCATTGATTGTCTTTACGAACCCGGGCATCACCGGCAATGCAGGCGAATTCGTTCGCGTAACGCCTATTGCCTTTCAAAACGTCGATGGTACTCGCATGGGTGACCCGAATGCCAAAGTTGTCATCGAGCTGTTTGAAGATTTCAAGTGTGGAGCGTGCGCCAATTTCAACGAATTTATCGAACCGTTGGTAATCGAGCAACTCGTAAATACCGGCAAGGTGTACTTCATTTTCCGCAACCTGCCCTTTTTGGATGACCGTTCCAACGTCAAAGACTCGGATAATGCCGCCAACGCCGTCATGTGTGCTTCCGAACAAGGCGAGTTCTGGAACTACAAAAAGATCCTCTTCACAAACCTGAACGGCTCTCCCGGCGAATTCAACTCCACCCGCCTGGTCGCCTTTGCCGAATCCCTCGGCCTGGATAAAAACCAGTTCCAACAATGCTTGCGAGAAAACCGCTACCAATCGCAGATCGATCAGGATATTGCTCTGGCTAACGATCTGAACGTTACAGGCACCCCATCATTATTTGTCAACGGTGTCCAGATCCGGCCGGGCTTTGTACCTTCTTTCGAAGATATCAACCAGGCTGTCGAAGCTGCCCTGGCTCAGTAGGCTACTTCGTTTATCAAATTAAAAAATGCGCTGCTGAATGCGGCGCATTTTTGGTTTCGTATCAAGCCATCGATCAAGAATCTTTCGCCAGGGTTGGAGCCGATGCGCCGGCAGCCTGGTTTTCTAGCAATTCCATGACAAAACATAAAGACGATAGGCGGTTGAGGTAACGCAATAGCTCGATGTTTTCCACTTCACCATCGTGAATCAGGTAGGCAACGCGCCGCTCAGCCCGGCGTACGATGGTGCGCGCCAGCGCCAGAGCCGCGCCAGCGGGCGAGTCGCCCGGAACGATAAACTCACGAGGCAGCTGTACCTGTTCACTGATGAGATCGGTTTGTCGCTCCAGCCAGTTGACCCGTTCGACGCCGATTTTACGGAACTGGGGCACATTTTCAGGCGTGGCGGCTAATTCAGCCATCAAATGATAAAGGTCGCGCTGAACAGCCAAAAGAATCGCCCCGCTTTGCGCTGCCTGGCAGGCGGCGCGCCCGATACCGAGCGCCGCCGTGGCTTCATCGACCGCGCCGACAGCTTCGGGAACAGGGTGGTGCTTGGGAACCCTGCCTTCGCCAAGCAACCCGGTATACCCATCATCGCCAGTGCGTGTGTAAAATTTTGTCATGCAGCAATTATAACCTGTACTTGTCCGAATACCGTTGTATAATGGTGGTGAAGCGCGCCATTTTGCACGTTAGAGAGGAGCCATCCATGCAAATTCGTTGCTACAACTGCCACAAACCCTACGCTTTGGGTCGCGAAGCCATTCGCGAAGCCCTGGATCTTATTCACAAAGAAGGACTGAGTCATTTCGACGCTCCCTGCCCACACTGCCGCAGGGTGAACCGCATTGCCCCTGACGCCCTGAAACGCGCCGCGCCTGATTGGAAAAAGCCGGATCAAGAGACCATGAATGAGTGAAAGCCGGCGTTTTGAGAACGCCCAGGACTTGAAAGCCGCCCTGGGAAGAAACCAATATATAGCCAGCGACGAAATCGCCACCATCATGTACCTGAGCCAGCAGTTAGGGAAACCTTTGCTGACAGAAGGACCTGCAGGAGTTGGGAAAACCGAACTGGCTAAGGCAATCGCCCTGGCTACTGGTCGAGAGTTAATTCGCTTGCAGTGTTATGAGGGTCTGGACGAGACCAAGGCGCTATACGAATGGGAATACGCCAAGCAGATGCTGTATACGCAACTGCTGCGCGATAAATTGCAAGAAACCCTCTCTCAGGCCGATAGCCTGAGCGCTGCGGCTGACCGCCTGGCCAACGAAGAAGATGTCTTCTTCTCGATGCGTTTCCTGCTGCAACGCCCATTACTGAAAGCCATCCTCAGCGAGCAACCATCTGTTTTACTGATCGACGAAATTGATCGAGCAGATGCAGAGTTTGAAGCTTTTCTTTTAGAAGTACTTTCCGATTTTCAAGTGAGCATCCCCGAACTGGGCACCCTGGTCGCTGTGCACCGCCCACTGGTGATCCTGACCAGCAACAATACCCGAGAATTGAGCGAAGCCCTCAAACGCCGCTGCTTATATTTATTCATTGACTACCCATCGATCGAGCAAGAAATGGCGGTGGTGCGGTTGAAAGTACCTGAACTTTCTGCCAGGCTGGCGCGCCAGGCAGTCGAACTGGTGCAAAGCCTGCGTTCCATGGATTTGCGGAAATCGCCCAGCATTAGCGAGACGCTTGATTGGGCCAAAGCCCTGGTAACGCTGAACACCGCACAGCTGGATTCAACGACCCTGGACACAACCCTGAGCGTGTTGCTGAAACATGAAAACGACTTGCAACGCGCCCGGCGTTGGTTGCAGCGCCCCTCGCCACCTGGCAGCCTGCCAAATCAGAACGATCCACGCTCTTCCCGTTGGAAAAACTGATAGGGGATCGAGTCTTCGCAGATGGAAGAGAGAATTCTCCGCTTTATCGCAGCCTTGCGAGCCACAGGGGTGCGCATCAGCCTGGCTGAAAGCGCCGATGCATTTCGCGCCATCGACAGCCTGGGGATCAAAAACCGGCTGGCATTCCGCACCAGTTTACAAAGCACGCTGATCAAAGACGCCGCCAACCTGCCAGCCTTTGAAGAGCTGTTCTCGATTTTCTTTGGCGATCAAAGCGGCGCGCCGATGCTGAACCTGGACGATGATCTTTCGCCCACAGAAGCCCAGCAATGGGCAGAGGCGCTGCGCCAACTCAACCAACAGTTGCGTGACATGCTGGAACGGCTCTTCAAAGGCGAACAACTCACCCCGCAAGAACTGGAGAAACTCTCGAAACTGGTAGGGCTGAACCATTCTAACAATATGCACCATAGAGAATGGATGGTGCAGCGCATGAAGCGCGCCCTGCGCTTCGAAGAAGTACAAAAAGCCCTACAAGAACTGGCTGAAACCCTGGCGCAGTTGGGAATGAATAAAGAACGGGCGGCGCGCATGACGCAAATGCTCCAGGCAAACCTGCAAACCATCGAAGACCAGTTACGCCAGTTTGCCGGGCAGCGCATTGCCGAGAATTTGAGCGAAAAACCGCCTGCTGACGGGATCGATGATCTGCTCAACCGGCCGTTCAACTCTCTCTCGGACCGTGATATGGATCGATTGCGCCAGGAAGTGCAGCGTTTGGCCAACGCGCTCAAAACCCGGGTGGCGCTGCGTCAAAAGCGTTCGCATACCGGGCAATTAGACGCCAAAGCCACCATCCGCGCCAATCTAAAATATGGCAGTACGCCGATCGAAATTCGCCACCGCGCTCGGCGACTCAAACCCAAACTGGTTGTAATTTGCGATGTGAGCACATCGATGCGTTTTTGCTCAGAATTGATGCTCAGCTTTTTATACGCCATGCAGGACCAGATCAGCAAGACGCGTGCCTTCGCCTTTATTGATCACCTCGAATATATTTCGCCTGACTTTATAGGCCTGGACGCAAAAAGCGCTGTTTCACACGTTTTGGAGCGGCTGCCGACCGGTTTCTACAACACCGACCTGGGTAACAGCCTGGAAGGTTTCCAAAAAAACCACCTGGATACCATCGATGGTCGTACAACATTCATTATCGTCGGCGATGGGCGCAACAATTACAACAACCCGCGCCTGGATATTTTCAACCGTCTGGCGCGGCGCAGCCGGCGCACGATCTGGATCAACCCAGAAATTCCAGCTTTATGGGGCAGCGGCGACAGCGACATGCTCAAATACGCTCCCGATTGCAATCATGTACTGGTTGCCAATACACTGGGGCAGCTCACAGCTGCCATCGACAAATTATTACTAGGATGAAGAAAAACATGCGTGAATATGGCATCAAACAACTGCGGCGCAAAATGGAAACCGGAGAACTCACCGCCCAACAAATCACTCAAAGTTACATCGAAAGAATTCGCATCATTGACCAAAGCGGTCGGCGCTTGAATTCGGTGCTAGAAATCAATCCCGACGCCCTGGAAATCGCCGCGCAACTCGACCAGGAGCGCCAAAAGAGCGGCCCACGCAGCGCGCTGCATGGCATCCCCATCCTGCTCAAAGAAAATATCGATACCGCCGATAAAATGATCACCAGCGCTGGCTCGCTGGCATTGGCTGGCTCGATTGCCAGCCGAGATGCTTTTCTGGTAGAACAGCTACGCCGGGCAGGCGCGATCATCCTGGGAAAAACCAATTTGAGCGAATGGGCGAACTTCCGCTCCAACCACTCGTCCAGCGGGTGGAGCAGTCGCGGCGGGCAAACTCGCAACCCCTACGCCCTGGATCGCAACCCATGCGGTTCGAGCTCCGGTTCGGCTGTAGCGGTGGCCGCCAACCTGTGCGCCGCAGCAGTGGGCACCGAAACCGATGGATCGGTCGTCTGCCCTTCACAAACCAACAGCATCGTTGGCATCAAACCCACCCTGGGGTTGGTCAGCCGGGCGGGCATCATCCCAATTGCCCACAGCCAGGACACCGCCGGAGCGATGGGGCGCAGTGTGGCAGACGCAGCAGCGTTGCTGGGAGCAATGACCGGGGTAGACGAACGCGACCCGGCTACTGCCGGCAGCGCTGGCAATGCCCATCAAGACTATACAAAGTTTCTCAAGCGCAGCGGCTTGAAAGGCGCACGCCTGGGCATCGCCCGCAATTATTTCGGTTTTGACGCCCGCGTGGATGCGATTATGGAAGAATGTATTGCAGCCATGAAACAAGCTGGCGCAGAAATCATCGACCCGGTCAACCTGGATGTAGAAGAACAACTCGGGCCGGGCGAATTGGAAGTTTTGTATTACGAGTTCAAAGCCGATCTGAACGCCTACCTGGCTGGGCTGGGCGAAAACGCTCCGGTTAAATCTATGGCAGAAATCATCGCCTTCAACGAACAACACCGCCAAACGGTGATGCCCTACTTCGGTCAGGAGCGCATGTTGGCAGCTGAGAAAAAAGGCCCGCTCACCGAAGAAGCATATCAGAAAGCGCTGGCAGAAAACCAGCGCCTGGCTCGCCAGGATGGCATCGACAAAATCCTGGCTGAACACCAGCTTGACGCCCTCGTCGGCCCATCCGGCGGCCCAGCCTGGCTGACCGACCTGGTTACCGGGGACCATTACAGCGGCGGCGGAGCGTCCTCCACCCCGGCAGTCGCTGGTTATCCCCACATCACGGTACCCGCCGGGTATATTTTTGGCCTGCCAGTCGGCATCTCCTTCTTTGCCAGCGCCTGGCAGGAACCCACCCTGATCCGGCTGGCCTACGCTTTCGAGCAGGCTACAAGAAAGCGCCAACGCCCGCGCTTTCTAAAGACTGTGAAACTCTAAACATGGAATCAATCGTCGCTGTAGATATCGAAACTACCGGGCTTGACCCGGAAAAAGATGCTGTGATCGAAATCGCAGCCGTGCGCTTCAACGAACGCCGCATTGAAGCCGAATGGAGCAGCCTGATCAACCCCGGGCGGCGTATTCCCCCATTCATCACCCAATTGACTGGTATCAACGATCAAATGGTGCTGCGCGCCCCTCCCATCCAGGATGTTTTGCCAGACCTGCAAAGTTTTGTCGGCAATTCTCCCGTCCTGGGACATAATGTGCGCTTTGACCTGGCATTTTTACGCCGCTTTGGGGTTCTACGCAACAACACATCCCTGGATTCCTACGAAATGGCAGCTGTGCTGCTGCCCAACGCCAGTCGTTATAACCTGGGCGCCCTGGCGCAAGCCCTGGGCGTGCTTTACCCCGCCACCCACCGCGCCCTGGATGATGTGCGCGCCACCCGGGGGGTTTTCTTGCGATTATACGAAGAAGCGCTTAACATCCCGCTTCATACCCTGGCAGAAATCATTCGCCTGAGTGATAACATCGAATGGGGCGGCTATTGGCCGCTGCGCCTGGCGTTACGCGCCCGCTCGCGCCAAATTGTGTCTGCCAGCCAGGTGCAGCACGGTTATTCCGGCCCACTTTTTGATGAAAGCCGTCCCCGCCCATCGGCGCCCCTGGAGCCGGCTGGTGAACCGCTGGCTTTAGATATCGATGAAATTTCCGCCATCCTGGAGCCAGGCGGTGTGTTTGCACACCATTTCTCACATTTCGAACATCGCCCACAGCAAGTGGCCATGTTGCAAGCAGTGGGCAATGCGCTTTCGCAAGGTCAACATTTATTGGTCGAAGCTGGCACCGGCACCGGCAAAAGCATGGCTTACCTGATCCCCGCCGCATTTTGGGCAATGCAAAATAAGCAGCGGGTGGTGATATCAACCAATACCATCAATTTGCAGGATCAACTGATCAATAAAGATATCCCCGATCTGCGCCAGGCGCTCGATCTCGATCTTCAAGCCGTGGTCGTGAAAGGACGCAGCAATTATGTCTGCCCGCGCCGCCTGGAAAGCTTGCGCAAGCGCGGTCCTGAGACAGCCGAGGAGATGCGCGTACTCGGCAAGGTGCTGGTTTGGCTCCAACATACCACCACCGGCGACCGGGCAGAAATCAACCTCAACGGCCCGGGCGAGCGCGCTGTCTGGACGCGCATTTCTTCAGAAGATGAAGGTTGCACAGCAGAAATGTGCATGAAACGCACCGGCGGCGCCTGCCCATTTTATCGCGTCCGGCAAGCTGCCCAAGGCGCCCATATTTTGATCGTCAACCACGCCCTTTTATTGGCAGATGTGGCGACCGGCAACCGGGTTTTGCCAGAATACCAATACTTGATCATCGATGAAGGCCACCACCTGGAGGATGCCACCACCAACGCGTTGAGCTATCGCGTCACTATCTACGATGTGGAACGTCTCTTGAACACCCTGGGCGGACCAAACGACGGCTTACTGGGATGGCTGCTTTCGGCAACTCACTCTGTTCTTCAGCCGAGCGAGTATGCCGCTCTCAACCAACAGGTACAACTCCTGACAGATTGGACGGTGCGTTTTCAAGTGCAATCCCGTGAATTCTTCCAGGCTATCGAATATTTCCTGTCCGAGCAGCGCGAAGGCCGGCCAGTGGGCATGTATTCGCAACAAGAGCGCATCACCCCCTCCACGCGCGCCCAACCCGCCTGGGGCGAAGTGGAAGCGGCCTGGGATGAAGCTGAACATTCTTTGCGTCCCATGGTGGAAATGCTTGGCAAACTGATCGAAGGGCTGGCGGAGATTAATGAAACTCTGGTTGAAGAAGACCAGGAATTGTACGGATCGATGGCCAACCTGTACCGGCAGTTATTCGAATTGCAAAGTAACTTGAACGGCATGGTCTTCGAGCCTTCTGAGCAGCAA
This sequence comes from Anaerolineales bacterium, assembly GCA_020061105.1. Classification (GTDB taxonomy): domain Bacteria; phylum Chloroflexota; class Anaerolineae; order Anaerolineales; family UBA4823; genus JAGUYW01. The sequence goes on along the minus strand of JAGUYW010000074.1, from coordinate 15,954 downwards.
ATTTACTGGAGCGAAATCCAGCCCAGCAACCACACCCTCTCACTGCATGCTGCGCCGCTGCATATTGGCCCATTGATGGAACGTCACTTATGGCATGAAAAAGCCAGCGTGATCCTGACCTCTGCCACATTGACCGCCGCCGGCGAATTTGATTACCTGCGCGGCCGCCTGCAAGCCAGCGAAGCCTACGAATTAGCGCTCGGTTCGCCGTTCGATTACGAAACCGCCGCCCTACTCTACCTGGTGAACGATATCCCAGAGCCGAGTGACCGCAGCGGTCACCAGCGCGCCCTCGAAAGCGGGCTGGTGAACCTGTGCCAGGCGACCGGCGGGCGGGCGTTGGTGTTGTTTACCTCGTACGATCAACTCAAGCGCACTTCCCAGGCTATTGCGCAACCGCTGGCGCGCCATAACATTCAGGTGTACGAGCAAGGCGAAGGCGCTTCGCCGCACACCTTGTTAGAGACTTTCCGCTCTACTGAAAGAGCGGTATTGCTCGGCACGCGCGCCTTCTGGGAAGGCGTGGATGTGCCGGGCGATGCGCTTTCGGTGTTGGTGATCGTCAAATTACCTTTCGACGTGCCTTCCGATCCGATTATTGCGGCGCGCTCAGAGACTTTCGAAGATGCTTTCTTCCAATATTCGCTGCCAGAAGCGATCCTGCGCTTTCGCCAGGGCTTCGGACGCCTGATCCGCACGCAATTCGATCGCGGCGTGGTAGCCATATTTGACCGGCGCATCCTGACCAAACGCTATGGACGCACCTTCATCGAATCGCTCCCAGGCTGCACGCTAAAAAACGGCCCATTAGCAGATCTACCCAAAACTGCAGCCAGGTGGCTCAATTTATGATCACGGGCGCTTCAGGATAATCGATCCAATCGCCTGTTGCAACTTCAGAACAATGCGATAATCTGCGCCGCCTCCGCCGGAGGTGTAAATTTTGCCATCCTGAACGATGCCGCTGCCCACATTCACGGTCGACAAGGCTTTTTCGACCTCGATCTGCACTTGCACACCGTTAGGGATGATCAGGATCAACTCGCCCACTCCCGTACGGATTTCGCCGCTAAAATTGCTGGCAGCCGGCAGGGTGATGGTCGCTTGCCCAACGCCTAATTCCACTTGCAAGCGCTGAATCAACAAACCGGTCAGATCCAGGTTGAGCGAACCTGCCCCCATGGAAAGGCTGAGATCGAGGGGGATTGCGCCTGTCAGGCCGAGATCCCAGGGATAGCTGTTATCATGGATTGGTGTGAAGATCAGCGCGTTGCCAGTCCGCAGGCTATAGCTAGCCTGATTGCCGACTACTTCGTAACTTTGACTGATTGTAAAATTGGTTGCCGCAGGCGCGCTGCCGGTTAAGAGCGTCGCCTGCTCATCGGTCTTCCTCAAGCGTAGATTTCCAACTGCCGGTTGTAAATCGATGCGCGCCGCGGTAATCCCGCTGGATAACTCCTGCTGCAAGTTCTGGGCATTGATTTCCTGGTAAGTGGTCACTCGCACACCCATGAAGTAAAGCGACCCTCCCAGAATAGCCAGGATGGCAACCGAGCCGATAATCGAAGCCAGCCATGAACGCCGCCCGATCAAAAGATCGAAGCCAAAGGCCACCAGGAAGAGCGGCCACAAGCGCGCCAGCGTACCCCACACGCTGATCGAAATCACGCCCAGGTTGCTCAACAAAAAGGCGCTCGCCAGGCCAATCGTAAACACCGACCCGACCACTCCCTCGCCTTTCCAAATGCTATCCAGGCCGGCGAAAATGAAGAAGAGCGGCCAAAAGCGTGCTACTAATGCCCAGGCGTCGCCGTTGAGCAAGCCAGTATTATTGAGCAAGAAAATCACGCCCACCACAATCAGCAGAAGCGGCCAAAACAGACTGCCGCGCTGCCTTCTAATCGAAGTTTGTCGTTCGTTTGCCATGTTAATCTCCTCTTGCGCGTCGTAGAAGCAGTGCTAGCCCACCTAAAATCAACAGAACCGGCCACAACATATCAAAGTTCAACCATCGCAAATAGGGAATCTGCAAATTATCCAGCAGGTAGATGACTCCCAGAACTACCAAAGCCGCACCGATAATCACCCCAGATTTTGGATTGGGCTGGCGCACCATGCCCCGAATATCATCGCCCATCATGCGCGCCCGCTCGGCAATCTCCTGGCTGCCCTGGCGCACGCTTTCGCTCAGGTCGACCGAACGCTCCTGCCCCTCCAATGGAATGATCATCCACAGCAAAAAGTACAACAGCGCCCCAATGCCATTGCCGAACATCAGCAAGACAAAGAATATCCTGACCAGGGTTGAATCGATGCCCAGGTGGACAGCCAACCCGCCGCACACGCCTCCGACCATGCAATCCGTGCGACTGCGACTCAAGCGGTTACTCATCATTTACCTTCCGGTGCGCGGCGCAAAAGTGCGCACAATCAAATAGCCGCCCGCCAGGATTAAGGCCAGCGGGAAAAGATATGCCATCAAATCCAGCGCTGAAAACAGGACGAAAATTCCCATCAGCAGCAGGATGCCAGCTGGCGCCCAGGCCCACAGCATTGGACCTGAAGGGCTGGGGGCCAGGGCGACCAGGGCAAAAGTGGCCCCCAGGCCAAAGAAAAAAGCCGCCCCAGTGTCCAATTCAGGATTGCTGTTACCCAGAATGGTGACCACCGCCAGGGTGAACATCACTCCAGCCGGGATAATTGCCCACCAGTGCTCACGGTTCAGCAAATAAATTATAATGAAGCCCAACCCCAGGCCGCCCAAAACCAGGCCGCCGCCCAAGATGCTGCGCAATCCTGGAGCAATCACCCCAAAGAGAATCTGAAAGGCGATGCCAAATAAAATAAAGGCCGGGATGAGCGCCCACCAGTTGGCGCGGTTTTGCGCTACGATCGAAACAAAAAAAGCGCCTGCCAGGCCAAAAAGGGCCGCCCAGAAAATATCGCCAAAGGCGATGACATTCAGATTTTGCAATAAGAACAGCACGCCCCCAAACACCAACAGGCCGCCCCATAGAATTCTCGATTCAAGCCATTTCATTATGCTTCCACCTTTCTTTATTAATTATGAAGATTGCTTGCTTTGCCGGTTATGCCCGCGCCTGATCGATCAGTTTTTGCTTAAGCTGCCACAAATTTTCGCTGAGCGAAACATGATAAATATGCGGATACATGATCCGGCGTACGCCTGCGTCCAGGCGTTCGACATCTTTTTGGCGATGGGCGCGCATCTGCTCTAAATCGGTCATACCTTCTGCCCGCCGCCCCTCCCTGAGCACTTCTACTAATAATGGCTCCACCTCTGAAATCTGTGAACGTCTCAAGGTACGCAGCTTGGTGTGCTCCGTGGGATGGCGCAAGGTGATCTCTTGCCACTGGTCTGGATGCTCGTCGTACAAGCCAATCAGATCGGCGGTGGCTTTTCCGCGTTCATCATAAAGCCTCCAGACGCGTTTGTTGCCCGGGTTGGGGGTCTTGGAAGGCGATTCAGAAAGTTTAATGGCAGGAACCCATTCGCCCTGGTGGTGAACAGCAACCAGCTTGTAGACGCCGCCCAATGCCGGCTCACCCCACGAGGTGATTAAGCGTGTGCCGACGCCATACACCAGCCGGTTGATTAAACGATCGGCGTCCATCCCATAGCGCGGCGCTTCTTCGACAATCTGGGTGACGATCTGCCAGATGATCAATTCATCCAGGTTGTTGGAAAGCACAATCGAGACATCTTCAAAGCCTGCTGCGTCGAGCTGGCGCGCCGCCTGGATGCTCAGGTAAGCCAAGTCGCCCGAATCCAGGCGCACCCCCACTGGTTTATGCCCTTTGCGCCGCAAGCCCTCGAACACCTTGATGGCGTTGGGGATGCCGCTTTCCAGCGTATTGACGGTGTCTACCAGCAGCACGCAATCATCGGGGTAAATGTCTGCATAAGCCTGGAAGGCATCCTGCTCGCTCATCCCTAACGAGATATAAAGCTGCACCATGCTGTGGGCGTGGGTGCCCTTGGGTGGGTATCCCAGGACGGCAGATACGCCGACATTCGAAGTGAAATCTGCCCCACCGATCAGAGCCGCCCGCGCCCCGGCGTTGGCGCCTTTGCCATGCCCGCGCCGCAAACCGAACTCCAACAGCACCTGGCCGCGCCCAATTTCCCGAATGCGGGCGGCTTTGGTGGCGATGAGGGTCTGATAGTTTAATTGGTTGAGCAAAGCAGTTTCCAGGATCTGCGCCATCGCTAACGGGCCTTGCACCACGTTCAACGGCACATTGGGGTGCACCACCCGCCCTTCGGGTATCGCCAGCAGGCTGAGGCCGGAAAAATCGCCATGCCGACGCAGCCAATTCAGAAAATCGTCAGCAAACATCTGCCCACCGGTGCGTGTTTTTAGCGAGCGCAAATATTCCACTTCCGCTTCGCCAAAATGAGCGCTTTCCATCCAATCCAGCAGCCATTCCAGACCAGCGTTGATACAATACCCGGCTTTGTGGGCGCCATAGTCCGGGTAGCTGCGGAAGTAATGGTCGAATTGGGCCAGTTTCTCGTGCAGCCCCATCCGATAATACAGGTGCGACATAGTGAGCTGGTACATGTCCGTAAACAGGATGCCTTCGGCAAGCTCTTCAGAAGCACGTTTCATTGAGAAGTCACCTCGACCGAACCCACACCCGTGGTGATATTCATGTCGACCTTGTTTTGGGCGGTAGCAAAATCCGGGGATTCATAACCACCCATATGGGCTGGGAAGCGCGCCGTATCAACTGTGACGCTGCCCAATCCGGTCGTGGTGACAATACGCACCGCCACATCCGCGGGGATGCGCACTTTCACAGAAGCCGCCCCGGTGGAAATCTTGGCCTGGGTGAAGCCGGCATGCGATGGCATCGTGATCTCGGTGGAAGAGGCCCCAGAGCTCAGCCTCAGGTCTCTCACCAGCAAATCAGCCAGGTCGATGATGGCATCATTGGCGCCGGTTTCCAACTCCAGCCGCAAAGGCACATCGCGCGCCACCCCCACCGACCAATCCAGGCTGAAACCCGGCCCAAACGAGAACGGGCCGAATATTTGGGATGGAATGCTCATCACAACGTTGAGAAGCTGCCCGCTGCGGCGCGTTTCCATGTTCAAACCGCCATCAAAATCGCCCTCCAGCAAATTGCCAGCCGAAGCCCCAGAAAACAACCGCAAGCGTCCAGCGCCATGTTTGAGTAAAATATGTGCTTCACTGGCGCCTTCCAATGGCACACTGGCGTGCTCCGATTTCATCGAACCGCGCAAGGCCGTATTCAACAAGATGGAAAGCCCAAATAAAATCAGCAAGGTTGGAAAGAAAATTGCCCCAATATTGATTTGCAACACACCCAAATTGCTGAGCAGAAATAATCCCCCAATGACAACAAGAACGACACCCCAGAATAATGTGTTGGCACGCATAGATACCCTCCGGTGATCGAACAAAAAATTTGATGCCAGACGAACCAGTGCAGACCAGCAGATCTTCACCAATCAGCCCGGGCTTATCTACAATGAATACGCATTCTGGCCGTCAAGGTTGCAAATTTCACGCCTCCGAGCGACGCTTGAACCATTTTTGAAGTTCCACAACCCAGAAGAGCGAGGTGCTGGCCAGGACGCAGATCATCAGTTCTTTGAATGGCAAGGTTACCGTATCAAAAATCGGCTGCAGGAACGGAACATACACCACCGCTAGCTGCAGCAGTGTTGTGAGTATCACTGCTCCCAGCAAAGCGCGATTGCTGAATAAACCCATTTTGAACAACGACTCTCGCTCCGAGCGAATCGCCATTACGTAACCCATCTCCGAAAGAGTCAAGGTGGTAAAGATCATGGTCTGCCACAAAGGGCTGCCGATATTCCAATACCATAAGCCCACCCCCAACGAGACAATTCCCATCAACAAACCGATCCAAAGCACATTGCGCCCCAGGCCACGTCCGAAGATGCCTTCTTTAGGTAAATAGGGCGGTCGCTGCATGATATTTGGTTCGCCAGGCTCAACGCTCAAAGCCAGGCCTGGTAGACCATCGGTAACCAGGTTGATCCACAAGATTTGGATGGGCAACAGCGGGAGCGGCATTCCCAGGAAAGGCGCCGCCAGCATGACCCAAACTTCGCCGGCGTTACTGGTAAAGGTATATTGGATAAATTTGCGGATGTTGTCATAAATCACCCGCCCCTCGCGCACGGAGGCCACTATCGTGGCGAAGTTATCATCCAGCAGCACCATATCGGCGGCTTCTTTAGAAACGTCGGTCCCGGTAATCCCCATCGCCACGCCAATATCGGCTTTGCGCAAGGCGGGGGCGTCGTTGACCCCATCGCCCGTCATGGCTACAATCTGCCCGCGGTTCTGTAAAGCCTGAACAATTCGCAGCTTGTGTTCCGGAGAGACACGAGCAAAAACCGACACACTGGCAACTGCTTCTTCCAACGCATCGTCGGGCATGCGTTCTAATTCCTGGCCGGTCAAGATGCGCTCTTGATCGGAGATACCCAATTCGTCGGCAATGTAGCGCGCCGTCAGTGGATGGTCGCCGGTGATCATGATGGGACGGATGCCGGCTGTCTTACAGGTCGCTACAGCGTCTTTGACTTCCGGGCGCGCCGGGTCGATCATCCCCATCAGGCCAATAAACACCAGCTCGTTCTCAAGTTCAAGCACCGCATCCGGCTCTGGTAAATCATCCACAAAACGCGCCGTTACGCCCAACACACGCATGCCCTTACCAGCTAAACGAACATTGGCAGCCTCAATCCGTTCTCGCCAGCGCTGGTCAAGCGGTTCCAGGTGATCTTTGACCCACACCTGGTCAGAGATTTCGAGCAAACCATCAATCGCTCCTTTGGTAAAAGCCACATAACGGCGCTTCCCCACCCCAGCCCAGCTATCCCAATCCCAGACATCGCGAAAAATCGCCGGCACGTCCTCCATAGAATCAGGTACACCATGAACCGTGGTCATGCGTTTACGTTCCGAGTCAAACGGTGCTTCGGCCAACCGGGGAAGAATTCCCTGCATGGCTTCTTTGGACAACCCCATGCGCGCCGCTGCCAATAACAAAGCGCCTTCGGTGGGGTCGCCGACAATATTGAAACCATCCTGCTCTTGCTCGCACTCTAATAATGCGTCGTTGCACAATGCCCCCCCAACCAGAAGAAGAACCAGGGCTGGCATTTTCGCCAAGACCTGGGCTTGCTGTGGATCAGGCTCAGAGCATATGGAGGCCGATAGGCCACGCAGCGGCAAGCGCACCTCGGTCTGATCCAGGTTGATTTCGTGCTCCGCCATATCCATCACAGTGACCGTCATGCGGTTTTCGGTCAACGTTCCGGTCTTATCCGAGCAGATTACCGTCACCGAACCGAGCGCTTCCACGGCAGGCAGCTTGCGAATCAACGCCCGGCGTTTCAGCATGCGCCGCGCCCCCAAAGCCAGTGAGATTGTGATCACGGCCGGTAAACCTTCTGGGACAGCTGCCACAGCCATCCCGATGGCTGTCATGAAAAGAACCCGGATATCTTCGCCGCGCAGCAGCCCTAATCCAAAAACGATCAAGACCAGCACAAAAGCCAGCACGGCAATTTGTTTGCCCAGTTTATCCAGGCGGCGCTGCAACGGGGTGGGTTCAGAAGTGGCAGACTGCATCAACTCGGCAATGCTGCCCAATTGAGTATCCATGCCGGTGGCAATAACCAAGGCCTCGCCGCGCCCATAGGTCAATACCGTTCCCATGTATAGCATATTACGCCGGTCGCCCAACGAAAGCTCTGCCGGGACGCCATCCTTCATTGCGGGCATGAAACTGGCTTGTTTTTCCACCGGCTCCGATTCCCCGGTCAGGGATGCTTCTTGGACCCGCAGATTGGAACTTTCAATGATCCGGCAGTCCGCTGGCACCAGGTTTCCCGCTTCTACCAATACCACATCCCCTGGCGTCAGTGTGCGTGCAGATACCTCCAGCACGTGTCCAGCGCGCCGCACACGCACTTTAGGCACCGCCAGCTTCTTAAGCGCCGCCATGGCCTGTTCGGCCTGATACTCCTGGCGGAAGCCTAAGAGGGCATTTAAAACCACGATAATAAAAACCACAATCGCATCTTTGTACTCCCCCAACAATGCCGAGATAATTGTGGCGATGATCAGGATCACCACCATCGTCTCGGCAAACTGGCTGAGTAAAATTTTCCACCACTGTGTTACCCCACGCTCGACCAGTTCATTGGGACCATACTGAGTGAAGCGCCGTTCCGATTCTTCAGTGGAAAGGCCGACCGCAGGGTCAGTTTTTAATTCACGCAAAGCATCTTGGGCAGAAAGCTGGTACCAATCAGCCATGTTATTATCTCCTTTCTCTAATTATACATCCACAGACCGCCGCGAATGCGTTACAATTTATCGGATACCATATCTTTCCACCATCGTTTTTCTTAGCAAGTACAATGCACCGATCGAATTTTTTGGAGGAACTATGCCATCCCCTACAGTTGGCCGGCCGTATATCCAGGACGATTACGGAATTCCCAAGACTCTCGAAGGCGTGCTGCCCTGGAGTCATGTGACAGAACGGTTGGAGAAAGCGCGCAATTACTGGATCAGCACAGTCAGCCCAGAAAACCGGGCTCACGCCACACCGGTATGGGGCGTTTTTGTTGAAGGCGCCCTGTATTTTGACGGCAGCCCGCGCACCCGTCGCGGGCGCAACCTGGCTGCCAACCCTTCAGTGGCAATCCACCTGGAAAGCGGCGACGATGTCGTGATTTTGGAAGGCGAAGCCCACCAGATCTTCGGCATCGAGCGAGCATTGGCAGAAAAGCTGGCGACTGCCTATGCTGCCAAATACGCCGCTTCAGGCTACTCACCCGAACCGGACACCTGGGATAGCGGCGGCATCTATCGGGTCCAGGTTCATAAAGCCTTCGCCTGGACGAAATTTCCTGACAACACAACCCGTTGGATATTTGAAAAATGAACCATTCCCATTTCACCATTGATGTCGATTTTCTCACCCAGACCCTGCGCGACCTGGTGCGCATCAACTCGACCAACCCATCGCTCTCACAGGAAGGCGCCGGCGAGCTTGAGATTGCCGCCTATATCACTAGGGTGATGGGCGCTATCGGGCTCGAGGCGCATTACCAAGCTCTCAGCGACAAGCACGCCAATGCGGTTGGCATCCGGCGCGGGGCAGGCAGCGGGCGCTCGCTGATGTGGAACGCCCATATGGACACCGTCGGCGTGGTGGGCATGCCGGCGCCTTTCTCAGCCGAAATTCGCGACGGACGTCTCTATGGGCGCGGGGCGCAGGATATGAAAGGCAGCCTGGCGGCCATGCTTGCCGCCGCCAAAGCCTTGCAGGATTCAGGTATGACTCTAGGAGGGGATTTAATCGTGGCTGGCGTCGCTGATGAAGAATACTCCAGCCTGGGAAGTTGTGAACTTGTCAAGCATTATCGCGCTGACGCCGCCATCGTCACCGAACCAACCGACCTGCAATTAGCGCTTGCCCATCGCGGTTTCATTCTTTACGAAGTAGAGACCTTTGGCCGCGCCGCCCATGGCAGTCGTTACAAGGAAGGCATCGACGCTATCTTGCACATGGGACGCTTTCTGGGTGGGTTGGACCAGTTGGAGCAAGAACTGCGCCAGCGCCCGCCGCACGCCCTGGTTGGACCGCCTTCGATCCATGCCTCCATCATCCAAGGCGGCAGCGAAGTCAGCATCTACCCGGCGCACTGCCGGCTGGAACTGGAACGCCGCACCTGCCCCGGCGAAAGCCTCGACAAGGTCAGCGAAGAATTACAAGCCATTCTGAACAGCCTGGCGCAATCTGACGCCAACTTCCGCGCCACGTTAAAACCTTACATGGACCGTCCGCCCTTTGAGATCGAGCCTGGCGCGGCAATTGTCCAAACCGTCGAAGCCGCCGCAACCCGGCGGCTAGGCCATGCACCCCAACGAACCGGAGCGTCTTTCTGGACGGATGCGGCTATTCTGGCGGACGCCGGTATTCCCAGCCTGTTGCTCGGACCCATTGGAAGCGGGTTACATTCTGCGGAAGAGTGGGTTGATTTACAATCGGTGGTCGACCTGGCAGCAATCCTGGCTGAGAGCGCCATCGAATTCTGCGCCGGATAACCTGCTCGCGAGCGCAGCGAAAAGGCAACAATCGATCAGGCCGAAAGGTCAGCGCCAAACGGCGGACTGGAAGCATCCATCCAGCGCTGCATTTGCTCGCGCCAGGAGGCCGCGTAGCGACCTCCGGCTTTCAGCAATTGCTGGTGGTTACCCGCTTCGACGATCTTACCCTGGTCCATCACGTAAATCATATCGGCAAAGGCAGCCGTGGTGAAGCGATGCGTGATCAGGATGGCTGTGCGCCCCATTGCCAGCTTGCGGAAGCGCGCCAACCAATCCGATTCGGCCCAGGGGTCCATGGCGCTGGTCGGCTCATCGAGGATGATCAGGGCAGCCTGGCGCAGGAATGCCCGCCCCAGGGCAATGCGCTGCCATTCGCCCACGCTCAAATCCGCCCCACCTTTGAAATTCTTGCCCAAGAAAGTGTCATATCCCTGCGCCAGACGGCTGATGGGATCGTCTGCCCCAGCAGCTTCGGCTGCCGCGATCACCTCAGCGTCGCTGCGATTGGCATGGATATCGCCCAGCAAGATATTCTGGCGCACGGTGGCGCTGTAATGCACCGGCTCTTGAAACAGCACTGTGATGCTATGTCGAAGATCGTCAGCAGAAAATTGACGTAAATCGATGCCATCGATGGTAATACGCCCGGCTTGTGGATCGTAAAAGCGGCATAACAATTTGATCAAAGTGCTCTTGCCAGCCCCATTTACGCCGACTATGGCTGCAATCTGACCGGCTTCAACACACAGGTTGAAATCTTGCAGCGTCGGGCGGTGGCTGTCTGGGTAGGTAAAATGAATCCCTTCCAGGCAAATGCCCTGGCTGATGCGAGACGGCAGCGGCAGCGGGTCGGGCGGGTCGACCACGCGCGGTTTCAAAGCCAGAAAATCGAACATATCGCCCAAGAAAAAGGTGTTGGAATAAATTTCGCCAAAGTTTTCCAGGAAGGCGCGCATCAGGCTCTGACCCTGGTTGAAAGCCTGGTAAAACAGAGCCAGGTCTCCCAGGCTGACCTGTCCTTCGAGCACGCGCCACACCATCCAACCCATCGCCACGCCGGTCACCAATAACGCCGAACCCCCTGCCGCCACCTCGGCCAACCCTTGCGACTTGGCCAGTTGAATGCGCTCCTGGCGCAAGCGTTTGCGCAAGGTCTGGTAAAGCTGGCGCAGGTAATTGGAAAGTTGAAAGATGCGCACCTCAGCAGCCGATTCGCGCATCGTCAAGAGCCAGTCGTAATACATCGCCCGGCGCTCATCTTCGGTAGTGCGGATCGTCCAATGATGGAGTTGCAAGCGGTGTTGTAAAACCACATACAAGGCCGGCAGCGTGCTGGCGAGCAGCGCCACGGGCAGCCAGGCCCCATACGGCAGCAGCACCACCAACATGGAAACCAGAGTAATGCCATTCTGCAGCAAGACACCCAGGCTCTCCAGCAGCCCTAAGGTGCGGTAGCTGGCCCCGCTGCGCGCCCGGTGAAGCTGGTTGTAATACTCCGCCGAGTCATAGAAACTCAGATCCACCTCCATGGTTTTGCGGTGGATCAGATCGCTCATATAATCGCGCACCCGCTCCGCTTGCGCCGTGCGAATATAAGCGGCGGCGCTGCGCAGTACTTCTTTCAGGATCAGGATGCCAGCCATCAACCCGACCAGCACCAGCACAGATTGCAAGCGCTCCCATTCCGCGCCGAGGCCCATCACATCCACCAGGCTATCCACCAATAAGCGGGTGAGATAGACCACAGCCACAGGCAGAAGCCCCTGCAAAACCAGCAGCGCCAACCAGACCACCGTCCAGCGGCGGGCGGCGTCCCAGATCAACCCCAGGGCGCGCCAAAGATAGGGCAACTGCACGCCCATTTTATGCAGCGCATTGCGTAAAACATTCAGATTGTCAGTCATCCAAGTCGCTAGTTTTGCCCACCATGACGCCGGCGCAGGATAGCCTGGGCAGTTTTCCAGGCCAACAGACCCGCGAACGCCCCAAAAAGGATGGCGCCCAGATTTGTGCCAACCCACAGCAGGGCGCGCAAGGCGCTGCGAAATCGGTTGGCCTGCGCCAGGCCGCGCTCTGGTATCAGGAGCGGATAATCCCACTCAAAAGCTTTCAACTGTGGCAGAAAGCCCTGCTGCACACAGCCTTCCAGGCTGAAGATATGAATATCTTCACAAAAATACCACGCCAAACGCATGTCACGCGCCAGTTCTTCCCAGGTCAAGGGTGTGAATTTGCCGAAATCCCCATCGACGCCGCCGCCAGTGCTGCCCAAGCCCACCGATTGGGCCTGAGGGCCGTAGCTGGCTAACAACCCGGCGCCATTGCGACGCACAAAGCTGGTATAGACCATCCATACTTCGCGATCGACTGGCAGGTCGACAATCCCCACCAGACGCTGCAGCACGGTTGAGCGCGCCAGGCGTTCATCCTGGATGACAGGAAACTGGTAGCTGTCCACGCGATAGCCATCGGCCTGGATTTCGGCAATCAGATCGATATACAGGCTGCGGGCGCGCTGCAAAATCCGCCGGTCGAATAAACGCCGGGCAAACCTGGGCAACAGCCGGAAATCCCCATGCGCCAGGCGCGTAACTTCGTGGATATCCGGTTCGATATCCAGGCTAATTCCATCCCAGCGCAGCCCATGCTGGGCGCTCCAGGCTTTGAAGCTGGCATAGAAAGCCAGGGCTTGCTGGGCATTTTCCAGGTTGAACCAATAGCCCTGCTCCTTCGGCAGTAAAAGCCAGGCAACCACTGGGATATTGGCGCGATTCAAACGTTGTACAACGCGGGCGCGCTGTTCGCTCAGGTCGCGCAATCCCATGCTCAAGCTGGCGTTCATGTGCGCCAGGTCGGCAATCAGCGCCGAGGTGAGCAGGTCATCCAAGGGTTGTGAATCGAGTTCGCAAAAAAATGTCAGGCGGATACGGGCCATATGCTATCTCTCCTCCGGAATAACCCAAGTATACCAGTCTATCACCGGAAGAAGATTGGTTCGCTTAGCTTGATCCAATCCAACCCGAATTAGCATCGTGAATTACCCACGAATCGGTTAAAATTGTGCATATGTTTACAGATCGTGACTCCATCAGCCTGGGCGCAGCAGTACAGGATTTTTACCGGGCGCGCAACCAGGCTGATCTACAAGAACTGCTCGGTCGCCTGACCGGCGAGAGTAACCAGTTGCTCTCGTTCGATGAAGTGCGCCAGAAACTGGGCTTGCAGGGTGGCCTGGAGCGCGGCTTACGCGATATTCCTTTGAACGCCATCGTCGGCAGCGTGGGGCGTTACGCAGATTTCACGCGTGATTTTTTGCCAAAAAGGGATATCAACCCGGAACGGTGGGCGCGCGTTAAGATCGCTGCCTCTGGCCTGATTGGCTTGCCTCCCATCGAAGTCTACCAGATTGGCGATGTGTATTTTGTGCGCGATGGCAACCATCGCGTCAGTGTGGCGCTCCAGATGGGCGCTACTCACATTCAGGCCTATGTCACTGAAGTGCAAAGCCCGGTTCCGCTGACGCCAGACGTACAGCCCGATGATTTAATCTTGATCGCCGAATACAATAACTTCCTGGCGAAAACCCGCTTGCATCTGTTACGCCCCGAAAGCGATTTGAGCGTCACCATCCCAGGCCAATATCCACAGCTTTTGGAGCATATCAATGTCCATCGCTATTACATGGGCCTGGATTTACAACGCGATATTTCGTATGAAGAGGCGGTCATACACTGGTATGACGCGGTATATCTACCGGCAGTAAAGATCATCCGTGAACAGGCTATCCTGCATCGTTTTCCAGGCCGCACAGAGACTGACCTGTACCTGTGGTTGGCCAGGCACCGGGCCGAGATTGAAGAGCATTTAGGGTGGAAAATACCGTTGGAGTACGCCGCCAGCGACCTGGTTGAAAACCTTGGCGCAGCCCGGCAGAGTGGGCTAAGTTGGCTCGGCGAGCGACTGTTCAATCTCATCCTGCCCGAACAGTTTGAAGATGGGCCGCCTGCAGGCCAATGGCGCAGCATGACCAGCGTTGTACGAGCGCCTGACCAACTTTTCATGGATATCCTGGTGCCGATCAATGGCCGTGAAGATGGCTGGTGTGCGCTGGACCAATCGATTATTGTTGCACAGCGCGAAAACGCCCGACTGCACGGATTGTATATCGTCAAGTCAGAAGAAAAACAAAACAGCCCAAAAACACGGAAAGTGCAGGCAGAATTCGAACTACGCTGCCAGAAGGCAAACGTGGAAGGCGCTCTGAGCATTGCCGTAAGCAACCAAATTGCCCATACCATCACCCAGCGCGCCGGCTATACCGACCTGGTTATCACTACCCTGGCCCACCCGCCCTCTTCAGGTGTCCTGGCGCGCCTGGTCTCGGGATTCCGGGATCTGATCGTGCGCAGCCCACGCCCAATTCTCGCCACGCCTTGCACTGTCAGCCAATTACAACGCGCCTTGCTGGCTTACGATGGCAGCCCGAAGGCCAAAGAAGCCCTGTACCTGGCAGCCTACCTGGCCGGTAAATGGAAAATTCCCATTGTCGTCCTGACGGTGGCCGAAAATGGCAACACTGCAAGTAATTCTCTTGAAGAAGCCCAAGCTTACCTGGAAAAACACAACGCCCAAGTAACCCCCTTGGTGCGAAAAGGCGCAGCCGCCGAAGAAATTCTGAATGTCTGCCAGGAATATGAGTGCGACCTGATCATGATGGGCGGTTATGGTTTGAACCCGGTGCTGGAAGTGGTGGTGGGTTCGGTGGTGGATCGAGTGTTGCGCACCAGCCGTCATCCGGTGATGATTTGCCGTTAGCGGCTTATTCCATCCCGGTAATTTTTTTCACCGCTTTGACAATCTTATTCAAAGCTTTGTAGGAGTGTTCCTGAGTGAAATCCTCCGCGGCTTCTTGCATGGGAACATTCTCCCCATAGGTCTCACGCAAGCGCCACTGGTGGGCAATAATCCACAAGTATAGGTCGGTTTCGGTGCGCCCCGGAAAGCGCTTCAGAATATTCTGTTGGCGAATGGTCTCCACCACGGGCATATAGACATGGTCAAACCAGGAACCAACCGCCTCGGAATATGACGTTTCTGCTTTGCGCTGCTCTCCCAAATACCATTGGTGGGTAGCAATATGCTCCAGCAAACGCTCATATTGACCAGGCAGTGAAACCGAAACCCTCGCTTCCGGACGAAATTGCAACAAGGCGCTTTTTTCCAAGAATTGCGCTTTTTGTTGAGCCAGGATGATCTCATCCAGCCAGTGAGTGCGATTGAGCACCTCGACCAATTTCTTCACAGCCGGCAAAGGATAATCTGCCGCCAACTGTTGAGCAGCGGCGGCGCTCGGCTGGATGCCTTCTTCGGTGCGCTGCTCGGCCTGGCGCAAATAGGCCTGGTATTCCATCAACCACAGGCACAAATCAGCCTCTTGTAGGCCAGGAAATTCACGCAGAACAGCATTTTCTCGCACAATCTCAGCCAACGGCTGGTAGATCTCATCAAACCAGGAAAGCACCGCCTCTTGATAAGGCGCCTCAGCGCCCAGTTTTTCGCCCAGGTACCAGCGATGCACATCGATATGGTGTAAAAGTTGTCGAAAAACGCCTGGACGGCTGGCGTGAACTGGTTTTCCCGGCCGCAAAACATCCAGGTGGGTTTTTTCGTAGAAATCGATCTGGGCTTGTTGTAAAACCAACTCGTCAACGGTGGTTTTGGCTGTCAAGCGCACCGGGGTGTCAATTTCGGTCACGTAAGCGTCGACAAAGACCTGGCCGCGTTCGCGCGCCACCGAAAT
>JAGUYW010000026.1 GCA_020061105.1 Anaerolineales bacterium | reverse complement strand
GTGCGAGGCATCTGGGTTCGATGCCTTGCACCTGTCACGCAAAATGATCATGGATCAAAATGAAGTCGAATCAATTTGGGCTTGATCCAATTTTACGCATTCTGTACATTGATAGGCGGCAATCAAATCGGGGTATAATGGGTCCAGTTGAGGCGGCGTGTGGCTACCTCCGCTTACCTGGCCCTGTAGTACAACGATACAAGGAGAACCGCGATGGGAGAAAAAGGCAGTAAGAAAGACAAGGAAAAGGTCAAGAAGCAAAAACAGCAGCAGCTCGACAAGAAGAAAGATCAACAGAAGAGCAAGCTGCCGGCTAAGAAACCCGCCTAACGCCGGGAAGACCTTACCAACCATGCGACCCCTATCCAGAAATTGAGGACAGGGGTCGGTGATTTTTGTCTATTAACTCTTGACTCTGGTGTTACCCGAGGCATTACACTATAGGCATGTTCCGAATAGGCGAGTTTTCCCGCAGTGCATGTGTGACGATCGATACCCTGCGACATTATGATGCGTTGGGTTTGCTCAAGCCGGCTGAGGTGGATTCGTTCACCGGCTACCGCTATTACACGGCCAATCAGCTGCAAATCGACAGGCTTGCCAGCCCCGCCAGTCCGGTTACAGTCCGGCAAATCAAAGCGGTTGCACAGATGGCGGCGACAATTGTGACCGGCGACTTCTATCAGAAGGTGGAAGGCCTGACCCCGGCTTACCAGGCTATTGGTCGTTGGGTCGAGGAACACGGTTATCGCATCGCCGGCGCCCCCCGAGAGCTGTACTATGGCTCTCCGCAGACGGGCGATTTTACCGCCGAAATTCAATTTCCTGTTGAAAAGCAACCCCATCATGCCAGCATTTCATGAATCCATGGGTGAATATCGTCAGCTGTTGGAGCAAGGAGCGCTACAACAGGCCTACCGCGGGCTGATGGATTATATGATGGGTTTGAGAACCTATTTCAAGAACAAGTATCCGGAGTATGTGATATCGGGTAGCCTTTACTTCGGAACCATGGATATGACCTATTTTTCATTCTCTCCACAATCCTTCAAACAGCGCAACTTGAAAATTGCGATCGTTTTTCTTCACGAAGCCTTCCGCTTCGAAGTCTGGTTAGCGGGCTATAACAAACAAATTCAAGCCCAATACTGGAAAATGTTGAAGGAAAGCGGCTGGAACAAATACCAGTTAGTTCCGGCCACGCAAGGCGCCGATTCGATTTTGGAGCACGTTCTGGTTGGCGATCCGGATTTTCGCGACCTGGATGTCTTGACGGCGCAAATTGAGACCGGGACTTTGAAATTTATTGAGGATGTGGAGAGCTTTTTGTCCGGGCGATAAATTGCCTGCATATGGTTGGAAAGAAGAGCTGGATGTGGGCGGGGCTGGACTCCGCCAGATGTTCAGCCTAAGCGCCAGGGGGTGGCCGTGGGTAAAAGTCAGCGCTTCGGCGTGATATGATTGTGGCACGCCCCGGGTTTCGAGGTAAGCTTGGCTTTCCTCTGTTGGAATTATCTTTAGATTTTTTTATGCGTGCTTCCATAAAAAATACCGTATAATAATTATGTCACAAACATATCGACAAAAGGAGAAAATTATGGCAAGCATAATCGATATTGAAGGCGTAGGCGATGCCTATGCCCAGAAGCTCAAGGCGGCCGGAATTTCCACCACCGAGGCGCTGCTCGAAAAAGGCGGCACACCTAAAGGACGCAAAGAGCTGGCAGAGCAGACCGGAATTAGCGACGCTTTGATCTTGCGCTGGGTCAATCATGCCGACCTGTATCGCATCAAGGGCGTTGGGTCAGAATATTCCGAATTGCTCGAAGCGGCTGGCGTAGATACCGTGGTTGAACTGGCGAAGCGCAATGCTGAGAACCTGTGCCAGAAAATGGTGGAGGTGAACGAAGCCAAGAAGAAAGTTCGCAAACTGCCGGTGCAATCCCAGGTATCCGATTGGGTTGAACAGGCCAAGCAACTGCCCAGGGCAGTCCATTACTAAAAAGCAAAAATCTCATAAAAGGTACTTAAGGCACAGGTAAGCTGGCGCCGCCAGGTTGCCTGTGCCTTATTGGATGGTTCAGCAGGAGGAAAAAATGTTGAAGGAATTCAGGGCTTTTGCAATGCGCGGTAATGTGGTTGACCTGGCCGTGGGTATTATCATCGGCGGGGCGTTTGGAACGATTGTCACCTCGCTGGTGAACGATATTCTGATGCCGCCAATCGGCTTGCTGCTGGGGAATGTGGATTTCTCGAACCTGTTCCTGGTCATTAAACCGGGCGTGATCGATATTCCGTATGCCACTTTGGCGGATGCCCAGGCAGCCGGCGCAGTGACCTTGAACTATGGAATCTTTATTAACACCATTGTCAGCTTTCTGATTGTGGCTCTGGCTGTGTTTTTCCTGATTCGCGGGATCAATCGCTTGCAGGCAAAACCAGAGCCCGAGGCGCCAGCGCCGGAAACCAAGGCTTGTGCGTTTTGCGCCATGGAAATTCCCATCAAGGCCAACCGCTGCCCATACTGCACATCGGAGTTGGATGCTGGCAAATAACATCTGGCGCAACCCATGAATAGTAAATAGAAGCAGGAGATGATCGATGCGTGAACGGGTCGTTGATATTAATGCGGGTGCATACCAGGCAAGCATAGACGCAGCGCTGGTTAGGATTCAAGAACAGAAAATTATTGAGCGGATATGGGCGCTCGACCATACCGTTTGGTCGAGCGAACCGGACGAGATCAGCAACCGGTTGGGGTGGCTGCATGTTGCCGAAGCCATGCCTGCGGCGCTGCCGGAAATCGAAGCGCTGGTGCAAGCGGTGCTCGATGACGGCTATACCCACGCTGTGTTACTGGGAATGGGCGGCTCCAGCCTGGCGCCCGAAGTGCTGCGTAAAACCTTTGGCGTGCGCCAGGGTTATCTCGACCTGGCTGTGTTGGACAGTACCGATCCTGGGGCGGTGCTGGCTTGTGCTGAACGCATTGATCCTGCAAAAACACTGTTCATTGTCTCTACAAAATCGGGGGGAACAGTCGAGACTTTCTCATTCTTCAAGTATTTCTATCGCCTGTCGGTGCAGACCTTAGGAGAAGACAAAGCTGGTGAGCATTTCATTGCCATTACCGATCCTGGCAGCAAGCTGGCTGAGTTCGCTGAGCAGTATCACTTTCGAGCTTGCTTTCTCAACGACCCCAACATCGGCGGGCGCTATTCGGCGCTGTCGCATTTTGGCATCCTTCCAGCAGCGCTGATCGGGGTGGACGTGGCGCAGCTGTTACAGGGCGCCAACGGGATGGCGCAATTATGCCAGGCGACCGACCCAGCAGGCAATCCGGCGGCGCAGTTGGGGGCGGCTTTAGGAGCACTGGCTCTCGCAGGGCGCGATAAAGCCACGCTGGTGATTTCGCCGGCCTTGTGCACATTTGGCGATTGGGTGGAACAGCTGGTGGCAGAAAGCACTGGAAAAAACGGCCAGGGCATTCTGCCGGTGGTCGGCGAGGTGCTGGGAACGCCGGAAGAATACGGATCAGACCGGGCTTTTGTCTACATTCGACTGAAAAACGACCACACCCTGGATATCCCGGTATTGGCTTTAGAAGCTGCCGGGCAGCCGGTGGTGCGCCTGGAAATGGAGGATCTGGTTGATCTGGGGGGACAGTTTTTCCTTTGGGAGATGGCGACCGTCATTGCCGGGCAGCGCCTGGGGATTCAGCCATTCGACCAGCCCGACGTGGAGGCTGCCAAGGTGTTGGCGCGCCAGATGACGGCTGCGTATCTGCGCGATGGCAAGCTGCCCGAACTGGTTCCAGTGTTTCAAAGCGAGTCAATTACCGTTTACGGGGATGCGCCTGGAGGCAACCTGTCAGAAATCCTGGCTTCATTCCTGGCTCAGGCGCAGCCGGGGGCTTACCTTGTGCTGCAGGCTTATATTCCGCCGGGCGATGAGACAGACGCTGCTTTGCTGCAATTGCGCACACAGTTGCGCGCCCGCTCTGGGTTGGCGGTTACAAGCGGCTACGGGCCGCGTTTCTTGCATTCGACCGGGCAACTGCACAAAGGCGATGCTGGCAAGGGGTTATTCATCCAGATCACTGCCGATGCGCCGCGCGACGCCGCTATTCCCGATCAACCCGATTCGGATGTTAGCGCGATGAGCTTTGGGGTGTTGGAGATGGCGCAAGCCCTGGGCGATCGCCAGGCGTTGCTGGAGAAAGACCGGCAGGTGCTGCGTTTCCACCTGGGGGACAATATTCTGGTGGGCTTGGAGCGCCTGGCGCGCATTGTTGAAGGGTAGCAAGCGCCTGTAAAGTGGTTTGCTAATGTAACAACGCAGGTCGGACGCGCTGTAAGGCGCGCCCGGATCGCTTGCCCGTAACTTGACGCCAGAAAAAAGTGTGCTACAATATTGCCGCGGCGGTAGGTGAAGAGGTATTTGACTCCAAAACGCCGCCTTGTCGTTTTCAAGAGGGACTTGATCAACGGCAGGATCGATTTTTTGGGAATGGATTATGCCTCCATCATATTTGACCCGCCAGGGCTACGAAAAGCTACAACAAGATCTAGATTATCTGCGAACTGTCAAACGACAGGAAGTTGCTAATCGTCTTCACGAAGCCATGGAAGGCGGCGAATTAATAGAAGATGCTGAATACGAAGCAGCAAAAAATGAACAAGCTTTTGTAGAAGGGCGTATTCAAGAGCTAGAAATTCTGCTGGCAAATGCCCGGGTGGTTGAAGAAGCGGGTAAGAAGGATATTGTCCAGATTGCCGCCAAAGTCACCATCCAGGAAGAAGACAACGATCCTGAACTGTTTGTGATTGTTGGTCCAGCCGAAGCAAACCCGCGTGAAGGTCGCATCTCGAACGAGTCGCCATTGGGACGCGCCTTGATGGATCATCGCGCCGGTGATAAAGTGAAAGTAGACGCGCCGGATGGGTCATTTATTGTGCACATTTTGAAGGTGGAATAACCCTGGGGCCTGAATCTCAAGCCCCGCGCAAGCATTCCTGGCGCGGGGCTTTTATTTTGTTTGAAGGAAGAGAGCCATGACGACGAAATACAGCAAACTCGAACAAACCCGGCTTGAAAAGATGGAGCAGCTGCGTGCCCAGGGTATTGACCCGTATCCCACTCGAGCCCAGCGCACCCACACCAATCTGGAGGCCATCCGCGCTTTCGAAACTGCCGAACAAGCAGGAGAGCAGGCGCCGGTGAAGGCGACCCTGGTGGGGCGTTTGCGCTCGATGCGCCCGATGGGGAAGGTCACTTTTGCTCATATTGAGGATGGCTCCGGACGGGTGCAGCTCTTCTTACGCGCCAATGAACTTGGCCCGGAAAAGATGGATCTTTTTGCCCATTTGTTCGATCTGGGTGATTTTGTGCAAGCCAACGGCGAGATGTTCCGCACCCGTACAGGCGAGGTAACCCTGCGCGTCGAATCCTTCGAAATGCTGGCAAAAGCCATCAGCCCGCTGCCAGCCGCCAAAGACCAGGTTGTGGATGGCGAGGTGGTGCAGCACGCCACCCTGGCAGAGCCAGAGCTGCGTTACCGCCAACGTTACGCCGACCTGGCAGTGAACCCGGAAGTGCGGCTAATTTTTCGCCGCCGGGCGTATGCCATTCGAGCATTGCGTGACTTCATGGATCGACACGACTTTATCGAGGTGGAAACCCCGGTCTTACAACCGTTATATGGCGGCGCGGCAGCGCGTCCTTTCATCACCCATCACAACCAGCTGAAGCAGGATCTTTTTTTGCGGATTTCCTTCGAACTGTATCTTAAACGCCTGATTGTGGGCGGTTTTGAGCGGGTTTATGAAATTGGGCGCGATTTTCGCAATGAAGGCGTCGACCGCACCCATAACCCTGAATTCACCATGCTGGAATTCTATTGGGCGTACGCTGATTACTTGCAGGTCATGGATTTTACCGAGCAAATGGTGGCTTTTGTTGCAGAACAGGTGCTTGGCAGCCGGATCGTCCCATTCCAGGGGCAGCAGATCGACTTCAACCCACCATGGCGAAGAGTACAGTTGCGCCAGGGTCTGATCGATACCGCCGAGATTGACATCGAAGATCACCCAACAGCAGAGAGCATGGTGCAGGCGATGCGCGCCATTGGCTTGCAACCTGACCCCAAAGCGCCGCGCGGCAAGTTGATCGAAAAATTAATGAGCGAGGTGTTGGAGCCCACTCTGATCCAGCCGACTTTCGTCTACGATTATCCGCGCGATATTTCGCCCCTCGCCAAGAGCTTTCCGGGCGACCCACGCATGGTTGAGCGCTTCGAGGGGTATGCGGCTGGTTTCGAATTGTGCAATGCCTTTACTGAGCTGAATGACCCAATGGATCAAGAAGCGCGTTTTATCGAAATGGGCCAGGACTACGCCGAAGGCGACGACGACCGGCACCCACTAGATGAAGATTACCTGCGCGCCATGCGCTACGGCATGCCCCCCATGGGAGGTTTCGGGTTGGGCATAGACCGCCTGGCGATGTTGATGACCGATAACGCAAATATCCGGGAGGTGATTCTGTTCCCGCATTTGCGCAGCCGGGAAGAGTAGGGTATAATCCATGCCAATCGAATATTGGCACTGACAGCGCGAAGAAGAGTAAACGTTTCGGCTTACCAGAGAGCTGCCGCCAGGTGCGAGGCAGCAAGCCCGATCGCTGAAATCCCCTTCGCCGGCCTATCAATAGGCCAGTTGTCCCCGTAGGGTTGCGCCAGGCAACGTAAGGGGACCGGGTACGCCCGTTAGCGCGGCTCAGAGGCTGTTTTGCCGGGATGGTTGCCCGGCAATCTTGGAAACAGCGAAAGCAGGTGGCACCACGAGCGCGCCCCTCGTCCTGCAAGGAGAGGGGCGTATTCATTCCTAGTTTCATCGAAATGGAGGTGCTGTCATGTTAGATGTCAACTTAGTACGCGAGCAGCCGGAGCTTGTCCGGCAAAATCTGCTCAACCGGCAGATGGATCCAGCGCCGGTGGACGAGATGCTGGCGCTGGACGAACAACGCCGCAGCCTGATCCAGCGCGTGGAGGCGCTGAAAGCCGAACGCAATGCCGTCTCGAAAGAGATCAGCAAGATGAAAGACCCGGCAGAGCGGCAAGCCAGGATCGATGCCATGCGCCAGGTGGGCGACCAAATCAACGATCTAGATAACCAGCTACGCCAGGTAGAGACCCAATTCAACGAAGTCTGGGCCGGTCTGCCCAACATCACCGACCCGCGTACGCCGGTAGGCGCGAGTGAAGATGAGAACGTTGTACTGCGCACGGTCGGGGCGATCCCTGAATTCGACTTCGAACCCAAACCGCACTGGGAGATTGGCGTCGATCTGGGAATCATCAACTTCGAGCAGGGGGTGAAGATCACCGGTTCGCGCTTTTATGTCTTGAGCGGGGCTGGGGCGCGCTTGCAGCGCGCTTTGATTGCCTGGATGCTGGATTTGCACAGCCGCCAGGGCTACACCGAAAAATACACCCCATTCATGGTCAAAGGACAAACGTTGTTCGGGGCTGGGCAGTTGCCCAAGTTCCAGGATAATCTCTATCGCGATCATGAAGAAGATTTGTGGATGGTGCCCACGGCGGAAGTGCCCTTGACCGGCTTGCATATGGATGAAATTCTGGAGGAGAGCGACTTGCCGCGCCACTATGCAGCCTACACGCCGTGTTTCCGGCGCGAGAAGATGAGCGCCGGGCGCGACGTTCGCGGCATCAAGCGCGGCCACCAGTTTGATAAAGTGGAAATGTATATCTTCTGCAAGCCAGAGGAGTCGAACGCCCAGGTGGAGAAGATGCGTCAGGACGCCGAAGATACCTGCGACGGGCTGGGCCTGACCTACAGGGTCAAGCAGCTTTGCACTGGCGAAATCGGCTTTGGTTCGGCGATCACCTACGATATCGAGGTGTGGGCGCCGGGCTGTGATGAATGGTTAGAGGTGTCGTCGGTTTCGAATGTCACCGACTTCCAGGCGCGGCGAGCCAACATCAAGTATCGCCCGACTGACAGCGGCAAGCTGCGCTT
The DNA here is from genome assembly GCA_020061105.1 of Anaerolineales bacterium. Taxonomy (GTDB): domain Bacteria; phylum Chloroflexota; class Anaerolineae; order Anaerolineales; family UBA4823; genus JAGUYW01. Next base: position 13,654 of record JAGUYW010000026.1, on the reverse strand, counting down.
TGTGCACACTTTGAATGGTTCAGGGTTGGGTATGCCGCGTACCCTGATCGCTGTCCTGGAAAATTACCAGCAGGCCGATGGTTCGGTGGTTGTGCCCGAAGTTCTACGACCGTGGATGGGCGGCATCGAAGTGATTCGTTAACCAATATTTTTGGCCGGGTGACGTACGTCGCCCGGCCAGCTTTCAGGAGAAACTTGTGGAATCGCTGCTCAATATTTCGTTATTTGCGATCGTGCAGATTTTTATGCTGGTAGGCCTGGTTGGGCTAATTATCCCGGTTTTTCCTGGCCTGATTGTGATCTGGTTGGCTGCGATGGGGTATGGAATCGCGGCTGGGTTTGGCTGGTGGGGAGGGGTGATTTTTGCCCTGCAAACCATTTTCATGATTGTGGGTTCTGTAGGTGACAACTTCCTGATTGGGGCGACTGCCCGGCAAGGCGGCGTATCCTGGCGCACGATTATCGGGGCGCTGCTGGCAGGCATCCTGGGCACAATCTTCTTCCCGCCAATCGGCGGTCTGATTGGCGCGCCGGTGGTGGCGATTCTGCTCGAATATGAACGCACGCGCGACTGGCAGAAAGCACGCCAGGCCGTGTTTGGGCTGGCAACCGGTTTTGGGCTGGCTTATGTGATCCGGCTCATCTTGGGGATTCTGATGATTGTGGCGTGGTGGGTGTGGGTTGGGGTTGGCTAACCAGGCTTAAAGAAAATCATTCCAACTCCCAGGCGTTCCAGACCTTCCGAAGCCCAGTATTCGATTAAGGCTGAATCTTCATCGAGGGCGGCAAACAAGGCCGGGATGGCGCGCTCATCCCCCAGGCTGGCCAGGGAGCGCGCCGCTCGGACACGGGCTGCTGGCGATGCGCTGTGCAGGATTTCGCTCAACCCATCGATGGCTGGCGCGCCGCAGGCAGCCAGAGCAGCGCCTGCCAGGTTTGCCAGGAGGGCGTCGCCAGCCTGTAAGGTTTCGAGCAGCGCGGGAATGGCCTGAGGTTCAGGGTGCAGGCGCAGCCCAAGGGCGGCGCACTGGCGCACGGTAAGATCAGTGTCTTGCAGGCCGCCTAACAGCAAGCCAACCACATCGGGATGGCGTACCTCGGAAAGGGCGCGCAGCGCCCACCAACGCTGGTCGGCGGCTGGTTGTTCCAGGAGTTCCTGCAAGGCTGATAGAGTCGGGCGCGGGTCACTCGTAGCCAGGCTGGCGAGCAGTTGAGCCGCTGCCTCTGCCCGGCTGTCATCTCCGCTGGTCAGCTCTGCCAGGAGTTCACCCAAATCTTCAGTCATCTAAACAGGCTATTTGTCTGGAGGCGGAACGGGCAAGTTCTCTACCGTGGTGGAAAGCCAGCGCTCGCCTTCATCGATCAACATCACCGGGATATCCTGGCGAATGGGGTACTTGCGCCCACATTCCCGGCACACCAACCAGGACTCTTTGTAATAATCCAGCAACCCCTCTTTTTCCTGCACACAGGCCGGGCAGCGTAAAATCTCCAGCAGTTCTTGACTGACCATTGTTTACTCCTATTTTCAATCAACGATTGCGTTTTTGGATATCGGTTGGAAGCTCAGTTCCTGGGCCGTATTGAAAGACATCCGCCCAGGGCATATAATGGGTTCGAAAAAGATCTTCGAACAGCAGCACGCCATTGCGCAAAACTTTTCGGGTCACCACAACATCAGCGCCGTCAGCCGCCCAATCGACCTGTTTGATCACACCGCGCCCCAGGTCTGGGTTTTCTTCATATATCGGATCGGGCGCTTCAACGATTTGCTGCAATCCGGTGGTGCTCCATTCGACTTTGCGACCATCCGAAGTGGAATAGAATTTCCAGGTCAGACTGCGCGCTGTGGGATTGAAATAAGTTTCCATCAGCAGCCAGTAGGGAGTGTCGTTCTGGAATTTGAAATCCACCATCGGGACAAACACGGTGGCGTCCAGTCCGGCCAGGTTGGGGTCGATGCCCGTACGAGTTTGTTCGTAATAGCTGACCCGGTAGGCGTGTGCGTAGCGTTCAACAATCGGGAAGCCTGCAAAGAAGGCAGCCCGGAAAAGGGTCGTGCTGACCTGGCACACGCCGCCGCCTACGCCCTTGATGGTGCGGCCGCCATAAATAATCCAGGCTTCGGCATAGCCGTCATCCAGGGTCACAGAGCCCATGGTATTGGCCATCGAAAACACCGCCCCAGGCGGCACCAGCAGGCCGTGGAAGTTCTCGGAGGCGATCTTGATATTTTGCAGGCGTTCAGCTGTTGAACCGCGGAAATACGAGGTGTAAGAAACTACCTGTTCTCGAATGCCCAGCTGCTCGCCTGTAGCGTCATCGCTTACCTGGGGTTGGTTGGTGTGAACGGTTAAAGGAACGGAATGCTGTCCTTCCAACAGGCGGCGGTTGATTTCCTGGACGGTCAGCGGAATATCCAGGCTGCGACCGGTCACGGAAGGTTGGATCACTTCGAGTAAGCGCGTCTCGTCGTTGAAGATAAAACGCGCATCCCGGTTCACGCGGTTGATTTGCGGGGCAAGGCGTTCAAGGTAGCCACTCAAAGTTTTGCCATCCAACGCCACCTGGTAACGAGCGCCTTCCGCGCTCTCAATGCGTTCGATGACGAGCATTTCGGCCAGTTGCTCTGGCGGAATACTCCACGGGCCAAGTTCGCTTTCATGACCTGGCGGCATTTGCAAAGTCAGCGGGGCGCTCAGAATGCGACGGGCGATTTCGGCTTGCTGGCTGGCGTCCAGGATCGCAGGCGAGGCTTCTTCAATTTCCAATGTGACCAGCCCATCGGTCAGGTTGGGAAGCAGATTGTGCAAGGCTGCCAGGTTAGCGGCCGTGTTGACTGTGCGCCCCACCTGGCCTGGCAGCACCACCACTTCCAGCCCATTGGCGCTGAGGGCGGCTTCGATGGTCGGGCGATTGATTTTCGCTGCCAGTTGTTCCAGGTATGCCTGGGCCTGGCGTTCATCGTAGGTCATCACTGGAGCCAGGTTGTGACCGCTTTGCCAGGCCTGAAAACGGTTGCCCAGTTTATTGAATGCCCCGCCAGTGCGCCCCCACTGGTAAGCAGCTTGCGCGCTGGCGGCAGCGTCCAGGTTCAGCCCCAGTTCGCTGGGACGCGCCACCCAGACCTGGTCGCCATCCTGGAAAACGATTTTACCTGTCTCCGGGAAGGAGGCATAGGCCTTCAACATCGTGGCTGCTTCATCGACGCTCAAGTCGCCCACGGGAACTCCGCCGACGGATACGCCAGGGTAGATTTTCCCTACATGCAAGACCGAGAAACCGCTATATGACGCCAGGCTGAGGAACAAAAAGATTGCCAGGCCACCCAAAATCGCTGAAGACACCTGTAAGAATGCATCCGCGAGGGCGGAGTTTTTTTGCTGGGAAAGAGGATAGGTACGCATAGACGCAATTGTACCAAAAAAACGCTCGCTGGTCGCTCCGGAAGGTTCCACAGCCTTTCGGCAAGCGACAAATTTGATATATCCGGTATAATTCAGGTGCTTGAAAGGAGCGTCGCTATGTATTGGATCATGAGCAAAAAACCTGCCAGACCCGCTGAAATGTTGCGTTTGGTGTTTTTGATCCTGATTCTGGTTAGCCTGGCTTGCTCTTTGCCGGGTTTCGGCCAACCAGAGCCTGAGATGCTGCCCAGTGAGCCTACTGCTCAGCCGACGCTTCCTCCTATGCCTACCCCAACCCCACGTCCACTGCCGCCGGCTTTGATCGAAAGCCTGCCGTCGCCTGGCGCAGAAGCGCCTTTGAATGGCCCGATCACCCTGTTTTTCAACCAGGCCATGAATCGTTCTTCTGTCGAAACCGCCCTCAGCGGACAGTTCTCGCAAGCCATGCGCTTCAACTGGCTGGACGATCAGACACTGGCTTTGGAGCCGCAAGCGCCGCTGCCGCCCGAATCGACTTTGAGCTTTGTCATCGACGCTCCGGCTACTTCAGCTCAGGGTTTGGGGCTGCTTCATCCTATCAGCCTGAGTTACCTGACCGCCGGTTACCTGGAACTGGCGCAAATTCTGCCTGCTCCCGATAGCATCGAGATCGACCCAACCTCGGCCGTCGTGGCGGCTTTCAACCGACCGGTTGTGCCTTTGGGGGCAGATTCTGACGACCTGCCGCCAGCCTTTGAAATCAGCCCGCCAGCCTCGGGGCGCGGCGAGTGGATTAACACCAGCACCTACATCTTCTATCCCCAACCGGCATTAGCAGGTGGGACGCAATATACGGTGACGCCCAATAGCAGCCTGACCAGCCTCGACGGCGGCCCGCTGCGGGAAACGCAGGCATGGCGTTTTAGCACTGCCATGCCTGCCCTGGTTTCCGTCACACCGCTTTCCGAAAAACCCTGGCCGTTGGACGCCGAAATCACGCTGACTTTCAACCAACCCATGGATCCAGCCAGCGTACAGGCCAGCTTTGCCCTGCTCGGTCCAGATGGCGTTCCCACGCCTGGGCAGGCCTCCTGGAACGAGACCAACACGGTCTTTATGTTCAAGCCGTCTGCACTGCTGCAGCGCCAGGCGCTCTATACCTTGAGCTTAAGCGCCCAGGCTGAGTCGCTTGGCGGGGCTGTGCTGGGTCAGGCCTTGCAAATGCAGGTCGTCACGATGGGCGATTTTGCAGTGGTCGGCAGCAGGCCCGCACCAGGAGAACTGGTGAACCCATATAGTGGCGTGGCGCTAATCGTATCCGCGCCTGTAAACGAGCGCCAAATTCTAAACTACATCCGCATCGACCCACTGGTAGATGAATTGGATGCCCACTGGAATGAATTCAATCAGCAGATAACCATTAGCGGGCGTTTTGATTGGAATACGGCCTATACCCTGACCGTTGCAGCAGGATTGAGCGATCGTTGGGGGAGCCCATTGGATCAACCGTTTACGCTTGCTTTCCGCACCGAACGCCCCCAACCCAGCCTGCTGGTGATTCCGGGCGGCGAAGCTTTATTCCTTACGCCCGGCGACGCCGGCCTGACTGTGCAGGCGACCAATGTTTTCGAAGTTCCGCTGAGTGTGGCGCCGGTTTCGTTGACCGATTTTCTGGCCCTGGCAGACGCTAAAAATTACCAGTTTAGACAAACTTACCAAAACCCTCAGCAGTTCAGTTGGCAGCAGGCGCTGGATATCGAGCCTGATCGCAGCCAGACAGTCCAAATCCCACTCTCGCCAGAGGGCGCCGCACCGCAGCCAGGTCTATATTATGTCCGTTTCAATTTTCGCAGCCAGAACGCCAACTCGCGGCTATACGACAGCAGCTACCTGCTAGTGGTAAGCAATATCCAGATCACATACAAAACCAGCTCTAGCGACGCCCTGGTGTGGGCGGTCGATTTGCGCACCAACCAGCCTCTGTCTAATGCCCCCGTTACCCTTTATGCTGAAGATGGCTCGCTCTTAGGCAGCGGACAGACAGATTCGCTAGGCGTCTTCCGCACGACTTACCAACCGCTGGATGATCCGTATACCCAAAGTTACGCCGTGATCGGTCAACCTGGGCAAGATATTTTTAGCCTGGCATTCTCGGGTTGGACGCAGGGCATTGCTGCCTGGGATTTCGACGCCAGCTTTAGCGACCAACCGCCGGGTCTGATGGCTTATATCTACAGCGACCGTCCGATCTACCGCCCTGGTCAAACTGTCTATTTCCGGGCGATCGTCCGCCAATCCGCCAATGGGCGCTACGCTTTGCCGCAGATTACCAGCCTGCCATTGCAGATTTTCGACGATATGGGCAATCAGGTCGCCGAATTCGATTTGCCTTTGTCAGCTTTTGGCGCCGCGCACGGGCAGTTTGACTTGCCCGAATCGGCTTTGCCAGGCTATTACACAATCACCAATCCTGATATCCACAAGGCCAATTTATCTTTCCAGGTGGCCAATTATCGCAAACCAGAAATTAACTTGCAAGTTGGCTTTGCCAACCATCAGGTGCAGGCGGGCGAGAAGCTGAATGCGCAGATTGAGGCGCGTTATTTCTTCGATGCTCCGGCAGGAAACGCCCCCGTGCGTTGGGTTTTGTATGCCACGCCAGACCAATTTAGCATACCGAATTACCAGGTAGGGATTGAAGATATGCGTTGGTTGGATGCGTTTAATTTCAATCGTTTCGGTTTTGGCGGAGGCGGATTTGGGCTGATCGTCGCTGAAGGTGAAGGGCGAACAACCCCGGATGGCAAATTGGCGCTGGAACTCCCCACCCAAGCCTCTCAAACCTTGCAACATTACATTCTGGAGGTCACGGTGGAAGATGAGAGTGGCTTGCCAGTTTCGAACCGCGCCAGCGCATTTGTCAACCCCGCTGATTTCTACATTGGCGTGCGCCCTGACGCCTGGGTGGGGCGGGCGAACGAGGTTTCGGGATTCAGCATTCTGACTGTAGATTGGGAACGCCAGCCGGTCAGAGCCAGCAGTTTACGAGCAGCCTTCTCCAGGGTTGTCTGGCAGCGCAAAGACCCCAGTTCGCTGGAAGAGGGGCGCCAGCCTGAATACACACCGCAATATACCTTGATCGGCAGTGTAGACTTTATCACTGGTGAGGATGGGCAGGCGCGCCTGGCTTTTATTCCGCCAACACCGGGCGTCTACCAGCTGGAAATTTTCGACCCGGCCTTGCCCACTGAAAGTGGGCCGCGCACACAGTTCACGCTTTGGGTGGGCGGCGCTGGGCAGGCGATCTGGCCCAACTTGCCAAACTCGCGCTTACGCCTGACAGTTGATCGAAGCTCTTACGCGCCTGGAGAAACTGCCCAGGTGTTCATCCCCAACCCGTTTGGTCGCCCGGCGCCCGGCCTGATCACCGTGGAACGCGGCCAGGTGATCTCACACCAGGCGCTGCAGGTAGGCGCTGAGGGGCTGAATTTCCAATTGCCATTGAGCGAGGATTATGCTCCGAATGTGTATGTCTCGGTGACGCTGCTCGGTCAAAACGAGAGCGGCAAACCCGATTTTCGCTACGGGCTGGTCAACCTTTCGGTTGAGCCACAAGCTTTGGTTTTACAGGCCACATTGACCAGCCAGCCGCAGCGCGCCGGCCCTGGGCAAGAGGCAACCCTCGATATCCTGGTCACGGACGCCGGTGGGCGGCCTGTGCAAGGCGAATTTTCGCTTTCGGTTGTCGACCTGGCGGTGCTGGCGTTAGCTGAACCCAATGCGCTGGATATTTCGGAAGCCTTTTATGGCGAACAGCCCAACGGGGTGCGCACGGGCATTTCGCTAACTGCTTACTCGCAGCGCCTGGTCTTCTCTCCCTTGGGGCTGGGCGGCGGAGGCGGCGCAGATATTCCCAGCGTGGTGCGTGAACGCTTCCCCGACACCGCCTTTTGGAACGCCCAGGTCAACACCGGCCCGGACGGGCGGGCGCGTGTGACTTTCCAGCTTCCAGATACGCTAACTACCTGGCAGGTCGATTTACGGGGCGTCACCCTGGATAGCCTGGTAGGGCAGGCGCAAACCCAGATTGTTGCCACCAAAGATGTGCTGGCGCGGCCGGTGACGCCGCGTTTCCTGGTGGTTGGAGATCGCACGCTTTTGGCGGCAATCGTGCAAAATAACACCGCTAGCGATTTACAGGCCGAGGCGACATTGCAGGCCAGCGGTGTGACCCTGCAAAGTCCCGCTTCACAAAGCCTGCGCGTTCCGGCTAACGGCAGAGCGCGCGTAGAATGGTGGGTTGTCGCTCAAGATGCCCCAACCGCCGACCTGGTTTTCACGGTGAGCGCTCAGGATGCCGCCGGTAATACCTACCAGGATGCGACGCGACCGGCAGGCGGAGCATTGCCAGTGCTGCGCTACCTGGCGCCGCAAACCTTCCGGACTTCAGGCGTTCTGGATGCGGCCGGGCAGGTGACCGAACTGATCAGCCTGCCGCGCCGCTTCACTCCACTGGGCGGCGAGTTGAGCATCGAACTGGCGCCTTCACTGGCCGCTGCCATGTTGAATGCCCTGGATGTACTGGAACATTCCCCCTATGAAAGCACAGAGCAAACCTTATCGCGTTTCTTGCCCAACCTGGAAACCTACCGCGTCTTGCAAGCCTATGGCCTGGAAGCGCCGGCTTTGAAAGCGCGCCTGGATCGTACGCTAAGCAGCGGTGTGCTGCGCTTACAATCGCGCCAGAATTTCGACGGGGGTTGGAGTTGGCAGCAAGACGCCCCCAGCGACGCAACCATCACGACCTACGTGGTTTTTGGCTTGCTGCGCGCCAGGGATGCCGGTGTGCAGATCAACCAGTTCATGCTTGAAAATGCACTTGATTATCTGCAAAGCCAGGCCGGCGCCAGCGCTTTTGTGCCTGGACGGGCAGGGTTATCCTTTAGCCCGGGTTTAGAACGCCTGGCAGCGATTTGGCGCAACCAAAGCGAGGCGCCGTCTTATGATCGCCTGGCCTTTCAGGAATATGTGCTGGCGTTGGCTGGGAGAGGCAACTTCACACGCGCCCTCAACCTTTACCAGTCTCCCCAATCGCTGGCAAAGCTCAACCCGTGGGGGCGGGCGCTGCTGGCGCTTACGTTAGAGCAGCTGCAGCCTGGCAATCTTCAGGCGGTGACCCTGCTTTCTGACTTGCAGAGCGCAGCCTTGCGCAGCGCTACGGGCGTACACTGGGAACTGCAACAGGGTGTTGAGGCCAGCCGGGCGGCGCGTTACGAGATGCAAACTAACCTGTCCAACAGCGCCATCGTCATGGTTGCCCTGGCGCAGCGCGACCCGGGCTCGCCCTTATTGGCAGACGCCATGCGCTATTTGATGGCCCATCGCCAGGCGGATGGGGGCTGGTTTGGCTCCTACACCACTGCCTGGACGCTGATTGCCATGTCGCAGTTGATCAAGGGCACCGGGGAGTTGGGTGGGAATTTCGCCTTCTCAGCTTTCCTGAATGGCAGCCCGCTGGCAGAAGGACAGGCCGGCGGCAGCGATCAACTGACCCCGGCGACTGCCCTGGCGCCAGCCAGGCGGTTGTACGCCGAATATCCCAATGTGGTGCAGATCGAGCGCCAACCCGGCCCCGGACGCCTGTACTACAGCCTGGGATTGCGGGTTTTCCAGCCGGTGGAAAGCGTGGCGCCGCTTGGACAGGGGGTGACTGTCGAACGCGCTTACTACCCGCTGTCCAACGCCTGCAATGGAGCCTGCGCGCCGTTGCAAAGCGCCCAGGCCGGGCAGCAGATCGTCGTGCGACTGACCTTGACCTTACCGCGCGAAGCTTTTTATCTGGCAGTTGAGGATTTTATCCCGGCCGGGGCGGAGATTTTGAATTTCAGCTTGAAGACCAGCCAACAGGGCGAAGGGATCGAGGCGCAAGGCCAGGTGGTTGATCCGCGTAACCCGTTTGCCAACGGGTGGGGCTGGTGGCTCTTTAACCCGGCGCGCATCTATGACGATCATATTTCGTGGACCGCTAACTACCTGGCGCCGGGTACTTACCAGTTGACGTATACGCTCGTGCTGTTGCAAGCCGGGGAGTATCGCGTTCTGCCTGCGCGGGCCTGGCAGTTGTATTTCCCGGAAGTGCAAGGCAACAGCGCTGGCGCGGTGTTCGAGATTACGCCGTAGCGATCGGCGTGATCAATACTTTGTCGACCCTGCGACCGTCCATATCCACCACTTCGAAGCGCAGGCCGCCCCATTCGAAGGAGTCGCCCGTGATGGGAATGCGGCCCAGGCAGACCATTACCATCCCACCCAGGGTCTGGTAAGAGTTTTCTTCCTCATCCGGCAGATGCTTGATGTTTAAGATGTCTTTCATATCCTGGGCTGGGAGGCTGCCATCGATCAGCCAGGAGCCATCTTCACGCTGCATTACAGCTGGGTCGTAATCATCGTCCAGGTCGGGGATATCACCGACGATCGACTCCAGGATATCGGTGGGAGTCAGGATGCCCTGCACGCCGCCATATTCATCGAGCACAAAAGCCATGTGCAGGCGCGTCTGGCGGAACTGCTCGAGCACCTGCACTGCCAGGGTGGTTTCAGGTACAAACAGCGCCGGGCGCATCACGGCTTTCAGGTCAGGCGGCTCGCTGTGCATGTAGCGCAGCAGCAGGTCTTTGGCGCGCACCAATCCCAACACACGATCCAGGTTGCCATCCACCAGCGGGAAGCGTGAGAAGCCGCCCTCTGCAACGCGGGCGCGATTCTCCTCAAAAGAATTTCGAATATCCAGAGTTATCACTTCGGTGCGCGGGGTCATCAGTTCGTAGGCACGCCGGTCTCCCAGGCGGAACAACTGCTGCACCATACCTTCTTCGGCGGCGGTGAAGACGCCCTCTTCCACGCCCTGTTCGATCAAGCCGCGAATATCTTCTTCTGTGTAAGCCTGCTCACTGGATGGTTTCACTCCCAGCAACCGCAGCATCAGGTTCGAAGAGGCGCTCAACAGGTAAACGAAGGGAGTGGTCAGGCGCGAGAGTTGCAGCATAACCGGCGCTACCGCTGAAGCGACGGTTTCCACACGATTCAGGGCAACTTGCTTGGGCGTTAATTCACCGAGCACCAGGGTAAGATAGGTGATCATAAGGACTACCAGGCCAACCCCCAGTAGCTCGCTATAAGGCTGTAATAATGGCCATTGGCCCAAAAAGCGAGCGAGCTCTGACGAAACCGTTGCGCCGCCAAAAACACCGGTCAAGATCCCGACCAGGGTGATGCCGATTTGAACTGTCGAAAGAAAGCGACCTGGCTGGTGGGCCAGTTTAAGGGCAGTTTGCGCCCCGGCGTGTCCATCTTCCGCCATTTGCATCAAACGCACCCGGCGCGAAGAAACGATGGCGATCTCGGACATCGAGAGAAAACCATTGATGAGAATGAGAAGAAAAATAATGAGAATTTCAATCCAAACGATTGTCATAGAGAAAGACCTTTTCTGGCTGATGAGGTTTTAATCAACCCGAATGCTTGTCTTTATTATACAACTGGTATTGTAGTTTGCCTTGAGATAGACTCGAATGACCCCTGCCCGCTAGAATCTGGCTCGTTCCAGTCTTTTTGATAAGCTACTTGGGTGGTTTGTCATAATTCCTATGGCGTTTTGGTGTGTTGCAACCGCCGCAAAAAACGATCATCCATTAAGAAATGCACAGATTTCTAACCCGGTATGGCAATCCGTTCGATCATCTTCTTTGGCCGGCTGCGCGCCAGGTCATATTCCTGCAAACAGATCCTTCTCCTTCATTTTTCCCTCTACCGGTGGGTAAGCGCGCATGAACTGCTCTTTGCGCCCGAACAGGCGTGAAATCCAGGCGATGGGACCGCGCCGCAGCTGCGCCCCTCCCAGTTGGCTGGCGTGACAGGCGGCGGCAGCCTGGCGCTGCGCTTCCACGCTGCGGAAATCGATCTCAGTGTGAATGGGGAAGTTGCCGTCTTCAAGCAGGCTGACCAGGTCGATATCGCCATTGCGCCCGAAACGGCGCGGGTTGACGCCTAGCAAGGGCATGAAAAAACGTGCGATGTGCAGCAGCGTTTTGGGGAAGACGTGATAATACAACTTTTGGGGCTGGTAGGGCGCCAGCCCATCTTCAAAAGCTGCATCTCCCGCCAGGTGAAAAGCCGCTACGGTCGCTTTGTGGATGTGGATATGGTCGGGGTGCCTGTAACCGCCGATCGGGTCGAAGGTCACCACCACCTGCGGTTGCAGGTCGCGTATCAGGCTGGCGATGCGGGCGGCGACTTCTTCGATGGGCGCCATCACCAGCGCTTCAGGATGCTGGTTATCGGGGCTGCCGGTCATACCCGAGTCCCGGTAATCCAGAAAATGCACTCCTGCCAGCCCCAGCACGCCTGCCGCGCAGCGCAGCTCGGAGACGCGCCGCTCGGCGATCGAGGTAAAGCCTTCCAGGCAGTCGGCGTCCATCTCGCCGGCCTCGCCGCGCGTGGCGCAGATCAGGTGCACCTGCACCCCGCGCTGAGCGTAAAGCGCCAGCGTCCCGCCCATGCCGAAGCTTTCATCATCGGGGTGGGCCAATACTGCCAAAAGCGCCTGGTTGGTGTTCAATTCTTGAGCCTATCGGTAAACTGTTTGCGGAACTTCGCCACCTTGGGGGCGATCACTACCTGGCAGTAGCCCTGGTACGGGTTGCGGCGAAAGTATTCGGCGTGGTAATCGCCAGCCGGGTAGAATGTCTCGAATTCTTCGAGTTGGGTGACGATCGGGTTAGGCCAGATGCGCTGCGCCTCAAACTCGGCGATCACCTTCTCGGCGGTGAAACGCTGCTCCGGGCTGTGGTAGAAAATCGCTGAGCGATACTGCGTCCCCACGTCAGCGCCCTGCCGGTTAAGGGTGGTGGGGTCGTGGATGGTGAAGAAAACCTGCAAAAGCTCTTCGAACGAAAGCACGCTCGGGTCGAAGAGCACCTGCACCACCTCGGCATGCCCGGTCAGGCCGGTGCAGACTTGCTCGTAAGTCGGATTTTGTGTTTCACCGCCAGCATAACCCGATTCGACCTGCAAGACGCCTTTTAAGTCATCGTAAACTGCTTCTAAACACCAAAAACACCCGCCGGCCAGGGTGGCCAATTCCGTGCGATGCGGTTGATTCATCATTCGTAACTCCTTCTACTTGTAAGTTGTGTAGATGCGACGCACTTGCCATGCAAAACGATCGTTGGTTGAAAAATGCCTCTAAATAATGCGCGCCGTACTACCAAACTCGGTTTTTTCGATTTCGATGCGGTTCGGGAATGCGTCTTTCAATTCATCGATGTGCGTGATGACCAAAATTTTGGCAAAATCGCTCCGCACCAGGTTGATGGCCTCGATCAGGCGCTGGCGTCCCAGGGTATCCTGGCTGCCAAAGCCCTCATCGATCACCAGGGTCTGCAAACGCGCCCCGGCGCGCTGGGCGAGCACCTGTGAAAGCGCCAGGCGGATGGCGAAATTGACCCGGAAGGCCTCGCCGCCGGAAAACATCTCGTAATCGCGCGTCCCGGCGCTGTCGCTGATCTGGATTTCCAGGGTTTCTTTCATATCTTCGCGGCGTTTATCTTTGTACTGCGCCTGGGTGACAAAGCGCACGGTCATCGCCCCGGCGCTCAGGCGGTCGAGCAAATCGTTGGCGCGGCTCTCGATCTCTGGCAAAGCCTGCTCGATCAGCAGGGCCGGCACGCCATCCTTGCCAAAGGCGCGTTCGAGCTGCTTGTATTGCTGGACGCGCCCGGCCAGGGCTTCGCGCTGCGCCTGCAAGTCTGCCTGGCGGGCGCGCAGGTCGTCTAACACTGCCAGGCGCTGTTGGGCGGCGCCCAACTGGTAGCGCAGGGCGTTTTCCTTCTCTTGCAAATCGAAAAGCAGGCGCTCGGCAGCCAGTTGGTCGGGGGCTTGCGCCTGGCGAGCAGCCAACTCGGCGGCGGCGGTCTGGAATTCCTCAAGCTGGCGCTGGGCTTCGGCCTGCTGGCCTTCCAGTTGGGAAGATAATTCCACACATTCACGCGCCAGCGGCGCCAGGGCGGCGCGGGCTGTTTCCAGGCTGCGCAATTGCTCGGCGCTGGCGCGGCCATCCAGTTCGGCCTGGCGCAGGGAGTCGTGGGCGGCGGCGTCGTAGCCAATCGCTTTCAACTCGGCGTCGATTTCGGCCAGTTGGGCGCGCACCTCGGGTGCGAAGCTCTCTTCTGCCAGGCTGCTTTCCACCTCCGCCAGGCGCTGCGCCCCGC
>JAGUYW010000007.1 GCA_020061105.1 Anaerolineales bacterium | reverse complement strand
CGCTGGCCCTTCTGGCCGCGCCCACCCACACTGCCCCCGCGCCCACCCAACCTCCCGCCACCCTTACACCCCTGCCGCCTGCGACCGAAGTCCCTGTCGTGATCCCAACTGACACACTGCCACCGCCGCCGACCGATCAACCTGCCTCGCAGGCCATCACCCCCACTCTCGAGCCCAGCCCTACCCTGCCTCCAGAGCCAGAACTCGTGGCAATTGGGGGGGCGGATAAAATCGCCTGGCTCTACCAGAGCGAAATCTGGATCGGTAACCTGGATGGCAGCGATGTCAAGCAGCTGACCGACGATGGCGTGATCAAGAGCAATTTGCAATGGTCGCCAGAAGGTGATGCAGTGCATTATATTTCCGGCACCTGTGTGCGCAAAGTGGAAATCGACAGCGGGCGGATCGATTTCGTGATGTGCCTGAATTTCATCGAGTATCTCAAGGCCTTCGAAATATCTCCTGATGGACAAAACGTGGCCATGAGCATCGACAACCAGCTGTATGTCACGCCGTATGATGCAGAACGTTTAAGCCAGGTAAAAACGCGCGGCGATATTATTGCTATGGCCACCTGCGAAGGCCTGACGCCTTACGAGCGCAACTTTGTCAAATTCGCCCGTTGGTCGCAAGATTCGAAGATGCTGGCGCTGGTAATTTTCGGGGTAGCCGCCAATATCGGCTCGGCCGACATCGTACAGGTGCTGCCGCTCGAATTCTGCGGGAAAGACCGCCCCATCGATCATTTCCCCCCGCCGCGGGTCAGCATCCCAGATTATGAAAGAAATCCCACCATCTTGAACTTTGGCTGGGATGGGTTGTACTTGTTCGTCTTCAACACCTTCATACGCAATAACGGCTTTGGCGATCTGTATATCTATAATATGGATCTGTACCGGGCGCGCACGAAGGTCAACCCGATCAAAAACACCTGCTGTTACCGCGACCCCGTTTTTAGTCCGGATGGTTCACACGTTCTGTTCGCTTACCAAAGTCGGGATCCAAACAGCCCGACCCTGTTTTACCTGATCCCGTACAACACCATCGGCACCAACGCCACCTACGAGTCATTACCCCTGCCGCCGCTCACCGATCTACAAACCGCCCCCCAGGCAGTGCTGCGCCCGGCCAAAGAATAATGCAGGTTTATGAGCCAGACAGGATATCGCCAATGACTGCCAGGAAAGACGCTCACCCACTACTGATCTATGGCGCATATGGTTATTCCGGATCATTAATCGCCCAGCAAGCTGTGCAGCGCGGTTTGCGACCGGTTTTAGCAGGGCGCGACTTGGGGCGGTTAAACCAGTTGGCCAAAGAATTGGGTGGCGATGGGGGGGCATTGCCGATCCGCGCTTATGATTTGACCGATCCAGCCGCGATCGACAATGCTTTGCAAGGCATCCAGGCCGTGCTGCACTGCGCAGGCCCTTTCATCCACACCTGGGAAGCGATGGCAGAAGCCTGCCTACGCAGCGGCGCCCATTACCTGGACATCACCGGCGAAGTGGCAGTTTTCGAAGGGCTGGCTGCCCTGAATGATCGGGCAGTGGCTGCCGGGGTCACGCTGCTGCCAGGCGTGGGGTTCGATGTTGTCCCTTCGGACTGCCTGGCGGTGCATCTGAAGAGCCGCCTGCCATCGGCAGCGCGCCTGAACCTGGCTTTGCGCAACTTGAGCCGCGCCTCGCAAGGCACCGCTCGCACCGCGTTGGAAAGCATGCAGACGGGAGGAGCAAGTGGCGGCGCCAGCCTGATCCGGCGCGGTGGCGTGCTGGCCTCCATCCCCTTGGGGTCGCGCACTCGCAAGGTTGATTTCGGGCGCGGCCCGACGCTGGCGGTTGCCATCTCGTGGGGGGATCTATCATCGGCTTATCACAGCACTGGCATTCCAAACATCGAAGTTTACCTGGCTGTGCCTTCCGCTTTGCGCGGTATGATGCGAGCGCATCCCTTGTGGAGACCAATCCTGGCTACCCGAGTCGCCCGGCGCCTGCTGGAACGCGCCATCGAGAAGCAACCGGCTGGTCCTTCACTTGAACAGCGCCAAAGCGGCCGGGGATTGCTGTGGGGCGAGGTGATCGACAATGCTGGCAAACGCGCTGTCAGCCGCCTGACGACGCCCGAACCTTACCAGCTCACTGCGCTGGCAGCCGTGGCGGCAGCGGAAAAAATCTTGCAAAACGGCGCCGCCCCAGGTTTCCAGACCCCTGGGAAGGCATTTGGAAAAAATTTCATCCTCGAAATCCCTGGCTGCAGCCGCGAGGATGTATTGGTTTGATAATCTGAATTTCGCAATCATTTTTTAGGAGGCAACTATGCTCGTCGGAAAACGCATGAAACAACCCGTCATCACTATCGCGCCAGAATTGCCGATTGTGGAGGCCCTCAATTTGATGAAGCGCGAGAAAATTCGCCGCACCCCGGTTGTAAAAGATGGCAAACTGCTCGGCATTGTCTCAGACAAAGATCTGCTGAACGCATCTCCCTCTCCAGCTACCTCGTTGAGCGTGTGGGAGTTGAATTACCTGTTGAGCAAAATCAGCGTCAAAGATGTCATGACGAAGAAAGTGCTCACGGTGGATGAAGATACTCCCATCGAAGAGGCCGCCCGCATTATGGCCGATAACAAGATCGGAGGCTTGCCGGTGATGCGCGGTGAGCAAGTGGTTGGCATCATCACTGAGACCGACCTGTTCAAAATTTTCCTGGAGTTAATGGGCGCCCGCGAACCCGGGGTGCGCGCCACAGTTTACATCTACGAAGCGCGCGGCGAACTGGCCGAATTGACCAAATCCATCGCCGAGGCAGGTGGAAATTTTATCGCCTTTGGGCAATTTACCGGAACGACTTCAGATAACCGCCTGGTCACTTTCAAAGTTAGCGGGATGGAGGAGGCGCAGATTCGAGAGGTCATCACCCCATTGGTCGAGAGAGTGATCGATATTCGTACGATTTAGGAGAGGCAAAAGTCTGCCCAGGGCAAACTAAGCTCGATTAAACCCCTGTACGCAGGACTTCTTTGCTCTCCGCGGTCTGCAAGCGGACATAGCCAATCTGTTTCAAACGCTGGCCCTCTTTCAAGATGCGGAGCCAGGCTGTTTCTATTTCAGCCAATTGCTGAGGCGATTCCGGGTATTCGCCGTAGCGCACCTGCACATAAACCTGGGTGATGAGCGCCAGGTCATCTGCAAATTCGCTGAAAAGCTCTCCCATCACCGGCAAGAATTCGAACGGCGTCTTGCCCGGTGGACGAGGAGCATTTAATGCATTACACAACTCCATCAGAGAAGCATAAATTTGCCGTACGCGCGCCGCAGCCAGAAAGCGCTGGGCGGGTTTGAAGCGCGCCGCCAGATCTTCTACAGCATCCACCAGCGCCTGGCGCAGCAACTGCTGGGCTTCGCCGCGCTTTAAAAGCGATTCGGGGTCTTCAGGCTCAGCGCCGCGCTGCTCTCCAAGGCGTTGGCGTACGCGTGCCAAGACAACCGCCACGATCAAAAAAATCACTCCCCAAAAACACACCAGTTGTAGAGTGGCCGATAACGGCAAAGCTTCTATTGGCGCGGCGGGTAAGGGATAGGGATACGGGTAAGGATCGCCCACCACATCGGGCGGCAAAGGCGTTGGCGCAGGTTTGGTCATCAGGCCTTGCAACCAGAAAACGAAAGGCCAGGCGATGATCGAAAGCAATAAACCTGGCAAGGAAACCAGGTACAGGGCCACTCCCAGGCACCAGCGCAGAACCTCTACCAGCCCCACCAGGAGTAAACGATACTGCCCGGTCAGTAGACTTCCCAGAAAAGCAGCGATTAAGATCGAAAGCCCCAAAATACCCAGGGTGGTGGCAAGCCAACGCCGGTCGAAGGGATTCTTGTACATTCCTTTGCTGAGCCCAACGTAAGAAACCCTGGCGAAGATGACAGCTGAAAATCCGAAGAAAAGAAACACCACAAACCAACCCATGCCAGGGCCTGTCTCGCCGCGTTGTCCGACAATAAAACTATGCGCAAGAAAGAGGATCAGCCCCAATTCAAAACGACGCCAGGCCAGCAGCGGGCGCGCCGGGTCTCGCCCCAGCGTAAAACCGCGCTGCCATAACCATACCACCACAAACACCACCAAAATTGCGCCAGGGTCGAGCGTGATCAAATCTTGTGCAAGGGCCGGGTTGACCAGCAACAAGTTCTCTGCCAGTACCAGGCCACCTACCAACAAACCGACCAACACGAACATTTGGAGTGACTTGACCAGTCGCAGGCTTTCCATCCCGTAGGAAACCAGATAGGTCACGGTCATCAAGCCGCCCAACACCAGCGCAGCCCGCTCCAACGGCGCTGCTGCAGTGATCTGCATCACCGTTTGGTACCATGGCAGCACCCACAGCATCTCAACGATGATGAGCAGCGCAGCGGTTACCTGCGGCCACCCGCGCGCCAGGCGGTTGGCAGGTGCGGCTGTGAGGGTGGAAATTTCCTCAACGGCGGCTGGCATCATGATTCTCCAGGTGGGCGTGTGGATCCAATGTAATATATGGGCGGTGATAGACGCGCACTCCGGGCATCGGGGATGGCGGTTGGTCAGCAAAGCTGAGCAATGTCACCCGGCGGCCGCGCTGCCGTAAACGCAGCAAAGTTTCAGAAAGCGCCGGGCTGGTCACACCTGTAACGACCACCAAAGTGGCGCCATAAGGCAAACGGGGCGCTTCGGCCAGAAGAAAGCGCTCAAAAGGCCCGACCACAAAGGGCGTTACGCCTGCCAGGGCAGTAAGCAGCTGCCCTAATTGGGCTGGCGAACGCCCGGGAGGGACGCGGAATGGCTGGTCGGAATGTCCCAGGCAACCATTGGAAACCAGACCGACCCGGTAACCATCCTGCAAACCTTGCTGCGCCAACGTTGCAGCGACACTGATCAAGGCTTCTAATTTCTCGGGGTAAGTGCCTTCCCAGTGGTGCAAAAATGTGGAAACATTCAAACAGATCACCATCACACGCGCCGAAACCGGTTGG
>JAGUYW010000028.1 GCA_020061105.1 Anaerolineales bacterium | reverse complement strand
GGGTTAACCCCTGGCCTGCAATCTGGCGCTCATTCGGGGTTAGCCAGCGCGCCACTGTAATGCGCACTGCGCCCTGGTTATTCAACAATGGGGCAAAAGTTTGCACAGAGCCTTTGCCAAAAGAGACGGCTCCAACCAGAAAGCCGCGTTGGCGATCTTGAATTGCCCCGGCCACGATTTCAGAGGCCGAAGCGGAACCTTCGTTGATCAACACCACCATCGGAATGGTGGTTGCCAATCCGCCGCGCCGGGCTTCATACGTCACTTTCCGGCCATTGCCATAGTCCTCATACATCACCACCCCTTCGCCAATGAACTGCGAGGCGACATCGATGGCGGTATCCAGAAAACCACCGCCGTTGTTGCGTAGATCAAGAATCAACCCTTTGGGATTTTGTTTCATTAGCTCGCCCAGGGCTTTCTTCAGATCATCGGATGTGTCCTCGCCAAATACAAACAGGCGCACGTAGGCAATGTTACCTTCTTCCAGAATGCGATAATCAATCGTAGGAACGATAATGTTGGCCCGGGTAATCTCGACATCGAAGGGTTCCAAATCACCGCGTAAAATCGTCAAGACTACGGTTGAACCTTTCGGGCCAAGCACACGCTGGCGTACCAACTCGCCATCAATGCCGGTCATATCGTCGCCGTCGATGGCGATGATCTTATCGCCCGATCTGAGCCCGGCTTTCTCAGATGGCGACCCCGGCATGGGACTGATCACCGTCAGGTAATCCTTGCTGGTATCCACCCAGGCGCCGATGCCTTCGTATTCCTCGCCGCGCAAATCTGCGTTGGCGCGCTCATACATTTCCGGATCGAGGTAAGAGGTGTGCTCGTCTTCCAGGGCGGCTAACATGCCGCGAATCGCGCCACGCATCAAGATTTCCTGGTCAACTGGGCGACCGACATAGACCTCATTGACCATCTGCCAGGTTTGCCAGAACGGGGCAAATAACTCGTCCAGATCTTCGGGAGCGCCGCCATAGCCAGTCGGCACCGACCACAAAGACGGCAGCCCCAGAGCGGGTGAAAATGGACTATCGAGCACACGCCCGGCAACAAAGCCAGCCGAGCAAGAACCGGTCGCCAACACTAAAGCGACAATGATACTGACAACGACGATCACGGGTTTGGAATTCATACAAATATCTCCTGGTCAGATTCAAGATTACCATACATAGGTTAGAAGCAAATAAAAATATTGCAAGAAAGATATAAAATCGCCGCAAGCGCGCTTGAATTTAAGGTCAAAATACAAAACTATACGCAGTCAATGTCTATTCGGACAACTTAAAAGGGTTGAAATTGGTGTGGTGGTCAAAAAAATCTTCATTTTCGACTTTTTTCAAACGATTGACCGTCAGGTAGGTCGCCGGGGTCATCAAGGCCTCAACAGCGCATTTGAACAGGTAATTGGAGACCACCAGCGTAAGCCATATTTCCGGGACGAAGCCCGGCACGCCAAGCAGAACCGCCAGAGAAACAAACAGGATCGTATCCAGCCCCTGCCCCACCAGGGTGCTGCCGATGGTGCGCATCCATAACCAACGCCCAGCGGTGAGAATTTTCATCTTCGCCAACACATACGAGTTCGAAAATTCCCCTCCCCAATACGCCACCAGGCTGGCGACCACAATCGCCCCCGAACTGACCCCGCCCAATACCGCGTCATACTGCGCCTGGCCAACATTGGCTTGCCAGTAAGCCTCGCCCGGCAAGCGCCCGACCAGCCACAATGTCAGGCTCATCAAAACTGAACAGGCAAAGCCAGTCCAGATTACCCGCCGGCCATAGCGGTAGCCATACACCTCCGTCAACACATCGCCAAAAATATAACTGACGGGGAACAAGATCGTCCCGGCATCGAAAGCCAGCGGCAGGCCGAAGAACGATACACCCCAATCGACAATTTTGGCTGAAGAGGCGATGTTGCTGACCAGTAAAACGGTGACAAACAACGCCATGATGCGATCGAAATACAGGTAACGCAAGGCAGGCAGTCTCCCTTTATTGAGTCATATTCCCTAAGAAAGAGGTCAGCAGCGAACGCTTCACTCGCTCGCCAACCAGGTCTCCAGAAAAGCGTGAAAAGATTGCGGATCGCTCACCTGCTCGGAGTAAGCCAGCAAGGCCAGGCCATCCAAAGGATAGCGCGGGTGGCAGGAGGTTGGAGCAGCGCCTTTGGGCGCCAGGACAACGACATCCACCAGCGGAGCGACGATATCGGCCTTTTTTAACTCCGGGACAATTTCTTCGGCGGTAATAATCACCAACCCGGCGCTCAAGACCAGTTCTTGATCGACTCCCAGGTGTTCTCCGATCACAGCATTGCCATATTGATCGGCCTGCAAGGCGTGAATCACCGCCACGTCCGGTCGCAAAGCAGGGAAAGCCACCAGTTCTTCGCCTGAATACGGATCGATAATCGTGTGTACATCCGGGCGCAGCTTGAGCATGTCGGTACCGATCCAACCCAAACCGGGCATGAAACCAATCCCGGCGATGCTGGCGCGCAAGCCCAGCGCTAAGCTGGCCTCGGTTTCTTCGATAATCTCCAGTTCGCCGCGAGTGGCGTAATAGGTGAACATGGGCGCCAGGCCGAAAATTTCCAAACCAAAGTAACACGAGCGCACCCGCCGCGCCATCCCCGCCCCAACCAGTAGATCGCTCTCCAAACCAGCGGTAAAATTCAGCAAGGTCAAACCAGCCGGTTCACCATCCTGAAGGAAGCGCCGGATCAAGGCGCGCGTGAAAGCCAGTGGGCGACGATACAGGGTGACGCCGCCCAGCGCCAGGGTCGCTCCGTTCGGCGTCAGGGCGGCGGCTTCTTCCAGTGTGAGATGTTGAACAGGCATAACGGCTCCAGGTACCTTGTGAATCACTGCCAGGCAGGGTGAAAACATTTGTTCGATGCGGGTCGATCGATTTCTTTCAAAGCGCGCTGCCGCTGCCATTCCACAAACCTGGCAGAATGCCTGGCAAATCTGACAGTTCTGCGATGGTGAACCAGGCAGCCGGTTCGGGTTGGCCGTCTGGGCGCACCAACACGGTAATTACACCCAACTGGCGAGCCGGCGCCAGGTTGGCGGGGGAATCATCGATCATCACGCAGCGCCCCGGCGGTGGATTGCCAGCCAAAACCAGGGCGCGGGCGTAGGCCTGCGGCTCAGGCTTGCAGGCAAACTGGATGGCGCGCACATCGATCACCCCATGAAAACAATCCTGCAGGTCAAGCGCTTGCAACACGCGCCTGGCATGGTTGGCGTCGGCGTTGGTAAAAATCCAACGCTGCTGCGGCAGGCTGGCAATCATTGGGCGCAAGCGTGGGTCAGGCCGGATGAATTCATGCAAAGGCAAGTCATGGACATACGCCAGGTATTCATCGGCATCTACCTGGTAGTGAATCTGCAAACCGCGCAGGGTGGTGCCATAGGTGGTGAAATAATGACGGCGCAGCTCGGGCACTTGCTCAGCAGGCAAGCCCAGGCGTTCGCGCATATACTGGTTCATGCGAGCGCGGATCGCTTCCCACAAACCAGAATGGCTGGGGTACAGGGTATCGTCCAAATCGAAGAAGATCACGTCGTAAGACATAGGCGTATTATAATACGAGTATGGCTATTCGAATTTTGCCCCCCGAAGTTGCTTCACAGATCGCCGCTGGTGAAGTAGTGGAGCGACCGGCTTCTGTAGTGAAAGAATTGCTGGAAAATGCCCTGGACGCTGGCGCCAGCCTGATCAAGATTAACATCGAGCAGGCCGGTCAAAAACTGGTTGAAATCTCTGACGATGGCAGCGGTATTCCGGCAGAAGAATTAGCGCTGGCGGTGGAACGCCACGCCACCAGCAAACTGGCGCAGGCAGCCGATCTGTTCGATATCGAAACCTTGGGGTTTCGTGGGGAAGCCCTGGCATCAATCGCCTCGGTTTCCCGCCTGACGATCACCTCCCGGCCGGCGCAGGCGCCCCTGGCAGCGCAGCTGCATGTCGAGGGCGGGCGCGTCGGAGCAGTACAGCAGATCGGAGCGCCGGTAGGCACCATGGTGCGGGTGCAAGACCTGTTTTTCAACACACCGGCGCGTCTAAAATTCCTCAAGAGCCCTGCCTCCGAACGGCGGCGCATCGATAACCTGGTGGTGCAATATGCCCTGGCCTATCCACAAACACGCTTTCATCTCTACCAGGATGGAAAAGCCGCTTTACAAACCAGCGGTAATGGGCGCCGGCGCGAGACCCTGGCGGCGCAATATGGCGCGGAAATCGCCCGCCAGATGCTGGAAGTCGATTACAGCGAACGAGACCTGCAAGTGAGCGGTTTCATTAGCCCAACAGCCCTGACGCGCTCCAACCGTCGCGAGATCTTATTCTTCGTCAATGGGCGCCCGGTGCAAGACTCAGCCTTGAGTTCCGCACTGTTGCGTGGCTACCACACTTATTTGATGGTTGGGCGCTATCCCCTGGCGGCGCTGTTTATCGATATCCCGGCGGAGGCCGTGGATGTCAATGTACATCCTGCCAAGGCCGAAGTGCGCTTTCGCAATCCAGAAACGGTCTTCAGCGGTGTTCAAAATGCCGTCCGGAGGGCCCTGCTGGCGCATAACGCCGCCCCGCGCCTGGACCAACAGGTGCGCTGGCGCCCGCCAGAACCTTGGGAAGCCCCTACCGCCCCCGACCCAGCCTGGGAGTGGGGCGCGCAAGCCAGCCAGGCAGACCTGGGAACGCCGCTACCCGAGGAATTGGCCGGCCTGTCCGGTCTTTCTTCGCCGGGACAAAGCGAACTGCCCGGCGAACGCCCGCCTTTGCTGCGCCTGGTTGGGCAGATCGCCAATACCTACCTGGCGGCCGAAGGTCCTGACGGGCTGTACCTGATCGACCAGCACGCCGCCCACGAACGCATTCTCTTCGAGCGCTTCATGGCGCAGCGCAGCAAACCGGTCAGCTCGCAAACTTTGCTGCAACCGGCGACTGTCGATCTGCCGGTTCATAAGGCCAGCCTGTTAAACGATCACCTGCCAACGCTGGCAAGCCTGGGTTTTCAGGTGGAAGCTTTCGGGTCGCATACCTTTCTGGTGCGCGCCATCCCTGCCTTGCTGACCGGCAGCGACCCGGCTGCCGCTTTACACGTCCTGGTGGAGGACTTTGAAGAAGACGAGACGCCTTTGCAGGCCGAAGTGGAAGCGCGCCTGATCGCCAGAATTTGCAAGCGCGCCGCTGTCAAAGCCGGCAAGAGCCTTTCGAGCGCCGAACAGCAGGCCTTGTTGAAAGACCTGGAGGCCTGCCAGGCGCCGCGTACCTGCCCGCATGGACGCCCAACCATGATTCACCTGCCGGTTGACACCCTGGAGCGCCAGTTTGGGCGCAAAGGAGCACGCTGATGAGCAATTTTGAAAACCAAAAGATGGTAGGCGTGTGGTTGGAAAACCGCCGCCTGAGCGTGCGCGAGGATCTACCCATCCCGCAACCCGCTCCGGGCGAAGCTTTAATCAAAGTGCGCCTGGCGGGGATTTGCGCCACCGACCTGGAATTGATGCGTGGCTATTACCCCTACACAGGCATCATGGGGCATGAATTCGTTGGCGAGGTGGTGCAATCGAATGGAGACCAGGATTGGATTGGCAAACGCGTGGTGGGCGAGATTAACATTACCTGCGGAGAGTGCGCCGCTTGCCGGGCTGGGCGCTCCAACCACTGCGAGCAACGCAGCGTTTTGGGGATTGTCAATGCGCATGGCTCGTTTGCCGAATACACGAAACTGCCCCTGCGCAACCTGCACCAGGTGCCTGAAAACGTGCCCGACGAAATGGCCGTCTTCACTGAACCGCTGGCCGCCGCCTTGCGCATCCAGGAGCAAGCCCATATCGGTCCCAGCCAGCGTGTGTTGGTGATCGGCGCTGGCAGGTTGGGACAGTTAATTGCCCAAAGCCTGGCGCTTAGCGGCTGCCGCTTGAGCGTTGTCGTGCGGCATGCCAAACAACAGCAGTTGCTGGCGATGTGCGGCGTTTCCTGCCTGATGGAGGAAGAGACCGGCAGCCAATCCTGGGATATTGTTGTGGAAGCAACCGGCTCGCCAGATGGTTTCAACCTGGCGCTGCTCACCGTGCGACCTGGCGGGATGCTGGTGCTAAAAAGCACCTTCGCCGGGCATACGACCGCTAACCTGTCAGCTGTAGTGGTAGATGAAATTACACTACTCGGTTCACGCTGCGGGCCATTTGCGCCAGCCCTGCGTTTGATGGAGAAAAACCTGGTGCGCCCGCAACTGCTAATTGAAAAGCGCTACCCGCTCAATCAGGCAGCGCAGTCCATCGAATATGCCGCTCAAGCGGGGGTTTTGAAAGTATTAATAGAGCCAGGAAATTAGCAAGAAACGATCGATTCGTCGAGCAAAGCTTGCAGAATGTGGGGAAAAACCAGATCCAGGTCTTCATGCAGCAAGACATCGGCGCGCACATCCAGGTAAGTTTCAGAGTGGTTGATCAAGATCAGGTGGGCGCCATTTTCCAGAGCGCGCATGGGCAGTCCTGCGACAGGCAGCACTTCAAGCGATGAACCAGCCACAATCATCAAGTCGCATGTTTTGCAGGCCTGTTGGGCTTTCAACCAGATTTTAACCGGCAACTGCTCGCCAAACAACACCAAATCGGGTTTCAAAAGGCCCTGGCAGTCCGGACAAACCGGTATCTTTCCCTCTTCCAGATAAGGCTGGATAAAACAATCCGAAGCAAATTGGTGGTAGCAGCGCACACAGGTGAGCGAAGCAAAAGAACCGTGCACTTCGAGCACATTTTGCGAGCCGGCGCGCCGGTGTAGCAGATCGATATTTTGGGTTACAATGGTCTTGACATAGCCCAACTTTTCCATCTCGGCCAGGCTGACATGCGCCGGATTGGGGTGAGCGGCAAAGATATCGGTTGCCAATGGGCGCATCCACTTGAAAAAGTTTTCCGGGTTATATCGAAAGGAAGAAAGTGAAGCGACTTCAAAGGGATCGTATTTTTGCCATAAGCCGCTACTTGTAGAGCGAAAGTCCGGGATGCCCGAGGGTGTGGAAATTCCGGCGCCGGTCAAGACCACAGCATTCTTGCTGCCACGGATGATAGCGGCTGCGGAGCGGATCGAGTTCAATGCAACAGGCGAAAGTTCAGGCATGGTGTGTTTCATCGAAGTTGTCGTTCAACAAGTTCTGCCAATGTGATGAACTGCTTCGCTGCGATGCCCTCTTCCTGGACAAGCATCAACGGCATATGCTCAATGCTAGCCTGATAAGCCAGTTCAGGCGCAGCAGTGAAAATCACATTGATCGGATGTTTCAGTTGGTCTTGCACCTGGCCTAATGCCAATTGCACCCCGGCGCGGATACGATTGACCAACACCAGCAGCACCCGGTTACCCTGCAAACCCAGCTCATCAAGATATTCCACATACGAACGTGTTTGGGCGATATTTTGAGCTACTGGCTCTAACACAACGACTACTTGCTCACAGGTAGGCAAGATTTGCTCATTTATCGGGGTCACCCCTGGTCCCAAATCGAGCACAGTCACCTGGGATAAATGCGTAAGGTGATTGGCGATGGCAGAAAAATAATCTACCGCGCTGAGATATCGGGCGTCTTGCGGAAAGGAGGAGGCCAGCAGCAGGCGCAGGTTTGGCAAGTGAGCCATTAATTCGGCTTCCACATTGGCGCCTGTCAACTGTTCCAGCGGATAAGACAACAAATGATTCAAGCCCTGTGAGTTGGAATAGCCAAGGTCGATCCCCAGGCTGCCCTGTCCAGGTCGAAAATCGGCTACGATCACTTCTTTGCGGTATTGCTTGGTCAACGCCACCCCCAGGTTGATGGCAGTTGTTGTAACGCCCACCCCGCCCTTGGCGCTGGTAACAGCAATCGTCTTGCCGCGCACACCCAGCGCTCGTTTCGGTACGGACGCGGCGCCGCGTTGGGCGCGGT
>JAGUYW010000004.1 GCA_020061105.1 Anaerolineales bacterium | reverse complement strand
CTAACGTTTTTTCGTGATTTTTGCCTGTGGGCAGTTTAAGCTGCGCCCGAAGATAGTATATAATTGCCCTTATGCCCACACCCCCCCAACGCCCCCAGCACATCGTAGTCATTGCCCACCCGCAGGTGGAGCAAGCCCATGAGGCCATCCAGCAAGTGGCAGCCTGCTTACAAGACCACGGCATCCTGACCGCTTGCGGGATGCTCTATGATGAGCCGCTGCGCCGCCAGGTGCAGCAAGGCGAATTTGATATGTTAATTGCCCTGGGCGGCGATGGCACCATGCTGCGCGCCGGGCACCTTTGCGGACCGCTGGGGCTGCCAATTCTGGGCATCAATATGGGCCACTTCGGCTTTTTAACTGAAATCAGCTTTAACCAGTGGCAAGAAGTGCTGCCGAACCTGCTCTCGGGCAATTATTGGCTCGAACAGCGCATGATGCTATGCGGAGAGCAGTGGCGCGCCGGACAACAGTTGGGCGCCTGGGAAGTTCTGAACGAAATCGTTGTCTGTCGCGGCCACAGCGTACGCCCGGTTCACCTGCTTGCCAGCGTCGATGGGCGTTTTTTGACCACCTATGTTGCCGATGGGCTGATCGCCTCCACCCCCACAGGCTCTACTGCCTACGCCCTGGCTGCTGGTGGGCCGATCTTGCCGCCCGAGCTGCGTAACATCCTGCTCGTAGCGGTCGCCCCGCACCTCTCCCTGGAGCGCGCCATTGTGCTCTCTGAAGGCTCCTCGGTCAGCATCACCGTGCAGGCCGGGCAAGATGTTGTACTCTCGCCCGACGGCCAGCTCCCCGTCCCGCTCGCCGATGGCGACCAGGTGGTGGTGCACGCCAGCGACAACAGCGTGCATTTTGTGCGCATCCAGGATGCCCATTATTTTTACCGTAACCTGACACCCCACATGAGTCAAAACCCTGCCACAGGAAATAACCGATGACCGATACCCCGCCCACCCTGACCTGCGCCAACCATCCCACCGTCGAGACCGGTTTACGCTGCAAAAGTTGTGAAAAACCGATCTGCCCGAAGTGCGCCGTTCTCACCCCCACTGGCTATCGCTGCAAAGAATGTGTGCGCGGTCACCAAAGAATGTTCGAAACCGCCGAGTGGTACGATTACCCGCTGGCCATGGCTGTGGCGGGCATTCTATCCTTCCTGGGCAGCCTGATCATCGGGCGGTTGGGGTTCCTGGCCTTATTTGTCGCCCCCATCGCCGGGGTGATCATTGGCGAGGCGGTGCGCCTGGTGTTGCGCCGCCGCCGCGCCCGCCGGCTCTTTCAGCTGACTGCCGCGGCAGCCGCGGTAGGCAGCCTGATCCCGATCCTGCTGCTGCTCAGCAGCTTGCTGATGGGCGCCAGTTTCATGGGCATTTTGTTTTCGCTGCTCTGGCAGTCTTACTATACGGCCATGGTAACATCCACTGTATATTACCGGTTGGGAGGCATTCAAATCAAGTAATGCTTACCGAGCTGCATATCGAAAATTTTGCCATCATCGACCAGCTGGATGTAACCTTCCAGCCTGGTCTGGTAGCTTTCACCGGCGAAACCGGGGCGGGAAAGTCGATCATCATCGACGCTGTTGAGACGCTGATGGGCGGCCGCGCCGACGCCAACCTTGTGCGCGTCGGCGCTGAACGCGCCACTGTCGAAGCGGTGTTTCACCTCACCCAACCTGTACAAACGCAGGTGCAGGCCATCCTGGAACGCGAAGAGCTGCTCGATGAACCTGGCTATGTCACCCTGGGGCGCGAAATCCGTTCCAATGGGCGCAGCGTCGCCCGGTTGAACGGGCGCAGCGTCACCGCCAGCCTGCTGCGGGAGGTCGGCGAATACTTGATCGATGTGCACGGCCAATCGGAGCACCTCTCGCTGTTGCGTGTTAACCAACATCTCGGTTTGCTGGATCGCTATGCCAGCGCCAGCCAACAATCCGAATTGGATGAACTGCTGCAAGCTTACCAGGAGACCTACCAACGCCTGGCAGAGAACAAGCGCCAGGTTGAAGAAATTCGCCAGGCTGAGCGCGACGCCGCCCGGCGCAGTCAGATGCTGTCCTTTCAGATCCAGGAAATCGAAGGCGCGCATCTCAAGCCCGGCGAAGACGCCGAATTGCGCGATGAGCGTAACCGCCTGGCCAACGCCGAAAGCCTGACCAAGCTGGCCCAAGAGGCCTTGCTGGCGCTTGACGAAGGCACACCCGAAGCGCCTGCCGCCACCGACCTGCTCGGTCGCGTTGTACACGCCTTGAATGGGTTGGCGCGCTTCGATCCGCGTCAGGCCAGTCAACATGAACAAGCCCAGGCCGCCGCCGAAGGACTGGCTGAACTGGCCCACAACCTGCGCGCCTACCTGGAAGAGATCGAGTTCAACCCACGCCGCCTGGATCAGGTAGAAGAACGCCTCGACCTGATCAATAATTTGAAGCGCAAATACGGCGAGAGCATCCCAGAGATTCTTCAAGCTGGGCTGGAAGCCCAGGAAGAACTGCTGACCATCACCCACGCCGCCGAGCGCCTGCAAGAATTGGAAGCCGAACAGGCTGCCCTGCTCGAGAAATTAGCCCAACACGGGTTGGCGCTCTCCGCCACCCGCCGCGCCGCCGCCGAGCAGCTCTCCTTCGCCATCGAACACGAGTTGAGCGACCTGCACATGTCAGGGGCGCGCTTCCAGGTCGATTTCCAACAAGCCGCCGATTCACACGGCGTTACACTTCCAGATGGACGCCGGGTAGCCTACCATTCACATGGCCTGGAGCGGGTCGAATTTCTCATCGCTCCCAACCCCGGCGAAGGCTTCAAACCGCTGGTCAAGATCGCCTCTGGCGGTGAGACCTCGCGCTTGATGCTGGCCTTGAAAAACGTGCTGGCGCAGGCCGACCATGTCCCCACCCTGATCTTCGACGAAATCGACCAGGGCATCGGCGGGCGTGTTGGGGCTGTAATTGGCGAAAAATTACAGCGCCTCGGTCAAACGCACCAGGTACTGTGCATCACCCACCTGCCGCAGCTAGCAGTTTTCGGCGCTCAGCACCTGCATGTTGAAAAACGCCTCGAACACGGACGCACCACCACCCAGGTCAGGCAACTCGAAGGCGAAGCCCGCATCCTCGAACTGGCTCAAATGCTCGGCAGCATCACCCAGGGTTCCTTGCAATCTGCTCGCGAATTGGTTGCAATGGCGCAGAAAAGTTAGTAATTTTTATTCAGCAGGAGATATATAATGTCTGCATCTCAACCAAAATATACCCCGCTTTCGCGCTGGCTGCATTGGGTTAGTTCGCTGCTTATCTTCGGCATGCTAGGCGCCGGTTTGTTTATGGTCAGCCTGCCCGATGGCGAACCGCAAAAACTGATCATGTACCGCACCCATGGCACGCTAGGCCTTTTGCTGGTACTGGCGACCGTGGCGCGGGCGATTATTCGTTGGCGCAGCCCACAGCCGCTGCCGGCGGGTTTAGCAAGTTGGAACCAGGTCTTATATAAGGCTACTCATTGGGCAATCTACCTGGTTTTAATCGCCCTCGGCCTTGCGGGGATGGGTGCGTTGGCCTTGAACGGCGTGACTTCGTTCGGCGTGGACCCCGCCGCTCTCAACCGCGATTTTGCTCCCTTCCAGGGGCATTTTCTTTTTTCACGTTTACTGATTGTTCTTGTACTGCTGCACCTTGCCGGCGTGCTGCTCTACCAGTTTACCAAGGGCGATGTCACGAGCCGCATGGGTTTAAAACTGCCATCTAAACAGCATGAATTTGGGATAAAGAGGCTCCTATGATAGTACTTGGGTTCACCACAACTCAAGAAAACCTTAGGAGCCTCCATGAACAGTTTCGCCTAATTATTAGAGCTATCTTCGGCAAACTCTTTGGTGGAAAAGGCTACTGATCGCAACCCTTATTTGAAGAACTGTATTGAACCTTTTAAACAAATAAATTCCATATCCCAAACGGAGAAAAATAAATGAGCACAATCCTTGAAGCCAACCAATTGGTGAAAAAATATGGCGAGTTTCAAGCTGTTAAGGGGGTCAGCTTCTCGATGGACGAAGGCGAGGTATTCGGGCTGCTCGGCCCAAACGGGGCTGGCAAAACCACCCTGATTTCGATGCTGACCGGCGTTCTACAACCAACCTCCGGCGAAGCCCGCATTGGCGGGTTTGACATCACCCGCGAGCCCCTGCAAGTGAAGCGCCTGATCGGCCTGGTGCCGCAAGACCTGGCGCTCTACCCCACCTTGAGCGCCCGCGCCAATCTAAACTTCTTTGGCAGCATCTACGGTTTGCGTGGCGCATCCCTGGCAGAACGTGTGGACGATGTGCTGCAGATCGTCGCCCTGAGCGACCGCCAAAACGACGCGGTTGAGAAATTCTCGGGCGGCATGAAACGGCGCGTCAACATCGCCGCTGGGCTGGTGCACCAGCCGCGCCTGCTCTTCCTGGATGAACCTACCGTGGGGGTCGACCCGCAGAGCCGCAATCATATCTTCGAAAGCGTACAAAAACTCAACCGCGAGCGCGGCACGAGCATCGTCTACACCAGTCACTACATGGAAGAAGTGGAGCTGCTTTGCAACCGGGTTGCCATCGTCGACCAGGGGCAAATCATCGCCCTGGACACCATCAAAAACCTGGTTGCCATGTTAGGCGGCGGCGTGATCCATGTCGGGCTGCGACAGTTCGACTCGGCGCTGCTGGTGAAACTCTCCCAGCAGCCAGCCGTCCAAAGCGCCGAGATTCTTCCTGCTCCTATGGAGAGCAAACCCGATGTGGACGCGGAGGCGCCAGAGTCTGCCATCTCTTTGATCAAGATCGAAGCCCTGCACAGCCAGGAGGCTCTTGTCAACCTGATTCAGTTCATCAACGATTACGACCTGGCTATCGCCTCGTTGGAGATCCTGGAGCCCAACCTGGAAAGCGTCTTCCTGCACCTGACCGGCAAGAAATTGCGGGAGTGATTGCCATGAATATCTGGAATTTCATCAAGAAAGATTGGGCGATCTTTTTCAAAGATCGCGGCGCGGTTCTGTGGTTGTTCATCTTGCCGCTGATCTTCATCATCATCTTCTCTGGCCTGGCGCGTCTTTCGATGGGCGACGCTGGCGCCAGCAGCTCAGAAGAGAAAGACGATCGCGCTCCCATTGCAGTGGTCAACCTTGACCCGCAGGGCGCTATCGCCCGCCAGTTTGTGCAGGACCTCGACCGGCAGCCGGCTTTTCGGGTGCAGCTTTACGAGCAGGAAGCCGCCGAAGAATCGCTGCGCAAGGTGAAAATTGCTCGCTATCTGCTTATCCCCGTCGATTTCAGCAGCCGGTTGGCGCAGGGTCAGGCAGTCACCCTGACGATTGTCGTACACCCCGACGCCGACGCCAGCACAACCCAAACGGTGATGCGGCTGGTCAACGGTGTCGCCAATGACATCTCACTGGAACTGCAAATCCTGGATGGCATCCGCCAAATGGGCGAAATGCAGGCCAACAATCCTGCTGTGCAAAGCAGTTTCAACGCCGAACGCATCATGCAGCAAGCTAAAGAGCAGTTCGAGCGCTCCCGCCTGACTCCTCTGATCAGTATCAACGAAAGGGCTCCGCAGACTGCCGAAAAAGAAAGAGAACCCCTGCTGGATCTAAGCCAATCCTTTGTGCCGGGGTTCTGCGTGCTGTTCGTTTTCCTGTCCGCTTCCACCGTCGCCCGCAGTTTGCTCGAAGAGCGCAAATCCGGCGCTCTACGGCGGCTGGTCGCCGCCCCCATCACCCGAGCGGCTCTTCTGGCAAGCAAAATGGCGCCGGTCTTTTTGCTCACCCTGGTGCAAATCGCCTTCATTTTCCTTGTTGGCGCGACGCTCTTGCCAGTACTCGGATTTGGCTCTCTCTCCATCGGCCAAAGCCCGCTTGCCTGGGTACTTACATCGATCGTGATAGCTTTATGTTCGACCTGCCTGGGTATCCTGATCGCCGGGCTGGTGCGCACCGAAGGCCAGGTCAGCGGATTGAGCAGCGCCTTGTTATGGGTAGCCGGTTTTTTGGGTGGAGCCATTTTCCCACCCTTCATTATTCAACGTATGCCGGTGTTAAATGTGCTCTCGCGCCTGGTTCCGCAGTCTTACGCTACCACCGCCTATTACGACGTGCTCACGCGCGGTAAAGATTTGCTGGATATCTGGCCGAACCTGTTAATTTTACTGGCTTTTTCGGCGCTATTCTTCTTCGTCGGAACCAGCCGCTTCAAATTCGAATGAGGCGCCCTATGAAACTCAACCCTTTGCAAATGACTCTCGCAGTAGCCTGGAAAGACCTCCAGGTGATTTTCAAAGACCGCGGCTTGCTGATCGTGATTATCGGCTTACCGCTGGTTTTCTCGGTGTTCAACGGCTTTGTCAATCAGAATCTATCATCGAGCGGTGAGGGGGTAACCTTTCCAGTCGCAGTGGTCAACCTGGACCAGGATATCTACGGAGACCAGATCGCTTCTATCCTGGAGTCGATCGATGTTCTGGATGTGACCACCCTTGACTCTCTTGCTGCCGCCGAACAACATGTTTTGGACAGCAAGGCCCTGGCTGCTATTATGATCCCGGCCGGGTTGACGCAAAATATCAAAGATTACCAGTCCTCCGAGATTGAAGTGATCGTCGACACCACCCAACAGCAGTTTGCCAGTATTGTCGCTTCGTTGATGAAAGATGTCGTCGGGCCGGTGATTGTGCAGGGCGAAATCTCCTACGCCATCCGCACCCTGCTCAGCGAAATTCCCGAATTTCAACAGGCTGACCCGCAAACCCAAAACGCCCTGGCGATGCAAAATTTTGGCGTCCAAATGGCGCAGGTGCAAAAAATGATTTCGGATCCATGGGTTAAGATCGAGACCAAAATCTTCGAAGACGAAGAAACCGTGGTCATTCCCGATAATATATTTGCCATGATTGTCCCCAGTTTTGTGGTCATGTTCGCCTTCTTCATCGTGGGAGCAATGTCTGCCGAACTGCTCAAAGAGCGCCAGGAAGGCACCCTGCGCCGCCTGATCGCTGCCCCCTTGCATCGTTGGACAATCATTGCTGGCAAAATGTTAGCCTACATCGGGTTGGTGCTCATCCAGGTCGCTATCATTTTCGGAGTCGCCAACCTGTTCTTCGACATGCCGGTCGGCAATTCGCTAACCGGGCTACTGGCAGTCAGCCTGGCGCTCGGCCTGACAGCCACCGCACTGGGTATGCTGGTGGCCTCGCTCGCCAAAACCGACAAGCAAGCCGACTCGACCGGCATACTGCTCGGCTTTGTGTTGGCTGCCGTAGGCGGCTGCTTCATGATCGGCACGCCGGTGCCGCTCTACCAACAAGGGGGGATGGTGCAGACCATCTCGCGCCTGATCCCACATGCCCATGCCTTGATCGCTTACGGCAAATTGATTAACCAGAACGCCGGCCTGCTGGATGTGCTGCCTCAGATCGGACTGCTGATGGTTTATACACTGGCGTTTTTCGCCATCGCTGTATGGCGATTTCGTTTCGAGTAAAAATCGGGATAATTTTACTTTCCAGAAGCAGCATTCATCGCCCGGCAGGCCTCGGCTACGCCTTCCGCCGGGCTCAAAGCCCCTTCCAGGACCTTGGTGAACATATCGCCAAACGGGCCCCAGTAGTTGGCAAATTCCTGGCTCTGCGGGCGCGGGAAGCCCGTCGCAGAAGCCTGAGCAAAGCCAGCGATCAAGGGGTCAGCCGAAGTGACGCCCGAGCGTATCGGCACATGTCCGGCCTTGTCGGTGTAGATCTGCGAAGAGACCTGGTTGGTCAGGAAGAGCGCCAAAGCCAATGCCCCATCCACATTCT
>JAGUYW010000046.1 GCA_020061105.1 Anaerolineales bacterium | reverse complement strand
CCCTGGCGACGCGCGTCCTGAGCGGCGATGCCATTGAGGTGGTGATCGATGGCGCCATGTATCCTGTGCGCTATATCGGTATCGACGCCCCGGGGATTGTCCCTGAAATTGAATGGCAAGGCCCACAGGCGATTGCCGCCAACGATCGCCTGGTGAATGGTCAATTCGTCACCCTAATCCAGGATGTCAAGGATGTGGATGAAGAGGGCTTTTTACTGCGCTATGTCGTCCTGAACAACTTGTTTATCAACTACGAACTCGTTCGCCAGGGCTTTGCGCTTGCCGCCAGCATGCCGCCCAACGTAGCTTGCGATGCCATTTTGCTTCAGGGTCAGATCGAAGCCCAGGCGGCTGTGTTTGGGGTTTGGATGCCGACGCCAATCCCCTCGGCTACCATCACCTCCACGCCCACCATCACGCCTTTTCCAACCGCCACACGCGTACCGGTGTGCGATTGCAAAGGCCCTGCTCTGACGTGTAATAATTTCCCGACCCAGGCCCAGGCCCAGGCTTGCTATGAGTATTGCAAAGCCGAAGGATATGGCGATATCTTCAACCTGGACAAGAATGGCAATGGCAAGGCTTGTGAGGGGTCAAGTTAGCCCTGATCAGGCCAACTTTTTTTCCATCCAGATCAGCGTTTGCGAGTCGATAAAACCAGCCTGGTGTAAGGCGCTTCCAAACAGGCCGGCCGGGTAATCCAGCGTTATCGAACGTTGGCCGGGCAGGTCGCGTCTTATATGTAACAACAGAGCGAGCAAGACGTCCTCATCCAGACTGGGCGGGGCGGAAACCCACAAGACGTCAGTCGGTCCAGGCATCGATTGCCAGGAAAGGGCAGCCAAAAGCCGCTCGTTTTGAAAAGCGCCCCATTGAACCAGGTAGGTATCTGTGAACAGGCGCGCCAGCGCCCCCGCCAGGCCAGATTGTAGCAACGTGGGATTGAAAAGTATGTGCCAGGATAATTCAGGCGGGTAACTGCGCAGCAGCCACAGGCGCTGCTGCTGCCAGTGGCGGGCGTTCACTGGTGCAAAATTTGTCTCCGGATGTGAATTCGGCGGGATATAACTGGAATCGCACACCCAGGCGGTGCGGCGGGCGCGCTCGATAAATCCCAGGTTTTTATACAGAGTGATGGCAGCCTCATTCTCCTGGCGCACTTGCAGCCAGACCGATTTTGAATGACGTTGGCGGGCGTGCTCGATGGACTGTTGGGTCAGGCGGCGGGCGATGCCCTGGCGGCGCGCTTCGGGGGCGACGGCGACATTGGCGATCAGGTAAAACCAATGCCGGTTGGCAAAAACCGGGATCAAGCTGGCATTACCGACGATGCGTCCATCCTGTTCCCACACATACCCGCTCATCGGCGCGCTCATCAAGCTGGTCAGCCAGCCGAACCATGCTCCCAGGCCAGTGGCGCCAGAACCAGCGCGCATGCGTTGCAAGTAGTAACGCCCGCCTTCATCCAGCGTATCTGCAAAACAGGATTCTACCAGGTCGGCCACATGCGCCATATCGCGACGCGGATTGAAGGCGCGTAATCCAGACGGGGAGGGTGATTTTACTGAAGCTCGGATAATGGCTCCCATACCTTCATATTTTACCTCAGCCAGGCTATTTCCCGCCAAATTCCCTTGCGCCCAGCGCCTTCAGGCTGTACAATATCTCAAACACTTGTTCTGATTTTGCAGGGATGCTATGTCGGTCGATTTTCAACAGGTACGCCAACAGGTTCAGGCAATGGGTGAAAACGCCTTGCGCCGTTTGCAGGAGCTTGGCGAATTGCGCCAATATGCCGCGCACGTGTTACAGGCCAACGCCAATCAGCACGAATATCTGTACGACAAGATCAATCAGGCGGCGCAAGCTGATCCGAATTTGCGCAGCGCGCGGCCGGCTACGGTGTTTAGAGACCGGCCTGCCGAGTCTTTGGATGGCAGCTTTCCCTTGCCAGGCTTGCCTGACACAGCGGTAGTCATCGCCGCCGATGGATCGCAGATTGCCCCCGACCGGCACGCGGCAGTCAATTATTGCCTGATCAATGTCGGCGCCATCCAACTGGAAATGGGTTCGCCGGCTGCCCCACAAATCTCGATTACCAGCCAGCTGTTTTACGACGAGGATTTATACACCGCCAGCGGCTTGATCACCGACGCGCGCCTGGCTTTGATGCGCGATCTGAATGAGCGCCAGCGCCTGGCGGAACTGGCGCGCCAGGCTACTGCGCCGGTGATCACCTTTACAGATGGGCCGATGGAACTGTGGTTGAGCCGGGAAAGCGTCGACGACAGCGCCTCAAGAGAAGGCTTGAACGCTTACCTGGAAGCGCTGCGCCAGCTTGAACAGCTCAATGTTGCCACGGCTGGGTATGTTGATAAACCAGCCGCCACGCTGGCAGTGCGCCTTTTAGAGGTCGCCATGGCAGATACGGAGCAGCTTTCTGAGATCCGTCGCTATACTCCCCTGCGCGGGGTGACCGACAAAGACTTGTTCAGAGGGCTCTTGCCGCCTGGGGCGCGTTCGGCGGTTTTTGCGATGCAATCGCCGGCTGCGGCGCGTTACACGGACGGACTGGCGCTGCACTTTTTCTACCTCAACGTAGGCCGGCCTGAGCGCCCCTGGCTGGCGCGTGTGGATATCCCGGGCTGGGTGGCGCACAACCGCGCCATGCTCGATACCCTGCACGCCACCCTGGTCGACCAATGCCGCGCCCTGGGCAATCGTCCCTATCCCTACCTGCTGCATCGCGCCCACGAAGCAGCGGTGGTTTCGCTGGACGAGAAAAACCAGGTTACCCAGATGATCTTGCTAGAGCTGGCCCGGCGCGGCGTCGAGCCTGGCGAAACCTCTTACAAACAGGCCGCCAAAGACCTGCAAGGCAGAACGAAATACGAAAGGTAAAAGCCAACCTATGACAAGCCTGGAAATTGGACGTTTATTGCGCGCTGGCACAACTGGCTTTGTGATCGGCTGCCGGGTTAGCCAGCTGACCGCGCCGTCTTTTGGCGCTTTGGTGCGCGTCCCGCTGGAGAATGATTATCAAATCTATGGCCTGATCCACGATATGCACATCGATGATGATGGCCTGGTGCGCCAACTGGTTACCGCGGATGGTGTAGCGGAAAATATCATTAATGACAACCGCCTGAACCGCAATGTGCCGGTGGAGATGAGCGTGTTGGTGGTCGGGTATCGCCAGGGTGGGCGCATCCAGCATTTACTGCCGCCGCGCCCGCCGCTCAGCCTGGATGTGATTTACCTGTGCGACTATGCAGAAATTCGCCAGTTTACCGCTACCGGGCGCTTTGGTTATTTTCGCCATGTTCTGCGCGCCAGCGACTTGCCGGTTGGGGAATTGTTGGCGGCGCATATCCAGCAAGCACAGCAGGCGCATGATGCTGCTGGCGACCGGAAGTGGCTCGAACGCGCTACCCAGGAATTGATTACCTTGCTGCGCGATGATTACCAGACCCTGATGAATGTTCTGGGCGCTTTGACGGATGTCGCTCCCTAGGAGTTCGCACATGAAAGTTACCGAAGTACTCGAAATCATCGAAAAAAACCTGAGAAATCCATTGGACGTCTGGCCTGGCTATTCCCCGCGCCAGGCGCCGATGGCAATTTTTGACGACCAGGAGATTGCTTACATCAACCACCCCTCTCCGCCCGACGAGCGCCCGTCGGGATTGATGGCTGCCACAGCCATGCCCATCAACGAGGTTATCACGGCTGCCATCCCACTGTGGATGTTTACCGCTCCCGGACAGGCGCTGCCGCTGGTTTACCATGAGTGCTTTCATGTTTTCCAGGATACGGGCGGCTTTCGAGAAATCTACCCTCCTGGCTACAACTTCCACCTCGCATTGGCGGCTTACCCGGAGCTGCAGCCGCGCCAGCGCGCCTTGTGTTGGGCCGAAGCGGAGGTTTATAACGCTGCGCACTGGTCTGACCTGGAAAAGGCGGCTTTGCTGGCGGCTTTGACCAGCCAGCGTTTTGCCATCCTGGAGCAGCAGCCGCTGGCCCTGGCTTTAGCGAAAATCTCGGAGCGGCACGAAGGGCCGGCTTTCTTCATCCAGCAGCAAGTCGATTGGCTGGTGAATGAAACGCCGCTGCCCGATGTACCAGCCGCGTATGGCTACTCGCGCCAGTATTACAGCGGAGCGGCGGCCTGCCGTTTGCTGCAGCGCCTCGTCCCAGATTGGCATCTCGCCATCCAGGATGGCGCCGCTCCCAGTGAACTGCTGCTGCGGCATTTTGGTGAATATCCTGCCAATCTCTCCGATTTACGCCTGGAAGAAAAGACAGCCCAAGAGCAAGTCAACGTGGATGCCATCTTGATGGAGTTCGAGCAGGCTTTTGCCGGACCGACCATCCGTTTGGAGATCGCCGATGAAAGCGCCATGCGCGGTTTCAACCCTATGAGTGTGCTTTCGCTGGGCGATGGTCGCTTGCTGCATTCGGATATCTATTACTTACATGGCGATTTTGGTTTTTTACATCTTAAGCAAGGGCGCCTGTTGGAGGATTTCAACACTGGCGACCTGATTTTCCCGGCGGCTCCTGTGGAACTGCAGGGCGACCAACTGGTTGCCGATAGCGAGACATTACAGATTCAACTGTGCGGTGTGCAAGAAATTGGCGTCAATGCTTATCGCCTGTCGCTTGCGTGAAATATTTGTCTGCATTCCATCAGTAAAGCAATTTCCGCTTATTATGACCACTGAAACTGGAGAGGAAAACCATGCCTGACCAATCCACTCACACACCTGCCATTGGTTATGTTGTCGGCGGGGGTTTAAAGGAAAACCTCAATGTCCGCCTGACCGTGCCATCCCAGGAAGTCCAGGAGGGTGGTTTTGTGATCATCGAA
Organism: Anaerolineales bacterium; assembly: GCA_020061105.1. Classification (GTDB taxonomy): domain Bacteria; phylum Chloroflexota; class Anaerolineae; order Anaerolineales; family UBA4823; genus JAGUYW01. The sequence continues at coordinate 7,448 of JAGUYW010000046.1, read as the reverse complement.
AGCGGCGACTGGCAGTTTTATGGCCTGGTGACCGACCTGCAGCTTGGGGCGACCGATCCGCGTTTCGCCGACGAACAAAGCGAGAACCGCCTGCCACCCGAACTGGCGCGCTTGCTGCACGGGCAGACCCTTTACACCAATCTGGAAGTGTTGCCGGCCTTGATGCTAGAACGCGGCCCGGAACCGGGTTCGCCCGAGTATGCCCGCTGGGCGGGAGAGATCGAAGTGGGTCTGCGCGAGCCGCCGCGCCCGCTGCCGGTCAAAACCATCCCGCCGCACCACGCCCCGGCGCGCCTGGCTGCTGCCGGCGATATTGCTGAAATCTTCGGCAGCCAGGAGAAAAGCGGTAATTTCATCATCGGCTATACCCGTGAGTAAGGCCACCCGGTCTGCCTGAACCTGGAGAAGTTCGTCCAGCGCTCCGCGGGCGTTTTTGGCGCCACCGGCACTGGTAAATCCTTCTTGACGCGCATTATCCTGGCCGGGCTGATCCACTACAATAAGGCCTCGGTATTGGTATTCGATATGCATAACGAATACGGCTTTGACGATACCGCCTCCGATACCGGGCAGCGTGTCATTGGTTTACAAACCAAGTTCCGTTCGCGCGTCCAGGTGGTTGGCCTGGGGCGAGGCGCCACCATCCGCGGTAAAGCCCCGGATTTCAACCTGGAAATCGCCATGCATGATATCCAACCCGAAGATATCGAGATGCTCAGCCGCGAGCTTAACCTGAAAGAGACCACCCCTACCACCCTGGAAGCGCTGGTCAACAGCTTTGGGCGCGCCAACTGGTTCCACGAATTTCGCCAGATGCGCAATGGGGCGATGGTGCTCGACGAAGAGACTGGCAAGAAGTACCCGGCGCCCGACAGCGTGGCGTTCTGGGCGAACACATCTGGCGCCAATGTGATGGCAGTGGAGGGGCTGCATAACAAGCTTGGTCGCGTTTTTAACCTATCTTACGTTGTGGAAAACCCTGCCGCCGATAGCGTCAGCGAAATCATCAAGGCGCTGGAAGCCGGGCAGCATGTGGTGCTTTCCTTTGGCAACCACGAAAGCGACCTGGATTACCTGTTGGTCAGCAACCTGCTGACGCGCCGCATTCGCGATGCCTGGGAGAAGAGCACCAACGAATTCCGCTCGAGCGGCAAGAAGGAGCCGCGCCCGTTGGTGATCGTCGTGGAGGAAGCGCATAAGCTGCTCAACCGCGAGATGGCGGTGCAAACCTCATTCAGCACGATTGCGCGCGAAATGCGCAAGTATTATGTCACTTTGCTGATCATCGACCAGCGTCCCTCGCAAATCTACGACGAGGTGATGTCGCAGCTTGGCACGCGCGTCTCCGGCTGGCTGGGCGACGACGACGATATCCGCGCCGTGCTTTCGGGGCTGTCGGGCCGCGAAGCCTTGCGCGGCATGCTGGCGCGTCTGCAGCCCAAAGAAGAGGTGCTGCTGTTGGGGTGGGGCGTGCCCATGCCTTTGCCGCTGCGCTCGCGCCGCTATGACGCCAAATTCTGGGAAGAGTTGCTTGGAAAAACCACAAGTACTCAGCGCAGCGAGGCAGAAATTTTGAAGGAATTGGGTTTTGATTAACCAGGCCTTTTTCCGGGTTGGTTCAGTGCAGAAATTGCCCTGGATTGTCACCTGGATATGATATAGTATTCAATTATGGCTGGCACACTGGCGCGCTTGATTTTAGGAGACTGCCGGGATTACCTGAAATCCCTGCAAGATAATTCGATTGATCTGATCTTCACCTCACCGCCCTATGCAGATAGCAGAACCAATACGTATGGCGGGATAAAACCGGAAGATTATGTAGGATGGTTTTTGCCTATTTCGAGCGAATTGCTGCGCGTCTTGAAACCTACTGGTACCTTCGTGCTCAATATTAAGGAAAAAGTCGTCGATGGGGAAAGGCATACTTATGTGATCGAACTGATCCTGGGCATGCGCCAGCAGGGATGGTTTTGGACGGAAGAATTCATCTGGCACAAAAAGAACAGCTACCCTGGAAAATGGCCCAACCGCTTTCGCGATTCTTGGGAGCGCTTGTTGCAATTTAACAAAAGCAAAAAGTTCAATATGTACCAGGAAGCGGTCATGGTTCCGATGGGCGATTGGGCGGAACGACGCTTGAAGAATCTCAGTAAAACCGATAAAAAGCGCGATGATTCGAAAGTTGGCAGCGGGTTTGGGAAACGTGTTGCCAATTGGGTTGGGCGCGATAAGGTTTACCCCACTAACGTGCTGCATCTGGCGACAGAGACCAAAAACAAAAATCATAGCGCGGTGTTCCCTGAGGCGTTGCCGGAATGGTTCATTAAATTGTTTACCCAGGAAGGCGATTGGGTGCTTGATCCCTTCATGGGTTCCGGAACCACGGTGCGAGTAGCGCAGCGCCTGGGCAGAAACTCGATCGGGATCGAAATTCTGCGCCAATATTATGACCTGGCAAATCAGCAAATTCGCCCACAAGAATTGCGGCTTTTCGAGGCGGTTGAGAATTATGAAACCTCTGAATCTGAATGATGTTACCCAATTCGTAGAAGATCATATTGGCAGTTTTCATGAGCGGAGACTGAATAGCCTACAGACATTAAAGCTCAAGCAAATTCTCAAACGCAAGAATCCATACCTCTTCAAAGCCAAAAATCTTGTCGCGCCACACGATCTGGTCAAGAGTTTGCTCGATGCGCATCTTTCTTCTCAGGAAGAGGCAATTTTTGGCGAGTTCCTGGAAAACCTGGCGATATTTGTCTGTAATAAAGTTTACGAAGGGAAGAAATCTTCTGCAGAAGGCGTCGATTTGGAATTTGAACGTGATGGCTTGATTTACCTGGTTTCGATCAAATCTGGGCCAAATTGGGGCAATAGCAGTCAGATCAAACGCATGATCGATAACTTTAAAAAGGCACAAAGGATTCTGCGTACCAGCAATTCTCGAGCGAATATTATCTGTGTCAATGGCTGCTGTTATGGTCAGGATCGCCAACCCGATAAAGGGGATTATCGGAAACTTTGTGGGCAGGCCTTTTGGGAGCTTATTTCCAATAATCGTGATCTTTACGTTGAAATCATCACGCCTCTTGGTTTTCGGGCGAAGCAAAGAAATGACGACTTCTCTGCTGCCTATTCATCTTTGCTTAACACCTTCACCTGGGAATTTACAAACGATTTTTGTGTCCAGGGGAATATCGATTGGGAGAAGCTGGTTAAATTTAACTCGCAAGCAATCTAGGAAAAATTCCTACTTGACTCGCGCCTTTTTATTTTCTATAATCTTAGTAACATCATGTGAATAAGTTTATCGCGATGTTACTAAGAAATCATGCGCCTCACTCATACCATCACCGCAACTGAAATGCGCGGTATCAACCGCTCTGCAGTCCTGGACCTGATCCGCCGGGAGGGCCCTATTGCTCGCACGGAGATTGCCGCTGGCTTGCAGATCAGCCTGATGACGGTCATGCGCATCGTCGACGAGTTGATTGCAGAAGATATGATCCGCCAAATCGAAAAAAAGGCTTTCAGCGGTGGGAGGCGGCGGCCTCTGCTCGAATTTAACGCCGAAGGGCGCCTGGTGATCGGGGTCGACATGAACGAGACTCGCCTGTACGGGGCGGTTGCCGACCTGGCGGGAAACCTGCTGGCTGAAATCACCCATCCACAAGAGCCCCCGGGGGATATCCGTTACGAGCCTCTGGTAACAATTATCGAGGAACTGCTGCAGGTTGCCAGCTCAACCGGGAAACCAATTCTTGGCATCGGTGTAGGCGCGCCTGGAATACCATATTGTGAAGAGGGGCGTGTGTATTGGGCGCCCACGCTCGCCTGGCGGGATTTTCCTCTGAAGGAGAAACTGAGTGAGCGTTTTCATTTACCAGTGATCCTGGACAATGATGTCAATCTGTCAGCGTTGGGGGAGATGTGGTTTGGCGTTGGACAGAATTGTTCGAATCTTGTGCTGATGATCGTGGGGAATGGGATTGGCGCGGGAGTTATTATCGATGGCGCAGTATACCGCGGTTCGCATCTTACCGCCGGCGAAATCGGGTTTTTGCTGCCCGATCGCTCTTATCTCAACGCTCAGCGTCAAGGAGTGGGCGCTTTAGAGTCGCTGGCCTCAGCGCCTGGGATCGCGGCGCGCGCCCGGCTTGCCCTGCAGGACAAGGTGCCTGCGGAGAAACTGGCCGCGCTGACCGCTGAAGATGTTTTTGCTGCCTTCCGGGCCGGCGAGCTGTGGTCCCGTCCGATCATCGACGACACGGTAGATTACCTGGCGCAGACCGTTGCCGCCCTGGCCGTATGTTATGACCCCGATGTCATCGTGCTCAGCGGCAGTGTAGCCAAAGCGGCGGACATCCTCATCCAAGCGATCCTCTACCGTATCGAAGGTGTGATTCCTGTGCTCCCCAGGTTGGTTGCCTCCAGCCTGGGTGAGAAGGCCGCTATCTTGGGAACGATCATCGAGACGCTTTACAACACAGCCGATGTTTACATGGTTCGAAAGTTAACTTGAGGAGTGCTCATACATGAATTTTCCACATGCAGCAGTTGTCGGTCTTGGTTTCATGGGACGCACCCACATCCAGAGTCTGCGCAGGCTGGGCGTCCAGATAGGCGGGATTCTGGGCTCTGATCGAGAAAAAAGCGAACGCTTTGGTCATCAGCTTGGCATCTCCAGGGTTTACGCTGACTTTAACGAAATCCTGGCTGATCCAGCAATCGGCGTCGTTCACCTGTGTACGCCTAACCACCTGCATTATCCGCTGGCGAAATCCGCCCTGCAAGCTGGGAAGCACGTCATCTGTGAGAAACCGCTGGCGTTGAACACCACCGAATCGTTGGAATTGGCGCGGCTGGCAGACCAGCACAATCTGGTTGCGGCAGTCAACTACAACTTGCGTTTTTACCCACTGGTTCAAGAAGCGCGGGCTCGCATCCAGGCTGGTGAAATCGGCGAAGCGCGCCTGTTTCATGGCGGTTATTTGCAAGACTGGCTCTTTCTGCCCAGCGATTGGAACTGGCGCCTGGAACCTGAACAAGGCGGAGAGTTGCGTGTGGTTTCCGATATTGGCACCCACTGGATGGATATGGCGTCCTGGCTGACCGGGCTGCAGATTACCGCCGTGATGGCAGACCTGTCAACCTTCCTCCCCTATCGCCGAAAACCACTGCACGCGGTCGAAACGTTTGCCGGTAAACTTGCTGCGGACGATCAAGCTGAGCAAACGCCTATCCATACTGAAGACACAGCTTGCATTTTGCTGGCCTTCTCCAACGGCGCCCGCGGCGCGCTGACCCTTTCTCAGATCAGCGCCGGGCGAAAGAATTATTTTTGGTGGGAGATTTCTGGCTCGCGCGCCTCTCTGCGCTGGGATCAGGAAAACCCGAACCAGTTGTGGGTTGGACAGCGCGACCAGCCCAACCAGATTGTGATTAAGGATCCAGCTTTAATGCATCCCGAAGCCCGCCCCTTTGCAGATTTTCCAGGCGGGCATGCCGAAGGGTACCCGGATACCTTTGTGCAGCTCTTTCGCCAGGTGTATTGCGCGGTGCGAGATAACGCCATCCGGAGCGCTGCTTTTCCCTCCTTCGCTGATGGACACCGCCAGATTGCCCTGTGCAGCGCCATCCAACAAAGCGCTCGCGAGAAGCGCTGGGTTGAACTAACAGATTAGTAGATTATCGAGAAAAAGAGGACAAAGTTATGGATGATACCCTTGCCCTGCTGGGTGGAACGCCCGCCAAAAACACACCGATCCCAGAATGGCCTTATTACGACGAGAGAGAGCGCCAGGCGTTGATGGATGTACTGGAAAGTCGCCTGTGGTGGCGTACGCCGGGTACCCAGTGCCTGGCTTTCGAAGGGGAATTTGCTCGCTACCAGCAAGCCAACTATGCCATTGCGGTTACCAACGGTACTGCCGCCCTGGAAATCGCCCTGGCTGCCCTGGGTGTCGGGCCGGGCGATGAGGTGATTGTACCCGATTTTACTTTTGTCGCTACCGCCAGCGCAGTGTTGGCGGCTGGCGCCATGCCAGTGCTGGTCGACTGCACGCCCGATACCTACTGTATCGATCCTGCCCTGGCCGAAGCCGCCATCACCAGTCGCACCCGGGCGATGATTGCCGTTCATATGGGTGGAAATGTTGCAGACCTGGACGCTTTGCTGGATATCTGCCGCCGGCATAAACTCTACCTAGTGGAAGATAGTTCGCACGCCCACGGCAGCGAATGGAAGGGGCGCAAGATCGGCGCGCTGGGCGATATCGGTACTTTTAGTTTTCAATCTAGCAAGTTAATGACCGCCGGCGAGGGCGGCGCAATTGTCACGGACAATCAGGAACTGGAGCGGAAAGCGCGCTCGATCCATGACTGCGGGCGTCTGCCGGGGGAGTGGTTCTATGCTCACTTCATGTATGGGTCGAACTACCGTTTGAGCGAATGGCAGGGGGCTGTCCTGCGCTGCCAGCTGGGCCGGGCGGATGAACAGCGCGCCATCCGCACCCGCAATACCGCCTTTTTGAATCAGCAGTTGTCTGCCATCGAAGGCATTACGCCGCAAAAACAAGATGCGCGCTGCACCTGTAATGGGCATTATGCGTATATCTTCCACTTAGATACCAGCGCCTTTGCCGGCATCTCTGTGCCGCGCTTCATCGAAGCCCTGAACGCAGAGGGTGCCCCGACCCAGGCCAGTTATCCACCTTTGCATGAAATGGCGTTGTTCCAGAGTGGAGAATTCCGCCGGCGCCTCTCCGGCGAGCAGGCCTCGCAGAAGTTTCCATTTCTGCATGCCGAATTTCCCAATACTGCCAGGGGCGCCTGGGAGACCGTATGGCTGCCCCAACCAGCCCTGTTGGGAAGCGAACAAGATATGCAATTGATTGTTGCAGCCGTCCAGAAAATCCAACGCCATGCTGATCAGTTAGTCAAAATTGCGAGATGAGCATGCCAATCTGTTGACCAAAAGCAACAGAAAAACCAAAAGAAACGAGGTGAAATAATGCATACTGCCCTGGTAATTAGCCCGCACGCAGATGACGCCGCTGCTTTTTGTGGCGCAACGCTTGCCAAGTTCGCAGACCAGGGGTGGCGAGTGATCCTGGCGAGGGTCACTGACGATAGGAAAGATTCGCTCAGCTTATCAATCGAGGAAACGATCGATGCCAATACTCGAGAGCTGCACGAAGCCGCTCGCATCCTCGGCGTCCATGAGATTGTTGAACTGGGCTTCGAAACAGATATGCTCGCCGATATCCCGTTGGGTAACTTGCGCGAGCGCTTTGTGTACCTTTTCCGCAAGTACAAACCCTATGCGGTTTTTACCTTCGACCCAAATGGGCTGTACGAAAACAACCAGGATCATGTGCGCGTTGCCCAGGCGGTGGACGAAGCTTTTTGGGTATCCTGTTTTGATAAGCATTACCCGGAACATT
>JAGUYW010000001.1 GCA_020061105.1 Anaerolineales bacterium | reverse complement strand
GCTCCGGGTTGAGTCGCTGTGGAAGTCGGTGTTTCGGTCGGTGTGATGGCGCCGCCGGGGGGCGTGGGGGTGTAACCCAGGCACAGTTCGGTGGCGCGCTGCAGGCGTTCGGCGACCTCGCTCGGGCGGATGCCGGCCGCCAGCTCATACTGCGCCCTGGCCTCGCACCACTGCCTTTGGTTGAATAACTGGTCGCCATACTGCACCAGCGAGGCGAAATAGCGTTCTGCAGCAGTAAAGCCGGAGCTATCGCGCAAACCGGGCATGGCGGCGTATACCAATCCGAAGTAATAGGCTGCCTTTTCCGGGTACCCTTCCCAGAACGCCAGGCCATACAGGTAGGTGCGCGCCATATTGCGAGCCACTTCGGCTTCGACATCGATGATGCCAAAGGTCTCCGCCAGCGCCAGGTCGTAGATGCCGCCCTCCAGGTTGGCCTGGCGGTAAATCTTGTCAACGCCGCGGCTGCGCAGCGCCAGCCATAGCAGGCCATCTACGTTGGCAGTTTCGTAATCGGGATCGTTCTTGCGCAGGGATTGTAAAACGTCAATTACGCCGCTCCAGTCCTGGTTGGAAGCCCGGCTGTTGGCATCCTGGAAAAGGGTCTGCGCCGGGCGTAAATCACGGGTGGGCGGCGGCGAGGTTGGGGTAGAGGTGGGTGGGACGGGGGTGGGTGTGGCAGTGGCGTGCAATATAGCCAGGGCGGTCGAGAGCTGACTGGCGGCCTGGGGGTACTCTGGCTCTTCCTGCAAGATATATTCGAAGCGCTGGCGGGCGATATCGTAACGCCCGGCTTGCAGGTCGGTTATTCCCAGCTCGAATTGTTCACGCAAAACCGTATCTGCCTGGGCTGTTTGCTCAACCTGCAGCGTGCGTTGGGCAGACTGGCTGCCGGCAAGCGCGCCAAACAGACCGGAAATGGCTATTAACAATCCAAAAACTGCTCCCCATAAGACCCACCAGCGTCTTTGCTTGGGCTGTGGAGCGGTTGGGGGATGCGCTTGGGTGCGGATCGGCTGGGTGTCATCCAAACTGGATGAACTGGCAGCCTGGGGTGTGTTTTTCATGCTGTTTTAGACGTTTTTTACCAGAGCAAGGTTCCCAGTTGGATTTTTTCGAAACACTATTATGATATAGTGAAGAAGGGCGCTGGATTAGCGCCCTTCTGGAAGTGTTTGACTGGATCAAGCCAGGCGTGCGTTGAGGGTGATCTCAACCGCAGCCAGGGCGGCTGAAATGGGGCAACCGCTCTTGGTATCCTGTGCAATTTTCTGGAACTGCGCCTCATCGATGCCTGGGATTTCTGCGGAAGTTTCCAGGTGGATCAATGTGATGCGTGATTTGTCATCGACTTTGCCAAGCGTTACCTGAGCGTGGGTTTGGATGCTTGTAGGTGTGAAACCCGCTTTACCCAGGCTGCCGCTGAGCGCCATCGAAAAACAACCTGCCAGGGCGGCGCCGATCAGTTCTTCGGGGTTAGTGCCCGGTTCTTCCTCAAAACGGGTTGAAAAAGAGAACGGGCCTTCGAATGCGCCGCTGCCGAGCTTCATCGAACCTTTGCCATCTTTTAGGCTGCCTTGCCAGGTCGCCTGTGCTTTACGAATAGCCATAAAGATATCTCCTAAAGTAAAGTGATTACCAACTGATTAATCAGCAAAATTGTAGCCAATATCCGAAAGGTCGTCATCGTCATCCGTGGTAGCGCTGCTGTACAGGATATCTTCTGGGCGCTGCTCTTCCTGAATATCCAAGAAACGCCCTTGTACAAAGCCCGTTCCGGCAGGGATGAGCTTACCGATGATCACATTTTCTTTCAATCCAAACAGCGGGTCTTCGGTGGAGGCGATGGCTGCGCCTGCCAACACTTTGATGGTATGTTGGAACGAAGACGCTGAAAGGAAAGAATCCGTGCTGAGCGAAGCCTTGGTGATGCCCAACAACACTTCGTAAAACTTAGCCGGGCGTTTGCCCTCCTGCAACAACTGCTCGTTGACCTGGCGCAGGGTCAGGAAATCTGCCAGGTCGCCGGGCAAGTAACTGGTATCGCCAGGGCGAGTGATTTGCACCTTGGAGACCATCTTGCGGATGATGATTTCGAAGTGTTTATCGTGAATATTCTGGCCTTGCGAACGATAAACTTTTTGCACTTCGTTGAGCAAGTACATCTGGGACACGCTGCGACCCTGAATGCGCAAGATGCGATGCGGGTTGAGCGAACCTTCTGTGAGCGGCTGCCCGGCTTCGATGTGGTCGCCATCTTTGACGATCAGGCGGGCGGTGGACGGGATATCATAATCGGCGGATTGTTTGCTGTCGTACGAGACGACCACTTTATTGGCGCTGGCGCCGTTGCCCGACTGGTTGATTTCGATGCGAACTCGCCCGCCGTTTTGGGCAATGATTGAGCCTTCGGTTCCCAACGATGCAATCAAGCGACCCTGTTCGATGGTGTCGCCATCTTCAACTGCAATTTGCCAGTCTCCGGGCAGATCGTACTGGTCGCTGATCAGCTCGCTGTGCTCGACCCGGGCAATGCGCAAGTCGCTGTAGCGATCGGATTGTTGGACGTACACAATGCCGCTTAATTCAGATACAGCCGCTTCGCCTTTGGGGGTCTTGCGGGCTTCCAGTAATTCCTCTACGCGGGGCAAACCGGTGGTAATGTCCATGCCAGCGGCGACGCCGCCGGTGTGGAAGGTGCGCAGGGTGAGCTGCGTGCCTGGCTCGCCGATCGACTGCGCTGCCACAATGCCAACTGCCGAACCAATTTCCACCATTCTGCCGCGCCCCATATCCAGGCCGTAACACTTGGCGCAAATGCCGTGCAGCAGTTCGCAGGTGAGCGGTGAGCGTACCTTGACGGCATCAACGCCCGCCGATGTTATCTTGCGAATCACCTCGTGGTTGAGCACCGAGTCGCGCTCTGCCAAGATTTCGCCTGTTTTGGGGTCGAAGACATTATCGGATGCCAGGCGTCCGAACAGGCGTGTGCCCATCGATTGCCCGGCGATGTCGTCGCTTTGGCGAATGGTAATCCCTTCAGTGGTCAGGCAGTCTTCTTCATTGACAATTACGTCTTGAGCCACATCTACCAGGCGGCGGGTCAAGTAACCGGCGTCGGCGGTGCGCAGGGCGGTATCAGCCAGGCCTTTGCGTGCGCCGTGCGTGGAAATGAAGTACTCCAGAGCGGTCAGCCCTTCGCGGAAGTTCGAGCGGATGGGCAGCGGGATAATACGTCCGGATGGGTCTGCCATCAGGCCGCGCATACCGGCCAGCTGCGAGATTGGTCCGAAACCGCCTTTGGTAGCGCCAGAGATAGCCTGGGCAGATAGGTTGCCATTGGGATCCATATTGCGCTTGACTGCGTCGGCCACCTGGGTAGTGGTGCGCTGCCAGATCTCGATCACGCGCTCATTTTTCTCTTGCTCGGTCAACAGACCGCGGCGGAAATCGCGTTCGACGGCGTCAGCCTCTTTGAGCGATTGATCGATAATTACATTCTTTTCTTCTGGCACGCTGATGTCTGAAACGGCTAACGAATAACCAGAGCGCGTGGCGTAAGTGAAACCGATTGCTTTGATGGCGTCGGCGATTTCGGGGGTTTCTGTCTCGCCGCTCACTTCATACAATGTTGCTACCAGGTCTTTGGAGGAGCCTTTATCGAGCACCCAGTTGACGAACTGCATGTCGGGAGGCAGGATGCGGTTGAACAGCACCCGTCCGGGGGTGGTCTGGATAATGCGTTCTTCGGGTTTGGACAGGCGGTTTTGCCGGTCGTCGTACCAGGTGGTTGCCAGCAGGCGAATCTTGGCATGGATGTGCAACTGCTTGAGTTGGTAAGCCAGTTCCACTTCATCCATGTTGCCGAAGATGCGCCCGTCGCCCATGTGCTTGAGGTTGTCTTCTTTGGTCAGGTAATAAATTCCTAAGACCATATCTTTACCGGGACTGATGATCGGCTCGCCATCTGCAGGCTTGAGCAGGTTCTTAGAAGAGAGCATCAGGTCGCGGGCTTCTTTGACGGCTTTCTGGGAAAGCGGTACGTGCACAGCCATCTGGTCGCCGTCGAAGTCGGCGTTGAAAGCCGTGGTGACCAGCGGGTGCAGCTGGATGGCGCTGCCTTCGATCAGTACGGGTTCGAACGCCTGAATGCCCAGGCGGTGCAGGGTGGGAGCACGATTGAGCAGCACCGGGCGATCTTTAATGACCTCTTCCAAAACCTCCCACACTTCGGGGCGGTTGCGCTCGATAAAGCGCTTGGCGCCTTTGACGTTGGCGGCAAAATTATGCTGCACCAGGCGTGAGATCACGAATGGGCGATACAGTTCCAGTGCCATGCTCTTGGGCAGGCCACACTGATAGAGTTTAAGTTTCGGGCCAACTACGATGACCGAACGACCGGAATAATCGACGCGTTTTCCAAGCAAGTTCCGGCGGAAGCGACCTTTCTTGCCCTTGAGCATATCGCTCAATGATTTCAGTTCACGCCGGCCTCGACGCGAAAGCGCTTTGCCGCGCTGGGAGTTATCGATCAGCGAGTCGACCGCTTCTTGCAGCATGCGCTTTTCATTGCGTACAATCACATCCGGGGCGCCCAGTTCTAGCAGGCGCTTCAAACGGTTGTTGCGGTTGATCACTCGGCGATACAGATCGTTCAGGTCAGAAGTGGCGAATCGCCCACCGTCTAACTGCACCATCGGGCGCAGGTCGGGCGGGATCACCGGCAGGACCGTCATGATCATCCATTCAGGCCGGTTGGCCGAACGGCGGAACGCCTCGACAACGGTCAGGCGCTTGGTAGCTTTCTTGCGTTTCTGCTTACTGCGCGAGGTGCGCAGTTCGTGCCACAGTTCTTCGGCCAGTTTCTCCAGGTCGAGACGGCGCAGAATATCGTGGAAGGCTTCAGCGCCCATGTCGGCGCGAAATACCTGGCCCCAGCGCGATTTCAACTCGCGATAGCGAATTTCGCCCATAAAGGTCAACGGGCGCAGCTCGAGCAGCTCATCACGCAAGCGGGCGTTTTCATCGCGCATGGTGACCGATTGGTCGTCCAATTGGCCGCGCAGGTCTTCCATCTGCATGTCGGCTTCGGCGCGCAGAGTTTCTTTTTCGAGCTGGATATGTTCGAGCTGGTGTTGTTTCTCGATCTTCAGCTCGGTTTCCATTTCTTCCAGGCGGCTCTTGACTACCCGCTGCACGCTGGTCAGGTGCTGGTTGCTGACGTTTTCGCCGGCTTCGACAATCACAATCTCGCTGTCTGGGAAATGGATGGCGGTGCGAGGGGGGTTGCCGAGCATTTCGCGCAGATTGTTTTCCAGGCGCTGACCGGCTTTCAGGATCGGATCGAGGCGCTCGGTGATCTTCTCTTCGTATTCGCTCTCGACTGCATTCAGACGCTGGGTGAGCTCTGCCAGGGTGCGATCACGCCCGGCCTTGACTTCCGCGATGCGAGCGTTGATCTTGGCGGCCTGCTCCCGTTCGGTGACGGTAATTTTGTCTTCCAGGCGCTTGAGGGCTTTCTGGCGCGATTCTTCGTCGACGTAGGTAACCACATACTGAGCAAAATACAAAACACGGTCGAGGTTGCGGCGCGAAATATCAAGCAAGAGACCGAGGTACGAAGGGATGCGCCGGGTGTACCAGACATGCGCTACCGGCGCAGAAAGTTCGATATGCCCCATGCGCTCTCGGCGCACGGAGGAGCGGGTCACTTCGACATTGCATTTGTCGCAGGTGATACCCTTATAGCGGATATTTTTATACTTGCCACAATAGCACTGCCAATCGCGGGTGGGGCCGAAGATCGCCTCGCAAAATAGGCCATCTTTCTCCGGGCGCAGGCGGCGATAGTTAATCGTTTCGGGTTTTAACACCTCGCCATACGACCAACTACGGATGGTTTCAGGCGATGCCAGGCTGATACGAAGTGCAGTCAATCCCTTAGTTTCCACGTAAGTTGCCTCCTGGAATAGTAAATGGATAATCTCAAATAGGGGACGGTATGTTGAATACCGGTCAGTTTATTGTCAGACAAACAAACTCAGCGCTTGAGATTATTCTCTAGCGCTTGTTGTGGAATAGACGCTTATACGATGCGCGACCTAGAATTATACTAGCAGGCGGTGATTTTGGTCAAGACCCCTTTCGAAACGTTAACCTACATCTAACCTGATATCGGATTGAATTATACTACTTCAATCCGGCTGGCCTGGCGCAACGGAATTGAAAGGTAGAATGAGCTGCCCTTTCCTAACTGGCTTTCAGCCGACACTTGACCGCCGTGGCGTTCGGCAATCGATTTTACAATTGCCAGCCCCAGTCCGGTCCCGCGTTGCTCGCGGGTGGTTTGCTGTGCACCGCGATAAAACTTCTCGAACAGGCGTGGCAGATCCATCGGAGAAATGCCAATCCCATTATCGTTGACTTCGAAGACCATGCCGTTTTGGCGGACGCTGACTCGCACATGAACTTTTCCGTTGGTGCGGGTATATTTGATGGCATTTTCGATCAGGTTTTGCAGAGCTTGCCGCAAGAGGGATTGGTCGGCTTCAATCAGGGGCACGGTTTGCTTGGGAATGTCATAGGTTAAAGTGATATGCTTCTGGGCGGCTGGCAGCTGCAAATTACCAACCACCTGCTCCACCAGGTCATGTACCGGAATCATCTCCAACTGTAGATCGACGCCGGCCTCGATGCGCCCGAGGTCTAACAGGTTGTTCACCAGGTGGGACATATTCTCCACCCCTTCGATGATTTTACGTACATAACCAACCTGTTGTTCGTTTAACTGCCCCACCATTTCGAGCATGGTAGCGTAGCCGCGCATCAGGGTGAGCGGGGCGCGCAAGTCATGGCTGACCGTGGAAACGAAATCCGATTTTAAGCCGTCCAACTCTTTGAAGTAGGTGACATCACGCATCACGCACACTCGGCCAACACGCTGCCCCTCTGCCAGGACGGAGGTGGCGGTTGCCAGGTAGACGCGACCATCTGCCAGGCTGACTTCTCGGGTCATTTTTTCGGTATTGGAGGCCTGCATCAGGTCGAGCAGGTCATTTTGGGTGATGATCTGCCCCATCGGCTGGCCTTCAATATCACTGAGTTCGACGCCCAGCGCTTGCCAGGCGGCCGGGTTGGCCAGCAGCAGGCGGTTGCGTTGATCGGTAACCAGGACAGGATCGGGGCTGGATGCCAGGATGGCTGCCAGGCGTTGGCGACCGACTTCAGCATTCAAAAACAGGCGCGTGTTGCTGGCTGCCAGGGCGGCCTGGCTGGCTAAGGTGGATAAGAAGCGCACTTCTTCTTCTGTGAAATTGTGGATCTGGTCGTACCCAACCCATAAGGCGCCGTAAAAGAGTTTTTCATTGCGCAGCGCAAGCGCCAGCAGGGCGTGCGGCCGGCGTGTGCCGGGCACAAAACTTAACAGGCGCGGGCGGTTGGTGTTGTTTTGCACCAGGCGGTTTTGCTGGCGGGTAAGGGCCAGGATTTGCTCGTCCAGTTCGCTATACAGCTGCGGAACAGCGCCAGCGCCAAAGCTGATCGGCGTGGAGGCGTCGCCATCCAATTCTGGGATGACAGAAGGCGTGAGAACGACGCGGGCGACCACCGCCCCAGACGCCAGCGCCGACTCCAGCACAGGCTGCACAGCCTCCGAGATTTCCAGGTTGGAAGCCACGCCCTGGCTAACCAGCAGCAGGCGGTTTAATTCATCCAGGCGAGCTTTCAGGCTCTGGCGCATCTTCTCGAAAGTCTGTCCGAGCTGTCCAACCTCATCTTCTCCATACACAGCCAGGGGCTGATCGAGCTTACCTTGCGCCAGGCTGCTGGCTTCCAAGGTCAGTTTTTGTAAAGAATTGGTTATACTGCGCATCACAATGCGCGTCACCACAAAACCGATCACTGCTAATACCAGGATCATCAATAACAAGGGAGCCGCGATCTGCAAGGCGTACTTCTGAATGGTGCGCGCTGGCATGGCCAGGACAATTGTCCACGGGCGACCGCTGGCCTGCTGGTGATAGACTAGAAGACGAGAACCATCGGGGGCGACGCTTTCGAACATCCGGCTTTGGATGGTCAGATCGCCGGTGTAAGTGCTCATGATTAACGTCTGATCGGGATGCACCAGGATGCGCTGATCATCGTCTAATAAGATACCCAGGCCTTCATCGTTCGCCATGCTTTGCAGGCTCTGAATAATTGGGCGGGTGAAAGGATTGATCGCCAGGTCGCTGCGACCAACCAACACAGCGCGCACCACCTGGTTTTGATCGAACACGGCGGCGACAAAGGAGGTTTGGGCGGTGGTTTGTTCGGCGGCTGGCGGGATGGAGAAAATCTGGTACGGGATCCCGCTGCGCACGGCGATGGAGACACCGGTGAACTCCTCAATCGGCGCTTGCGGGCCGACGAAATATTCAGTCGGGTAGCTCACCTGGACGTTGTTTTCAATGTCCAGAAGGGTCAGCTGCGAGAAGAAAGGCGCCCGGCGGATACCGCTCACCAGGGCTTGCCTTTGCAGTTCAGGGTCGGAGGAAAGTAAATCCTGGTTTTGAGCGATTTGCGAAATCAGTTGCTGCCCGGTTTCCAGGTAATAAGGGATGCCTTCAGCGGCCAGGGAAGCGGCGCTTTTCATCCTGCCGGCCAACAGGTCGCGGGCAGCCGTGCCAGCTGCCCACCAGGCGCTCACCATCATCACAATCACGAAGCTAATGGCTAATGGCGCCAGGCTTAGCAAGAAGCGGGCGCGCAGGCTGCGTTCTGAAGGCGAAGGAATCAGGTAGCCGCGTGGTCCCCAACGCCTGGGCATCCACAGCGACAGGGCCTGGGCAACCAGTCCAGCGACCAGCATCTCGATGCCAAAGGCCAGCGTGTTGACCAGCAAATTGGTTTGGGTGTAATCGATGCGGCTGGCCAGTTCTCCAGATACAGATAACGGCCGGATGATGAAATCAATAAAGGCAAAGACGAGTACCGTTAGGGCGCCGGCCACGATTGGAGAGCGTATGGCCTGGAAGACCGGTGTTCGAAAGCGCTGGCGAACAGCCAGGCTGAAGAGCGCTGCCAGAAGCGCCAGTTGCATGGCGGTGAACCAGCTGTGGGTTTCGAAAAAGCCCAGCATCAACCCGCTGAGCAGCGCCACGCCCGCCGCGGCCGCCGGGCCCAGCATTCCGCCAGCAACCACCCAGGGTAGGGCAGAGAAGAGCATCGCTGCGGGTCCATTCGGGTCAACTGCCAGGTCGGGCGGGGGTAGGGCCGAACCGGGCGGCAGGCGCAGGCCAAACAGCAGGCTGGCAAACGGCGCAGCAATGATCAGACCAACCAGCAAAGCGCGTTCCTGAGGCGAAGCGAAATTGTTAAAAATGCGTGTGCGCCAAAGCAGCGCAAACAAAACACCCAGCAGCCCCAGTAAGCTGGCCCAGGTGAGCGGGTCGGTGAGGGAATTCAGGTACCCGCCCTGCGTAATCAGTGAAAATATCGGAGACATCGCATTTATTGTTGCAAAGATTGTGCCAGCATTATAGCATGACTAAGACGATCTTTACAGAAATTCTTCATGTGCAGGCATTAAAGCCATTCGATGGTGTGCTGCGAGGCCCGTGAAAAGTCGGCGTAGCAGCCGCGGCGATGTTCGGGCAGCAAACCAGCTAACACGTACATGGCTTCATCGGTCATCTGGCGCAGCTGTTCCTGGCGAGCGTGGCGATAATCCGCGCGGTAGCGGAAAGGACGCCCAAATACCACCCGAGCGCCCGCTTCTCGCCAGGCCGGGCTGAAGAAGCGCAAACTAGGAAAGCCTTCTGTGCCATCCACAGCCACCGGAACCACCGGCGCGCCGCTGCGGCTGGCCAGGTATGCTATGCCTTCCTTGCCTTGTTTCAACGCTGGGCCGCGCGTGCCTTCGGGAGCAACCAGCACGATTTCTCCCGCTTGCAAAATTTGCAAGACTTGCGCCACAGCCCGCCGGTCGAATTCTTCACGTCGCACTGGGATCACCTGCCAGATCTTTGGGATAATCCCTACTACCGGGTAGTCGTAGACTTCCGCTTTGGCCAGCGGGGTGATATTGCGCGGTAGCAAGTGCAGCACCACGATCGGGTCGATGAAAGCGATATGATTGATCATCAAGATCGCCGGCCCCTCGGCAGGTACGTTTTCCATGCCAGTGACCGAGTCAATTTTCGCCAGGAGGGTAAAACCGAACTGTTTGAGTAAGAAACGCAGGATATTGCGCCGGGTTTCCAGGCGTGCGTGGTGGTATTCGAATGAGGTAACCCGGTGTTCAAGCTGATCAACAGCCATGAGCGGCTCCTGTTGTGAAATGAGGCGGTAGTGTATATCTTAAAGTATTATATCCTATGCCGGGGACGTACGTGAAAGAAAATTTTACAAGAAATTTATGAAAAGCCGCTCGAGAATTTCTTGAGAATCCAATTTTTGCATTGTTTCAATGCTAATTTACCATCCTCGGAATTCATCATTCGAGTTGGGGGAGATCCAGCCAGGTAAATCTGGCTAAAATGGGTATATTGCCCTAATAAAAGACCGCGCCTGGCAAGATCTCTCGAGTAGGGAGGTGTATCGAAAGAGCGGATCCGATTGTAGGCATCTTTTTGAAAAGCGAGTATGCCACCATGATCGCCCATAAATTTTGAGAGCAGCGCGCCAATCCTTTGCTCTTCACAGGCAGAAATTTTCTCGAGGGCTTTTTTCCCGAAAAGCTTTCTCACACCGTTGACACCAGACCATTTCGGATCGCTGGCGCTACTTGGTAGAGAATAAAAAACTGCGATCCCAATTCTGAAAGGCGAGCGGTAATCAAGCTCCTGAAGTGCTTCTCGTTTTTCTTCATTTCTTGTCGTTGGGTCGTTATTGAATGACGTTTGCTGGTTGAATTCAAGGACGCCTGTCTCTCGTAAGATTCTCCAAAAACGATGTTCATAACCACCTTTTTCGAAAGCAAAACACATTCCGGCAGCGACGGAGTGGCTTGCCGGATTGCCCAGCAACAAGAGCAAGGGAGGTCGTTCATCTTCTTTATTGCTAATAAAGATCTCGGATAAATAGCGGAGGAAATCCCCATGTAAAGAGATGATGTGTTGGTGGAAGCTATCGCTCTGCAGAAAATTCTCGAATCTGAGCCGAAACTTGTTACGTTCTTCAATTGTGGGATAAAGCAAAGTCAAATCCAGTTCAAATTCTTGAATACCGAAAGTAGTTTGATCAAAGTGTAGCATTTTTCTCCATAGTTGGCAAATACCCTTGTTGTGGCGCCAGTTTTCAGATAAAGTGCTTCAAAGCTATCTGTCGGCTTTTTCTCATATCGATTTGCTAAATTGTACACGATTGTTGAGAGTTGACCCATCTCCTTTATTTGACGAATGTTATAATCCCACCATGTTTACCCATATACCCCTCCTTCAATTCCTCTCCCCTGCCGAACAAAACGCCTTTGCTAATACCCTGACGATCAAAGATCTCCCGCAAGGGGCGGTTTTATTTTCTGAAGGCGATCTGAGCAGTCACTTCTATATCATCCTGGAAGGACAGGTGCAGATCATCAAGGCGCACGCTACGGCGGAGGAATCGGTGCTGGGGGTTCGTGGGGAAGGGGAATTTGTCGGGGAGATGGGGCTTCTCAACCAGGACGCCCGCCGGACAGCCACTGCCCTGGCCATGCAAGACAGCCGCCTGTACCAGGTGGGCTACCAGGATTTTACAGCCTTATTAGGTCAACACCCCATTTTGGCCTATGAACTGGCGCGGGTGCTGAGCGAGCGCATGACCAACGCCCAGGCGCAGGCCATCACCACCCTTCAGGACAAAAACCAGCGCTTGCAGCAGGCTTATGACGAACTGAAAGCCGCCCAGGCGCAGATCATCGAAAAAGAGAAGCTGGAGCGTGAACTGGAACTGGCGCGCCAGATCCAACGCAGCATCCTGCCGGGAGTTTTACCAGTTATGGCGGGTTATGATTTTGGGGCGTTGATGGAGCCCGCCCGGGCGGTGGGCGGCGATTTCTTCGGCCTGTTCCCGGTTGGCGAGGGGCAATTGGGGTTGGTGGTGGGCGATGTGAC
Organism: Anaerolineales bacterium; assembly: GCA_020061105.1. GTDB lineage: Bacteria > Chloroflexota > Anaerolineae > Anaerolineales > UBA4823 > JAGUYW01. The sequence continues at coordinate 13,756 of JAGUYW010000001.1, read as the reverse complement.
CGATAAAGGTGTACCGGCAGCGCTGTTCATGGCGCAGTGCCACGCCTTGCTGCGGGCGGCAGCCTCCCCAGACCGCTCTCCGGGCGAGACCTTGCGGGTGGTCAACCGTTATTTGCTGGAGATGAACGAATTGGGTATGTTTGTGACCGTGCTGTATGGCGTGCTGTACGGCGAGACGGGAGTTTTCCAATACGCCCGCGCCGGGCATGAACTGCTGATGTTGATTGACCCGCATGGACAGGCCCGCCTGGCAGAACTGCAACCCGGGTCGCCCTTAGGCATCCTGGAGGAGCCACTGCTGGACGAAAACCGCCTGGTGATCCCGCCCGGGGGAGGTTTGTTGATTTATTCGGATGGCGTACCAGATGGCGCAAACCCGGCTGGAGAGCGCTTTGGCTATGAGCGCCTTTTAACGGCAGCGCAGGCCAACGCCGGCCAGGGCGCTCAGCAAATCTGCGCTTCCTTGTTCCAGGCTGTCAACGATTTTGCGGCCGGAGAGGCGCAGTTCGATGACCTTACCCTGCTGGCGGCGCTTCGCTTAGCAGCGTGAGGGTTTTTTCCACCACCTGTTCAATCGATAATTGGTCGGAGTCGATCACGATGGCGTCTTCGGCGGCCTTGAGCGGGGCGACGGCGCGAGTCGAATCGATCTGATCGCGTTTCATCACGATTTGTAAAATATGTTCATAATCCGCGCTTTCGCCGCGCCCGATCACTTCGCGGTAGCGCCGGCGGGCGCGTTCTTCTGGCGAAGCGTCCAGGTAGATTTTGAGCCCGGCTTCGGGCAGCACCACCGTGCCAATATCGCGCCCGACCATCACCACCTGGCCGCGCAGCCCGATACGGCGTTGTTGAGCGCTCAGGGCGGCGCGCACGCCGGCGTAGGTAGAAACTTGCGAAACGTTGGCGTCGACTTCCGGGCGGCGAATCTGCCAGGTGATGTCCTGCCCATCAGCCAGCAGATCGCTGGTGCGACCATCTTCCTGGGAGGCCGGCAGAACATCGATCACACAGCTTTCAGCCAGGGCAGTGACAGCCCCTTGATCGTTCAGATCCAGGCCAGCCTGTAAAGCCAGCCAGGTGACGGCTCGGTACATGACACCGGTATCAAAAAACAACCAGTCCAATTGATCGGCAACCTTCTTGCCCAGGGTGGATTTTCCCGAAGCAGCCGGGCCATCGATGGCGATGCTGGGATGAGATAATACAGGACGTAAAGGGTTCTGAGACATCGAAATCAAGGCTCCTGGAGATCGGGGTCGGGGAGATCGGGGGATGTCTGGGGCGTTCCCAGGTCAGGTTTTAAATCGGCGCGCGCCCATAGGATGATAGAAAGCTGTTGGGTAGGCGCTTTGCGGAAGGTCAGCCAGGCCAGAAAGTCAGGCGGCGCAGCGCCATCCCAGCCAGGCCAGACCTGCCACAAGAAATCCTGGCCGCGGTAGGATTCAGCCAGGCTGGGCGGGGTCTGGGTTTGCAGGGTGATTGCCAGGGCTGGACTTTGATCGGGGAGTAGTTCGCTGACAAAGCGAGCGTTGTGAAAGTCGCGCAGCAACCAGCGCAGCGAAGGCAGGTCGACAGCGCTCCAGATTTCGATGTCATTGCGCAGGCTGGTTTGCCATTTTGAGAGATCACGGATGGTTTGCAGCAGCAAATCGGCCTGCACCGTAGCCGGTTGCGGCGCCCAAAGCTCTTCGGGGCGGTTGGGGTGCAGTTGTGAAACACCCCACAGGGCAGCAAATGAGTAGATTGCAAAGGCGGCGGTCACTCCCAGCAGCAAGCCGCTGCGGCTGGTTCGCCAATCCCATCCGATGGAGACCAGCATGGCAGTCAGGAAAAGCAAGATCAGCACAATCAAGGTGATAACCAGGCGCAAGCCCGGAGTGGGGATGGTCTGCAATCCAACCAGGCCGCGGGTGGAGATCAGGGTATTCCAGAATAAGCCAAACAGCAGTAGGGTTGCCCCGGCGTGGGAGAGCGAAATGGCGTCCAGGCGCAGGTCTGCCAGGCGCCCGAGCAGGCTGCCGGCAGGGCGACGATCCGCCGCCAAACCCCAGACAGCCAGGATCCATAAGGCTGGCAGCGCCCAAACCAGGTCTGCCACCTGCCTTCCAGGCGGCAGCAAGACTAATAGCAGGCTGGCGAGCAGCCATAAAGTCGGGAAAACTGGGGGAAATTCAACCGCGACAGTGGCGGACGAGCGCAATGGGATATCGCTGGCAGGGTGATCTTCGCCGGGAAAATCTTCCTCGTCCGGCGTTGCTCCGGCAGCGTCTTGTTCAGCGGCAGGGGCAGCGCCCAGGTTCAGGCTGTTATCGACCAGCCAGAAAAGCAAACCCACAACCAGCAACAGAATGGGAAACGGTTGGTAAACCAACAGCGCCAGGAGCGATTGCCCGGCAGGCACGCCAGAAGCCAGGCTCCAGGTTTGGAAATAGGATGGCAGGGTGTTGGCCCAACCAGCCAAGGCTTGCGGGTAGCGCAGAAACAGGCTGCCGCCCAGCAGGATCACGCCCACTACGGCGCTCAAGGCCAGGCGCAGATCCCGGCGCTCCAGCGGCCCGGTGAAGCTGGTGGACAGCGGCAGGCGCAGCCAGCGCAGCAGCAAGGCGACCACGCCAAAGATCAAGACGCCGGTGACGGCCGCCGGGCCGCTCAGCAGCAGCAGGCCAAGGCTGATTCCAGCCAACAGCGCTTTGCGGTTAAGCCACAAGGCTAACGCCAGCATTCCAAAGAACAGCGCCAACATGGGCCCTCCCGCCAGGCGAGAGGTAGCGACCAGGCCTGGATCCAGCGCCAGGCCAAAAGCCACCAGCACAGCGGAGACGCGCCCAAGTTGTTTGCGCAGCAACCACGGGACGAGCACCAGAAAGCTGCCCGCCAGGGCCGGCCAGAGGCGGGCGGCAAAGTTGCTGGCGCTAAACAGGAAAAATACCGGCGTGGTCAGGGCGAGATAAGCAGTTTGAGCGCCGAACTGCGGCGCTGCGCCTTGCGGGTTGGCGGCTTGCAAGGCTTGTAAAGCCCAGGTGGCTTCGAAGTCGGAAAGCGGCGCGGCGCCCAGGTTGAGCAGGCGCAGGAAAAGCGCCAGCGCCAGGGCGAGCAGGTAAAGCAGGTGTTCAAGGGAGAGTTTGGGGGTAGACATGGGCATTTGTCGATCAGTTTATTGGTAAATTCGTTATTAGTCAACCGGTTGATCCGGAAAGCAGATCAAGGAATGGGGTTTTCATAAATCGTGAGTTGGCCGATCTTGTAGACCGCCGCCAGGCGGCTGGAAAATTTGTTCTCTTGCAGACCGGAAGAACAGTTGGCAGTGCCGGCGCGGTAGACGCTGCGCTCCAAACCGCCGACGATCACATAGCGCACCTGGTAGCGTTCCAGAATCTCCAGGGTTTCTTGCCAGTCGCGGGTGCAGTACAGACGCTGCAAGTCGCTCTGGCGCGGGCCGAGCAGTTCGCCCCCGCCGCGCCACTGGCTTTCGTGGCCATACCAGCCCAAGACGGCTGGTTTGCCGGTATGGGTGGAAAAGCGCGCAAACTGAGTGTAGCTGCCACCGCTGTCCGGCACCGCTTCGGCCAGGTAACCAGCCGGGGCGCGGCGCAGCCATTCGATGGCGGCGAATTCGTCCGGGTTTTGCAGTTGCAGGTAAGCGCTGCTGTCGAGCGTCCATTGGGTGGGGCGAAAGCCGTTGGTCTTGTTCCACAGGCTGAAGACGGGGTAGACCAGGCTCATCACCAGCAGGGCGATCCAGGCGACCTGGAAGATGGCCCCGGACAGGCGGCGCAAGCGCTGCAGCAGGATTGCGGAAACGAAGGCCGCTGCCAACCCCCACACCAGCCAGGCCTGGTAATAAAACTTGAAGATGGTATTCATGCGCCAGCCGAACTGATCGCGCAGATAGAAGAATTCTGGGCCAATCACCAGCAAAGCGCCGAGCAGGATGAGCAGCAGGGCGAAGGCGTGGGAAGCGCTGGCTGGCGCGGGCTCAACGATACCGGGGAATTGTTGGGCATTGTCAGCCGGCAGTTCGTCCTCAGGAGTTGAGAGGGCAGTGTCTGCGTTCGATGAAGGGTCGCTAGGTTGCTGGCGCAACAGGGCTGCCAGGGTCAGCGTCAGCGTGATCAACATTGTGATCCAACCGCCGTTACTCACCAGGCGACGTTGCAAGGCAGCCTGGAACAGGCTTTCGATGTTGTTTGTTCCCAGCACACCCATATAGAATTCGCCCAACTGGGGAATGATGCTGATGGCAAAGCCTAAGAACAGCGCCCCAGCCCACAGCAAGACCAGCGCCCAGGCAGCCAGCATAAAGCCGTTCACCAGGCTGGCTTTTGAGCCGGGTTTACGCAGGGAGTAGAGCAGATAAGCCAGGATGGGCGCCAGCAAGGGGGCGAACATCACCCACAGGTGGGCGCCGCGGGTTGGGTAGATCAGATTGGGCAAAATACCACCCGCCTGGGATGAAAAGCTGATATAGAAAGGCAGGTAGGCCAGGATGCCGCAAATTCCCAGCGCAATAGCCAGGCTGAAGAAGTCTGGTAAAACCTGCTTCAGCGGGCGCTGCTCGCTGGCGGAGCGCTGCCAGGCGTAGGCGGCAGCAAACAAGGCCACGTAGAAGGGAAAATCCCAGATATTCATGAAGGCTGTAGCGCCCAATACCACAATCGCCAGGGCAAAGCTGAGCGGGTGAAGGTGGAAATGCAGGAATGCCAGGCGCTTGGGCAGTTTCCAGGCATGTGGCCACAGGCTGAATTGCCCGGCAGCCCCGCCCGCTGCCAGGTTTAATGCCAGGCTGATTGCCAGAAAGGCAAAGGGAACCGCCAGGACATGCGGGTGCAGGTCGCCCAGCAGGTGTGAGAAGAAGGGGAATTCGTTGATGATTTCTTTCGGGTTGCCGGCCAGGTCGTAATCTTGCAGGACGCGCGAAGCCCGCCACCACCACCAGAAGCGGTCGGGAATCCAGGTAAAACGCCCATCGGGCGGCATGTTTAAATCTTTAATATCCAGCCAGCGCCAAAAGGCCGAGGTAAAGCCGTTTTGCGGGTCGAGCGTCCAACCCAGGCCGCGCAGGTGCAGCGAGTGCAGGAAACCTTCCAGGTTGCTGACCAGCAGGATGAAAAGCGGGCCGAGCAAGGCAGAAGCAATCGGTTTTCGGCGCTCGGATGCGGGTGAAGGAGAGAGGCTGGGCTCTTCAGCGATTGGTTCGGGCGCTTCGCCAGGCTTCTGACGGTAGAGAGCCAGCAGGTTGTAGACAACACTGTAGGCGCCGGTGGCGCTCAAAGCAAAGACCAGCGCCAGCATCAGGTTGAAAGCTACGCCGCCGGATGTGGCGGTGAATTTTGCCAGCATGGCGGTGAGGACATAACCGAAGTAGTAATACGAGATCGAATACCCTGCCAGCCAGGGGTCTTGGGGCGGGAAGGTGGGCGAGGCCAGGATGGCGTTGATAAAAGCCAGTTCCATGGGTTTCTCGGTGCCGACCGCTTCTGGGTTAGCGGCGCGTACCACCGCCCAGACGGCAAAGGCAATCAGGAAGAGCGCTTCGATGGTCAAAACCAGGGCGCCTTCCCGGCGCAGCCAGGCCACGATCTCCTGCCATGTGTTCTTGCGAGCAGCCAGCCAACTCAAACCAGCCAGCAGCGCCAGGGCGAGCAGCAAACCACCGGCGTTGTTGCCCAGCAGCCCCAGCCAGGCCAACAGCCAGAACATGAATCCCCACAGCAGCAAGCCCAGGGCGCGGCTGACGGCATAACCGCGCTCTGGCAAAGCTGGCAGCAGGCGGTAGGCTAATGGAAAAGCCAGCCAGCCCAGCAGGGAGGTCAGGAGATACCACAAGACAAAGCTTAACATGCTTTCTCCGCTCAACAATCCGGCTACCAGGGCAGCCGTACTTCGTAAATCACAGTCTGCTCATTGCGATAGACTTCGTGCCAGTACAGCCCGTTGGCCTGCTCGAACTTGGCCAGGCCGGGGCCGGCGTACAACCCGCGTTCCTGGCTGCCCAGAACGATGTATTGGACATTGTATTTGCGCAGGAACGCGACCGCGTCTTCTACATTCGGGGTGTAATAAAAGGTTTCAATCTCAGTAATGCGGTTGCTGACCCACGCTCCCGGATGGATGGCGCGCTGCTGCTGCTGGTGCCATTCCCAACCCACCACGCCGGGCAGGCCGGTGTAGATGGTGAAGCGTGAGCCCCAGCGGTACAGGTTGCGCAGGTTGGCTTCCACGATGACCGGCGAGCCTGGCACGTTGTCCTGCAACCAGAGCATGGCCTCGTAATCGTAGCCAAGCGCCATCGGGCCCCAGTGTTCATTGTATGTGGCGTATGGAAGAAAGGCCATACCGTCCAGTGTGCGGGGCGCCTCGCCAGCCATACGATCGTCCATTTTAGCCGTGGTGGCGAGCAAAGTGTATAGACTGGCGCCCATCACAAGAGCAGTCAGGGCAATATGCCAGGCAATCTTCCAGTTCGAGCGCCAGTTCGATAATGGCGTAACCAGCCAGCCCAGGGCGGCGGCGGCGCTGGCGCCCAACATCACCCAGGCCTGTAAGTAAAACTTAAAGACGGTATTCATGCGCCCGATGTCGCCGACCAGCACGATCACCTCGACCATGACGGTGAGCGTCAGGGCAGTGCCGACCAAGAAGAGCACAAAGCGTTTGGCGTCAGGCTGATCGGGGCGCAGCAGCAAGACGCCCGCCCAGGCAGCCAGCGGGATGACCAGCCAGGCGATCGCAGCGCCGAGATACAGGGCCACAGCGGTCAACCCGAAGACCAGCGCCAACGCGCCTTGAACCATCCATGCGTATGGACGCAGCTTGCGCAGGGCGGAGGCGGGAGTATTGGTCATCCAATCGATGCTCTCCCAGGCCATCCAAGAAACGATCACGAAAAGGAATAGGCCCCAATGCGTGAGATAGGCGCTCATCGGGGTTTGCGTGCCTTTCCATAAGGCCACTTTGCTGTATCCCAGGGCATACCAGCGCGAATACGGGTCGAAAAGGATGAAAGACAGGCCGGCGAAGAGCGCCAGGTAGGCGGCTAAGACCAGCAATTTGAAGCCCAGCGGCGGGATATATTTTAAGAATGGCAGGTGATCATCCATCCGTTTCAGGTCATCCCCTGTGGGGGGGCGGTAATAGCGCAGCACAGTGTACAGGATTGCAACGACGCCGAGCGCCAGGTAGGGGTAGAAATCCCAGGTGTTGGTGGGGCGCAGCGCGCCGATAGCCAGGGCGGTGAAGAAGAAACCCAGCCCGCCGCCCAACCACCTGTTTTCAAGGCCGAAACGCTGCCAGCGCGCCCGGCTGAGCACCAGCGAGGCGATCCCCGCTAAAGCCAGCAGGGTGATCGGCAAGGCGATCAGGTGAGCGTGCAGGTCGGCGTACAGCACCGTGAAGTACGGGAATTCGGTGATCGGCTCGATATCGTTGGGAGCGGGGATGGCGCGGCTGGGGATCCAGTACCAATCGCCGATTCCATAGGGCAAGCGCGTCCCCGACAGATTCTCGACAAAGCCGCGCGCCGCCCAAACCCAGCGCGTCAGCAAGCCGGCACCTTCGATGATCCCCTCCGGGGCAACCAGTTTTTGCCAGCCTTGAAAGATCATGCGCACCGTACCCAGGTTGCCCAATACTGCCACGCCCAGCGCGGCGGCGATGGCGGCGGTGAAGGGCTGACTTTCTAGGGTTTGTTGCAAGGAGATGGGCGATGACGTTGGATCGCCGGGCTTTGGCTTGTGAACGGCTTTGACCAGGTTCCAGGCCAGCGAGAAAGCGCCCATGGCGATCATGCTGAAGAGGGTGGGCAGGATCAGGTTGTAGGCGAAGGAGGGAACCAGTCCGAGCCACTTGACCAGCACCCCAACCATAACAAAGCCGTAGTAATAGTAGTTCAGGTATCCGCCTGCAAACCACGGGTCATAGGGTGGGAAGGTGGTGCTTTTCAATACGGCGTTGAAGTAGGAAAAGTCCATTGGCTTTTCGCCGCCCTTCCAGGGGTGCCACAAGTCGGGGTTGCCCAGGCGCACGAAAAGAAAGGCCAGAAAAAGCGCCAAAAACAGGATTTCGACGATCAGGAAATAGCCGCGCTTGCGCCGCCATTCATCGATCAGGCTCTGGCGCTGGCGATAGGCAGCGAAAAGGCTGGCAGCCAGGATCAAGAGCAGCATCAGGCTGATGGTCAGGCGGCTGAAGGCGATCTCGAACGAACCTGCCACCCACACCAGGTAGGAGAGCAGCAGCATCCCGGCCGTGCGGGCCAATGGGTAACCGCCATCGGGCAGTCCTTGCATGCCCAGGCGCAGCAGCGGGTAGGTCAGCAAGCCCAGCATAGCGACGCACAGGTACCAAAGCAGCACGCCGAGCGGTTGGAAGGAATTGTGAGGGGCGTCGCGGTCGAACAACTCCGCCCAGGTTCCACCGGCTTGCTGCACCGCCCAACGATCGCTGGGCAGCAGCAGGTTAGCGGGGTGGGCGGGAGCGCGCATGGGCGGTGTGCGCACCAGGGTGGTGAAGTCGGTGCGCTTCAGGATGGCCTCGGCGCGCTGTGGATCGTAGCTGGCGTTTTTCTGAAAGATCAGCACCTTGGGGTGATCATAGACCGTGAAGGCTTCTTCGGCAAACTGGTCGTTCAAGTGCAGTGAGCCCAGGCTGGGCGGCGATTCGAAGACCTGCACCAGGTCGAAACCGAGCTGGCTCTCGAACATGCCCGGCTGGGCTACCCGGTAACAATACACGATATCCATGGCGTCGGGACAGCCCAGCAGGGCGCGGTAGTAAATCCCGGTCATCGGGAAGCGTTCGGGCAGGCGCGTCAGCGTGCCCCACTGGCGATTGGAGGAGATCAAGATGTATTCAGCCTGGTTCAGGATATTGCTGAAGCGCTTGATTTTATCGGGATTGTCGTCCCAATACATATTGAAATTGAGTTCGCGCGGGTAGATGCCGCCGAAGCCATCGTACCCGTCGATGCGCACTGGCAGACCGTCATCCCATTCGCCTTCGTTTGCCAGGGGAACTCCCTGCACGATCAGATTGCCGAAGCGCGATTGGGGTTGCAAGGAAATCAAATAGGTTTCGCCTTGCAGCAGCAGCAAAGGCTGAGTAAGAATGAAAGCATAACCATTGGCGTTGGGATGCGGCACAATTTGCAGGTCATACTGGTCGGCTTCGGCGTTGTCATCGGGGACGCTTAGGGTGAGCGTGACGCCCAGGTAAGATAGCGTTGGGTCGCTGGCGGCAGCCGCGCCATCTGGGGCGAGCAGGCTGAAGTGGGTCAGAAATCCGGTGATTGGCGCGACAATCGAGGAGCGGAAAGGTTCATCGGCGGTCAGGCGCAGGTTCTCGCCGCCCAGAGCTTGTTGAAAACCGTCCGGCTGGCTGCCATCCTGCGGCAAAATGTGAAATGACAGGCTGCCGGTCATAGCTGGCGTTAGCTCGCCATCGACGACTTTGATTTGCAGCAGGTACATCTCTTTGTCCAGCAACTCTAATGGCGGGTCGAACGGCAGGGTGTAGGAATGGGCGTCTGGGCTGCCGGGAGAAGGGAACTGGCTGGTTAGGCGGGTGGTTACGAGCGGCCGGTCGGGGGCGCCGGCGGCGGCGATGCTCAATTCCAGGTTGCGGGGTTGGTTGGCGCCGCCTTCTTCGAAAACGCGCCCCAGCAAAACTTGCGATAGTTTCCCGCCAGCTTTAGGAGTGAACGAGACGCGTATTGGCGCGCCGGGGCGCAGGCTTTGCCCGTAAGGCACAGGGATGATCTGAGACACTGGGCCTGTGGAAGTCTCGATAGTTAAATTGACCGGGCCGGGGATATTTTCGTAAATCCAGCGCGAGGCTGCGATGCGGGTGATCGGGCGGGTGTAGATTTGTGAGAAAGCGTAAGCGTAGGCATAGGTTGCGACCAGCACCAGACCACCCAAAATGACAGCCAGTGGTCGTAAAAGCGGTGTAATCTTGCGCCGCCAACCGTGCAAGGCGCCTGAAGAGCGGCCATAATCGTACAGCGTGACCAAAAACCAGCCGGCAAAGATTGCCAACGTCGGGTAGATCGGCAGTTGGTAGCGCATGGTCGGGTTAAGGGCGGTCGATTGCCAGGAGAAGTAAGCCGCCGTCCAGCCAAAGATCAGCAGGTGCTGCTGCCATTCGCCCGGGTAGCGCCGCCAACCGGTTGCCAGTCTCCAACCAACCCACAAGAAACCAGCCCAGGCGATCAACCCGAGTGGCAGCCCCAGGCCCCAGGTGGTCAGATTTTGGAAGGAAAACCAGACTGGGCGGCGGGCCCATTGCATGGCGGGCGGAAAATCGACATCGCCGCTGGATTGGGCGATCAGTTCGCGGATATTGGCGACCCAGGCCGGGTTGAGTTTCAGGCCGAAGAAACCCGGCCCGCTGAAGGCGTAGGGTTGGAAAATGCGAAAAGCCAACAGGCTGAACAGGGCAGCCAGGGCCAGGTAAAGGGCGAACTCAACAATCCTGCGCTCGCGCTGCCCGGCTGGTTGGCGAAAAAGTAAGATGAGCAGCGCAAACGGCAAGGCAGCAGCCATGGGGGCGGCGTTGATCTTCGATGCCACGGCCATGCCCAGCGCCAGGCCAAAGGCAATGCTGAGGGCAAAGAGCGGTTGGCGAACGAAGCGGCGGGCGCGCTCAGAGAAGGAACTGGGAGGGGCGGGCTCTTCTGGGGCGCCTGGCGCGGCTGTTTGATAATCAGCGCTTGCTACCCGCACAGCAAAGTAAAAGGCCAGGAACGAGAAGAAGTTGATGAATGTATCCATGGTGAAAAAGTGCGACTGCTGGATTTGCAGCACAGCCGCAGCCGAGAAAGCCGCCGCCAGGATAGCCACACGGCGGTTGTACAGGCGTTCAGCCACCAGGTAAACCAGGAACACAGTCAGGATATCGGCCAGGCTGGAAAGCGCCCGTCCGGCCTGGGTCATTTCGTTGAATCCGGAGCGCCCAAAGACCCATTCCACCACATAGCGGGTGATGAACATCGGCAAGGTGCCATAGACGTAGAAATGCTTGCCGGCGTTATGGGGGTTAAGGGTTGAATTGGCGGTGTCGAAATAGGCGGACAGGCTCTCGACCGGCTTGATATCGGTGCCAACCCAAATCAAAAAGCGCTCATCGGGGTGCAGGTACTGGTATTCTCCCCATTCCAGCCCGCTCAGGCGCAGGAGAGCGCCAGCCAGCAGGATGACAATTAGCAGCACGTCGAACAACCAGGCGCGCCGGGCGCTGGTTGGGCGGGAGGAGTTTACCGGAGATGCTTCAGTCATAGAGTGACCAATCCATGCGTATAGATTTCTGGCCTGTTCAATCGCTACGGAGCGCCGGGCAAGGCCAGGTAAACCATATAGTCTTTGCCGGGCGTCGCGGAGGTATGGCGTTGTAACCAGCCCCCCGGATATAAAAGTTGCAGCGTTTGCTCGGCAATTTCGTCATCAGGGTGAAAAATGAATAATTTGGCGCCAGGAATTTCCAGGGTGATCTCGAGCTGGTCGGTGAAAATCTGGAAATCGACGCCCGGGTAACCGGCCTGTACAGCCACCAGGCGGGTATCCACCCAGTGAGGGTAGCCGACCACCCAGACGTTCGGCAGGGCGCGACCAGTGTCCGCTTGAGAGAAGGTCTCGATAAAGCCTTTCGCCGTGCGCCCCATTTCGGAGGTGTTCCAGGCCGACAGGCGGTATCGTTCCGCGTATTGGGAGAAGACCATGTGATAATCTTGCAGCGAGGTGAAGGCCAGCAGCGCCAAAGCTAACACCCAGGCCAGGCGCAGGCCGTTTTTGCCGCCCACCTGTCGTTGCAGGGCGCTCATCAGGCTGTCAGCTGCCAGGGCTACCATCAGAAAGACCGGCACAAAGGCCCCGCCGGTGCGGTACAGGTTGGGGTTTTCGTTTGGAAAGGCCAATGACAGGGTGGACGGCAAAAGAAGTACCGGGATCGAGAGCAGCCAGAACAGGTCTTGCCAGGAGCGCTGGCGCAGGTAGCGCACCAGCATCAGCAGCGCCCCCAGGTAAAAGAGGGCGCCAGAAATCACTCCCAGGGCGGGAGCGCCGGGAACCGATACCACCCACACTTCGCCGGCGTCCCAGGAGAACATCGCCAGGGCGCGCCAGGTGTTGCTCAGCAAGATGAGCAGGGCGGGTTGTTCGAGCGGGCGTTCCAGGCCGCTCATGCGCGTCATGGTGCGGAAGAGAAAGGCGTCTGGCTCCGAGGCGATATAGCGCAGCAAGGGTAAAAAGACCACCGCGCTGACGGCCACCAACGCCAGGAAGCCCAGGATCACCAGCTGGCGTTTCCCGGCCGACTGGCGGTGCAGCAAGAACAAAACCACCGCCAGGATAACTACCAGCGGCAAAATGCGATCGGCGGAATAGCCGTAGAAGCTCAGCCCCAGGGCAAGCCCGGCCAGGGCGAAATCTCTGCGTTGCATCGTGCGCAGGCCGCGCACCAGGAAGTACAACACGGCAGCGGTGAACAACATGTAGAAAGGTAAGCGCATGGCGGCGCGTGCGACCACATTCGGCCAGTACGCTATTCCGGCAAACAAGAAAGCCAGCCAGGCCAGGCGAGCGCCTCCCAGTTCCTTGCCAAGCAGGTAAATGAAGGGCAAAGCCAGGAAACCGACCGAGATGGTGACCAGTTTCAGAATGTCGAAGCCGAGCGGGACGGCGAAATATTGATGCAGCCCGGCCACCAGGTAGAATTGCAACGCTTCGCGCCCACCATTGGTGGGGAAGAAGATCATGGTGTTGCCCATCAGCACCCGCATCACATCCATCAATTTCTCGGCGTGGTCGCTGTTCATTTCCGGCGGTACACTGCCCAGTCGATAGTAGCGGAAGAAAGCCACCCAGCCGATGGCCAGCGCTGCCAGCAAGGCGGAGCGCGAAATCGATATGCGGTACGGACCTGGGCCAGGGCGTAAGCGCGCCAGCCAGGAGGCAACGGGCGGTGGGCTGGGCCGCCAGAAAATGCGCATGGTGAAGAACACGGCCAGGATGAGCAAACTCAGGTTGATGAACCCAAAATGCAAATCGCTGAAGCTCCAGAAAGCGATAAAAGCCAGGATGCCGCTGATCAACATGCTGGGCAGGTGCAGGGAGATTTGTTGGACGCCAGCAGCCGGCGCATCGGCGCTATCGGCTTCATCTGTTGATGAGGCAGCAAATAATTCGCCGCGGTAGATCGCCCACATTGCCGTTGTCAGGGCAGCGAGCAGCAAAACGACCCCCGGCAGCCAGGCGCGCTGTGGGGAAGGTCCCAGGCTGAACTGCGCCGCGGCCGCCAGGAAAAGAGCCAGCAAGCTGCGCCAGGGCAGTTGCAAGGTCGTCCTGGGAGCTTTGTCCAGGGCGGCGTGCTCTTCTTCGACAAACGCCGGCGGTTGCAGCGCGCCCGTCGTGCGGGAGGCTGCTTCCGGCGCAGGTGCGACCTGGCTGACTGCGCTGGTGGAAAGATCGTCAGTTGGCTCCGTTTCTGGGGGCAACTCAACCGGGGGGTATTTCCACGGCATCAGGCGAGATTTGACGAAATCGAGAACACTGGGTTCTTTCATAGAAGAGAATTATAAAACATACTTAGCTGGTTTTACGGCGGGCGATGAAAAAAGTGAGCACGCCGTCCGGGTGCTCGGTGGCGGGCTGGTATTGGCGGCGCACCAGGCGGTCGGTGAGCGCCAGGTTCCAGCGTGTGGGCGATAGAATCCAGCGCCCGGTAAGCCGTTTGACGACCAAAGAAGGCAGGCCGAAGTAAT
>JAGUYW010000044.1 GCA_020061105.1 Anaerolineales bacterium | reverse complement strand
CTCTCACCGTGTGCGGAACAGGAAATGACCCCGCCGAAAATCATTCACGCAGCCAAGGCCAAAGGCCTGAATATGATTGCCGTAACAGACCATAACACAGCGGAGAACACAGGTGCAACCATAAAGGCCGCCGAAGGGAGCGGCATTTTTGTTATCCCCGGGATGGAAGTCCAAACCAGGGAAGAAGTTCACCTGGTCTGTCTGTTCCCTGACCTGGATACATGCCTTGCCTTCCTGGGTGGGCAAGACTAGAATTTCAACTCTGGGTGCTTTCTTCGGATGAAACTTGCGGGAATTCTCCAGCAATTCCCATAAAATGCGTTCAAAAGCCCGGCGAGATAAAACCAGATTGCAGTTAACGAGTTCGCTGGTGCTGGCAACCCCAATGTTGTCAATTTCCAGGCTTTCTGCGATATCGGCCGTCAGGGGTTGCAACTCATTGAGCGCAAAACCTTCGCCTGTCACTGCTATTACAGGCGTATCCATGTAAGCCAGTACATCTTCGATAGTTTTCGACAGGCGCTGGATACCTTTTTGGGCAAAACTGGCGGTCACCATCACTTCCTCCACGGGTAAATCGGCGCAGTGGTTGGCCAGAAGTTCAACGCTGGTCATGGCGATGGACATGGGAGTGCGAAGTTTGTGCGAGACCATTTCCGAAAAAGCCCCCCAATTGCTCCAGGTATTGATTTGCTCGGTGACATCTTGTAAGCGGACAACCCAATGCTTCTCCGGGTCATCTTCTGACATTGGAAGGATTTCCACCGAAATCCAAAACGCCTGAGCGGTGGATGTTTCAGGCCGGATCAAATAACGCGGTTGGGAAGATGTCTGGTTTAACGGCGCAGACCAGGCGTCGCTTGATTCAAGCTGGTATTGCCGTTTAACAAGGCTCATGAAAGTGTCATGAACTGGGGAAAGATCGGGCGGTAGATCCAAATAGATACGCGCTTGTTCATTGGCAAACAGGATTCGCCCTTCCTGGTCCAAGATCAGGTAGCCGTCCTGAGCAGTGCGCACCACCCATTCGAACCGTGAACGTTCTTGCGCCAGGCGCAGATTGGCGCGCTGCAATTCTGCGGTGCGCCTGCGAACCATTTCTTCCAGGCTGCGGCTTTGATCGTAAAGCGCCAGTTGAGCGCGCACACGCGCTTGAACCAGGGGTGGGCTGAACGGCTTCGTGATATAGTCTACCGCCCCCAGTTCGAATCCCTTGCTCTCATCGACCACATCTGCCATCGCAGTGACGAAAATCACCGGAATGGAGCGCGTGAAGGGGTTTGCCTTGAGCCGCCGGCATACCTCGTAACCATCCATGCCGGGCATCATAATATCGAGTAAGATCAGATCGGGCTGGGAGTGCGAACTGGTTATGTTTAATGCCTGTTCGCCATTAAGAGCCACCTTTACCCGGTAATTTGAACGTAAAACATCATAAAGGATATCAACATTCATCGGTTGGTCGTCGACAATCAAAACTGTTTGTTGGGGCGATTGTTTTTCCATAAAGCGATACCTCTATTCGGATAACAACACTTCTAACGCTTTAGTCGCGGCAATGAAATCGTATTCTTGTAGACGCGCTTGGATATACACCAATTGTTTTTGCAAAATGGCATTTTGGGCATGTTCTTGTAACACGCCCACTACGGATAGAGCTTCTGTGTCACATTGTTCTAAAAGCCTGCTCAACTCTAACAGCAATGGTTTTAATTCATGAATAGCTGAAGGATCGTTTTTGGTAGCAGGCGGGATTATTTCTGGCTTTGCAAATTCTTTGAGCTTTGCTTTTGAAGATGGCGTGTAGGCGGCCTCTTCCGTTTGAGTGTTATTCAAATTGGTTAAAGGCTCGGCATTAGCGCCGCCGGGTACAGAGAAAAATTGTTTTGTTAAAACGTTCAGAAATTCTTGTGGATCGATCGGTTTGGCGATATGATCGACCATGCCAGCCTGCAAGCTTTTTTGCCTGTCTTCACGAAAAGCATTAGCAGTCATGGCAATAATGGGGAGGGCTTTTCCGATTGGGCGACTGAGGATACGCCTGGTGGCCTCGTAACCATCCATGCCTGGCATGGCCACATCCATCAACACCGCGTCGAGCTGGGCGGCATATTTGAGCACCATTTCTATTGCTTGTTGCCCATCTTGAGCTTCGAGGACAGTAATCCCAACTTTTTGCATGATCTCGCGAGCTATCTGACGGTTGATCTCGTTGTCTTCTACCAACAATACCCGTTTTCCGATTAAAGCCTCAGTGTGCTGCTCTTCCAGCTGCGCCAGCAAGGCTGCATCGGCCTGTGAAGGCCAACGTTGCCAGAAAATATCTTGTATGCAATCGAGCAGTAAAGAGCTATTGATTGGTTTGAGAAGGAAGCCATCGAGATGTAATTGGTTAGCCTGTTCAAAAAGTGTTTGGTTTCCGTGGGTGGTGGTGACGATGATAGCTGGCGCTTGAGGCAAGCGCTGGTTAGTTTTGATACTGTGGGCGATTCCCAGCCCATCCTGCCCGGGCGCTTTGCAATCCAGGATCACCAGATCATAGGGCTGCTCCTGGGCTTGAATGGCGCGTTCCAGTTCAGCAAGGGCGGCCAGGCCAGACGAAGTGATGCTGACAGCGAACTTCATACTGCGGAGGATGTTTTCAAATAAGAGGCAAGAAGACGAGTCATCATCAACGACAAGCACGCGCAGGTTACCACGAATAGCAGGCATGACCTGGTGTTTCGGAGTTTCGGGCTGCAAGAAGAAAGGTAGAATCACCGTGAAAACGCTGCCGACAGACGGCTTGCTTTCGACGGTGATCGTACCGTCCATGATGTCTATCAAACGTTTGCTGATTGCCAGCCCCAGGCCAAGACCGCCATATTTTCGAGTGGTTGAAGCATCGGCTTGAACGAAGGGCTGGAAAAGTTGGGCGATTTGAGTTGTACTCATCCCAATGCCTGTATCCCGGAATGTGAAGCGCAACGTGACCATGGAATCTTGGTATTTTTGCGTTTCCACATTGATCAAGATACTGCCTTGCTCGGTAAACTTAATGGCATTGTCGACGAAATTTTCGAGGGCATTTAACAACCTGACTGGATCGCCCAACAATTCTACTGGCACATCCGGGGCGATTGAGAGATTTAATTTCAAGTCTTTTTCTGCTGCGTTGGCTGAGAAGACCATTGCCAACCTTTCGAGTTCGAGATCGAGTCTGAACGGCGCGACCTCTAGCTCCACCCGCCCGGCTTCGAGTTTTGAATAATTGAGGATATTATCCAATAGTTGAAGGAGTAAGTAAGCTGAGGATTGAACTTTGGTCAGGTAATCCTTCTGCTTGGTATCCGAAGCCGATTTCAAAGCCAGGTGGCTGAAGCCCAGGATAGCGTTCATGGGGGTGCGAATTTCGTGCGACATATTGGCGAGAAATTCGCTCTTGGCTCGATTGGATGCTTCGGCGGTTTGGCGGGCAAGCTCCATCTCGCTGCGCTCCTGGATTTGCCGTTCCAGGTCAGCGTGTTGGCGAGCGTTGCGGATGGCAATCGAAGCCCAACTGGCTGCAGTTTCCAAAAGACGCAGGTCGTCGTCGCCAAATTTATTTTGCTGGGTATGTACGGCTTCCATGACGCCCAGGGTTTGATCGCCAATCCGCAGTGGGGCAGCCAGCAGCGAACCAACCGTCTGGCCGGTCAGCTGTCCAGAAGGGCGGTGGACGCGTTTGCTGGTCACGGCGTCGGTAATTACCAGGGCTTTGGCGGTCTGAAAGACAATCCCTGCCACGCTACCTTGTAGAGGTACATGCTGTCCTTTCAGGGAGTGCGATCCTTTCCCGCAGGCGGCTGCGAAGTACAATCCGTTTGCGTCCGACAGTAAGATCGATGCGCCGGTGGCATGTACTACTTTGACAATTTGTTGCAGAACTGTGTCGAAAACAGTCTCTAGATCCAGGCTGGAGGTAACAGTTTGCCCCATTATTTGCAGCGCCTTTAATTGGTTCAGGCGGCGCTTTTCGATGAATTGCGATTTCACCGGCAAGGCATCTGCAGAATCATATGGCGTTGAATTATTCGTTTTCTGTTTCATTGCGCCTCATATCTTGGCCGGGATGCGTTGCTGCGAGACGACCAGCAAAGGCCACCGGATTCTACCCTCAGTTTACCTGTAATCGACGAGAAGAAAAGTCGGTGAAATTCCCCCAGTTGTGTAGGATTTATCTTACATTTTCATTGGATGACGCCGGTTTCGATGGCGTACCGGATGAGTTCGGCGTTATTATTCAAGCGTAATTTTTCCAGGACGCGCCGGCGGTAGGTGCTGATGGTTTTAGGGCTCAGATAGAGAATTGAGGCGATTTCAGTGATACCCTTACCCTGGGCAAGGAGGCGCCATACCTGTCTCTCGCGTTCGGAAAGCAGTTCATGGGCGGGCTTTTCTGTTTCGAAGAGGACTTCATCAGCCAGAATCTCTGCCAATTGGTGAGTGATGTATTTTCGACCACAGGCGACTTCTCGAATGGCAGTCAAGAGCTCTTCTGGGGCGCTATCTTTGGTCAGATAACCGGTGGCCCCACTTTTTAGAGCGCGGATGGCGAATTGCTTTTCAGGATACATGCTGAGCATCAAAGCCTTCGGGCGCGGCTTCATTTTCTGTATATCTTGTAAAACTTCCAGACCGGTAACTTCGGGCATCGAAATATCTAAGACCAGGACATCGTACCAGTTTTCACGCAGCATGCGGAGTACTTCGCGTCCATTACTGGCTTCACCGGTCAGCTGAATATCGCCAGCCTCGGCCAGGATTTGGCGCAAACCGCGCCGTACAATGACATGATCATCGGCAATGAGTACCCGAATCATCTTTACCTCACTAATGGTTATACGGGATGCGAATTTGTACGGTGGTTCCTTGTCCGGGTTGGCTGGTGAAGGAGATTTCTCCATCCCAAATTCTAACTCGCTCACGCATTCCCATGATACCAAATGATTTTGCGCCGGTAATTTGCTCTTGAGTAATCCCTTTGCCGTTGTCTTGCACATTGAACTCGATGTGCGTAGGCGTTTTGTTCAAAGTGATCTTGGCTTCGCCGGCCTGGGCGTGCCGGGCAATATTGGTGAGCGCTTCCTGGCAGATACGAAAGACAGTGGTATCTATATCGCGCCCGAAGGTGCTGACCTCGCTTTGCAAATCGAGTTTGCAATGGATGCCTGTACGGGAGGCGAATTCTTGCACCGACCATTCTAATGCTGCTAACAGCCCCAATTCGTCCAATACTCCTGGCCGAAGCTCATGCGCCACCCGGCGTACCAATTGGATGGTTTCATCCAAATAATGCGAAATTCTTTTGAGGCCTTGCGCGACGGGTGTGTCTTGATCGGGGATTTGTTTGGAAAGCCAGGAGGTCTCCATTTTCATGCCAGTGAGCACCTGCCCAAACTCATCGTGTAATTCGCGCGCAATGCGAGTACGTTCTTCTTCTACCATCGATTGCTGGTAACTGGCCAGGTTACGCACCTGCTGCAACAACCGTTCGTTAACTTGAGCGGTGTTGATGCGTTCTTTTATTTCCTGTTGCAGGCGTTGATTAGCAGCGGCAAGTTCCTCTGTGCGCTCCTGGACGCGTTTTTCTAGCGTATCGTTGATCTGCTGAAGGGCAGACTGAGCTTCCTGGCGCAGGGTTATCTCTTCTCTTAGACTGCGATTCAAGCTCTGAATTTGTAGATGTGTGCGCACCCTTGCCAGAACTTCTTCTGGTTCGAAGGGTTTGGTGATGTAATCCACGCCGCCAGCCTCGAAAGCGTGCACTTTGTCCAGGGTCTCTTCCAAAGCGCTGACAAAAATGACCGGGATATCTCGGGTCATAGGGTTGGCTTTTAACTGTTCGCTAACCTGATAACCATTCATGTCGGGCATTGTAATATCTAGCAAGATCAAATCCGGTTTTTTCGGCGCAAACGCCAACTGAAGGGCTTTAGCGCCATTCAAGGCGACTTTCAGCCGGTACTTTCTCTCCAGCAAGCTTCGCAGGATCTCGATGCTTATTGGCGAGTCGTCAACAATCAGTAGAGTCTGTTTTTCTGGACTTTGCATCGTTCATAGTATTATACCTCTGTGTTTTCTTCTACTGGCGCGTTTACTTACGCTGCAGCATGGGGAGATAGAGCGCCCAGTTTGGCGTGGCAGAGACATTTTCGCTAAAGGCGTTGCCGCCGGTGTATACAAGCTCAATCCAATAGAAATACGTCAGGCCAGGTTGGGTTGCTGTATCAATAAAGCTGTATCCGCTGCCGTTCGATAGGGTAACCGTTGACTGAGGGGGAATGAGTTTGGCATTGATTTTCTGGCGTGACCCTTCCAGGCTTTGCGCCTGGTAGATATTAAAGCCCAAGTTGCCGATATCGGACTCTGTTGCCCAGGAGATTTCGACCAGGGCAGGGCCAGGCTCTGCGTCCAGATATGAAAGGTTATTTCTTTCGGGGTCTGGCATGACTTTGAGTAATGTGGCCGGATCACCCAAGAAGGTATAATTGTCGATCAAATCCTGGTAGGCGCCGGTAGTGGCGTACACGTAAAGTTTGGCGTGCGTGGCAGCAGCCCCGGCGCGAGTAACGTTTTCAGAGAAGATAGCGTTGTACAAGCCGCGATTAAGATAATCTTGTCCGGAGGCCAATCCCATGCCGGCTGACCCAAAGGTAGCAATGGCGCCGTTATTGGCGCTCAGAATTAGTTTCTCTGTCAAAGCGCTCGGGTCGTTGGCGCCGGAGGTGGGGTAGTGGAAGGAGCTAGATAGGCAGGAGAATGAAGCAACCATTGGCAATCGATCGGTATTAGTTAGAGACGGGATCGAATTTACTGAGAAGAAATTCTCGGAAGCCCAGGACTGCACAGCGCCGTGACCGACATAGTTGACGATCAATGCGCCGCTGTTGATGCTATCCAGGATTGCGGCGCGGGTTGAAGTGACTGTAGTATGTGTGCTGCCATAGTAAATTCTCTTGGCAGTGTATGCTGCAGGGAGGAAATTGTCGATAATGATATTCGAGTAAGCCGGGAAATTGCCGCCGCTATCCGGGTTGTCGGCAATAAACAGAACATTGGAGTTCCAATCCGTTGCCGGTTGGTTTTGCTCATATGCCAGGATCTTGGAAACAACAGCGCTGGCTTGAGAGCGGTTTGTCACCGGAATACGCCCGATGTGCATATCTGGCAGGTAATCTTCACCGCTTATGGCGACGAAGCGATTCTCACTGGCTGTCATACCTAACCACCTATCGACAAAGTCCAGATAAGGGGGGATGAAAGTTGGCGTGCCGGTTCCGAGGTAATTGCGCGGGTCGTAATGACCGTCACCTACTAGCAAGACATATAAAGGCGCCGGCCTCTGCCAGTTCACGTAGGCATAAGCCAGGAAGTCGCGAATAGCTTCTGCCGACATGACGCCCCCGCTAAATTCGTCATAGATATCGGCAACATCGATAACCATGCTGCGCAACCCGTGTTCAGAACGCCAGTCGGCAAGTGGTTGTACTTCATCGATGAAATTGGCGTGGGTGATGATCAGATAATCGGCCGCGTTATGGCTGGAGCGCAAGTTGGTAACCCTGTCACTCTCTATTTTTAAGGGGTCGAGAAGCGCGGCTGGCGATTGAGCGAAGTAGAGTCGATCTTCAAGGCTGTTCTTTGTAAATTCCAGTGTGAAATCGCTTTCTTCTTGCACGAGTGAGATATTTATCAGGCGAGCAATATTGTGAGGATCTGTGATATCAAACAGGTCGACCTGCGCGCTGGAAAAACCGCTTACTTGGATATCAGCCTCATTATCGCCGGCGACCAAAAACATTAAGGAGTCGTTTTGTGCGATGAATTGACTCCAGAAATCAATCTCGAACCAGTTGATCAAGACAATGCCAGAAGTGATGCCGTTATCTAGCAAGGATTGAACGGTGATCGTGTTTTGGCCCTGGATAAGATAGCTTTGTGGCACTTCTGTCTCGAAGAAATACGTGTCGCCTTTTCTCCAAAGTGTATCATCAATCAGGTTGCCGTTAAGAAAGATTTGAGTATGATGTTGTTGGCCGCCCGAGTAGCTCTGTATTACCCCTCGGACGGTGGCTGTCAGGGTTGCATCGAGCGCTGCCGTCTCGGTCGTGAAATAGAATGTTTTTAAACCGCTGTTTTGGATGTAATCCCAGTACCAGACATCTTTGATTGCTCCGCTTGGATAATTGCTCATGTAGAGAGAATTTTTCTCAAGGCGAATGGTATTCTTGAAATAGGGTATTGGCGTATCACCGGTAGGCGCGCTATCGATCAGGCCAGCTCGTCGTCCTGGATTTGAACCCCAGGTCAGGTAATAGACACTGGTGTCTGAATAGCGGGTGTCCGCCTTTTGACCGTAGAAAAGCAAATAATCGCCCTGGCCGAAGACGCCATCGTCATCAAACACTTCGATAGCGACTTCCTGGCCATAGGTATAATCCCCTCCGGCAAAGAGTTGAAATGCACCCGATGGCTGAATAGATGACAGATCTTCCCCCGCAATCTCTACCAACGCTTCATAGGTGATCTGGTAGAAGCTATCCTGGTTGACCATCACTTTATAAGATGGCTGGCGACTTGTGATCTGATTGGTTTGTACGCTCACGCCATTTTGGTTGGCGGCTCGCCAGCCATAAGCCTGCTCGTAATTGAGCAAGGAGTCTTGTAAAATCGACTCGAACGCGCCTTCAGGAACGCTGGTAAGCACGCCTTTGACGCTCAGCTCTGGCGATGAAGTCTCGACATTGAAAACCAAACGAGCAGTAATCAGTTCGTAGTAGCGCAGTTCGCCGCTGATGGCATTGTATTGAAAGGGGTAGAGCCTGATCTGAGCGATGCGTTGGCTGCGAAGGAAGGCTGTTTCAGATAGCTCGGCTGGCTCAGACGGCTGAAAACCAACCAGCCGGGTAACCTCTGAATCCTGGAGCATCGATCCGTCTTCAAACGCCAGGTTGCCGGGTATTTCCAAATCGAGGATGGGTGTTTCGGTGGTGCAAAGCTGGTATTTGCCCGGTAAAGTTACGGACTTGGCCTGGATGATCTCCAAGGTGGGGTCGGAAAGCACTGGAATGCCTAACATGGCGCCGCGCACCGGCAACTCTGCCTGACCAGGTTGGTCGGTGACGCCATAACCGGCGATAGAAATCACCTGGCATGTTTTGCCGTCGATCACTTTTTGTTCAATCTCAAATTCTGAGCGAGAGAGTTCAAGGGTGATCCCCTGTTCATCACTGGCGATCAGGCGCGGATTGAGATCCCGGACTGGCTGGTCATTTCCAAGGATGGGGTTGGGCGCAAGGGTGGGATTGTGATTAAGACTGGCTGCTTGTGCAGTTGGAGCAATTTGAAGCAATATCAAAGTCAGGCTGGCAGCGAGTAGAAAGGCCTGGCGGAAGAATTTTATTTGGCAAGAATAATTTGTTTTCATGGTCGGACTCCATCTTTAATAAGGCAACCCATTTTGGTCGGAACAACGTTTTCTTCAGAAATGTAAAAAAGTCCATTCCTGCAATTATTTTAGCAAATTTTGACGTAGCGGCTATCAGACAGAGGGTAGTCTTCTTGTAGTCTTTGCCTTACAAAGTGATGTCCTTCCCATGTATGATAAACTATAGGCCTTACAGGCAAAGTGATGAGAAGCAGGCATTTTCTTTCCCCTTGGATCCGGTTACGCCGGTGGTTGCTGGCAGGCTTGCTGTTAGCGGTGGCTTGCTCGCCGGCATTGCCCGTTGTTCCAACTGAAACTCCAGCGCCGCAGGAAACCTCCACCAGCGCGTCGCCCACCCGCACCCCGGTAGCCCCCAGCCGCACGCCGTCTGCCAGCGCGACCCCCGCCAGCCGCCTGGGGTTAAGCGAACAGGATGTGCGAGGGAAAATCATCCATTACTGGCACACCTGGTCTGGAGCGGCTTCAGATACCATGCGCGCTTTGGTAGACGACTTTAACACCAGCAACCCGTGGAAGATTATCGTGGTGGCTGTGGAACTGAACAACCTGGATGACATGAATGAGCAGATGGAAGCGGCGATTCAAGACAATCAACTGCCCAACCTGGTAATGGGATACCACTACCAGGCTCAGGTCTGGGATGCATTGCTTTCTACGGCTGACAAACCGCGTCAACTGGTCGATTGGGACGCTTATATCGATGATATTCAATGGGGGCTGACAGCCCAGGAAAAGTCCGACTTTTACCCGGTTTTTTGGCAGTACGATGTCGTTCCTGGACGGCGTCTGGGCTTTCCAGCCCAACGTTCTGCCCAATTGATATTCTATAACCGCGGTTGGGCGCGCACGCTGGGTTTTCTCAGCCCGCCAGCCACTCCGGAGGAGTTCCAGCAGCAGGCCTGCGCCATGGCTCGCCTGAACATGCAAGATGATGATCGGAGTAATGATCTTACTGGAGGTTGGATTATCTCGACCGATTATCCGGTGATGTTGGGATGGATTGCAGCATTTGGGGGGCAGATCGTCGCTTCTGAGATTGGTCAAGGCGAAAGCCCTTATCAATTCGACACCCCAGCGGTGGTTGAGGCGTTAACCTTCTTGCGTCAACTTTACGATTCGGGCTGCGCTTGGCTGTCGTCAAGTCAGTACCCCGAACCGGAGTTCGCCATGCGACTGGGGGTGTTTTCCAGCGCCAGCCTTTTGGATATTCCCTACCAGGTGCAGGCCTGGCGAACGGTTGAATTTGTCGATGATTGGACTGTGCTGCCATTTCCTACGCTGGATGGCAAGTCAGTCATGCCTGTGTACGGGCCTTCGTACCAACTTTTGCCGGCTTCGCCCGAACAGCAGTTGGCAACCTGGCTTTTTACCAGGTGGCTAGCGCAGCCAGAGCAGCAAGTTCGCCTGGTGCAGGCGACTGGCGCATTGCCTCTGAGACGTTCGATGGTCAAAATTTTGGAGCCGTATGGAAAGCAAAATCCGCAATGGGCAGCGGCAGTTGATTTATTGCCTTTTGGAAAAGCCGAACCTGCTTTGCAAACCTGGCGGATCGTGCGCTGGGCGTTGAGCGACGCCGGATCGCAACTCTTTCGTTTCTATTTCACCATTGATCAGACGCCCGGGTTGGCCAGTTTTTTGAATGAGACCGCCGCAGAATTACACCTGGAGAGCCAGGTTTCTCCCCAACCCGTTCTGCTTGCCCCGACGAAGGAAGCGGAAATTTCACCAACGCCATCGCCCACCTCGGCTACCACAGCCATCTCTTCGCTAACGCCGATTCCTTCGGCGACGCCGCGTTAGCTCTCTGGAAACCTTATTCATCAGTGATGATCTCTTCTTCGTCCTGAGGTGACAGCGGCAGTTCGCCCACCCCCACGTCTACGCTGTCCTCCATACGGATTTGGCCGCGCAAGAAAGCGCCTTCTTCTGTTGCAAAGGCAGCCGTCACCACATCGCCCCATACCCGTCCGGTAGCGCGGATTTCAACTTTCTCGGCGGTAATATCGCCGCGCACGGCGCCGGCAATGATCACAACATTGGCGCGCAGGTGCGGGCAGGTCACCCGCCCGGTAGCGCCGATCACCAACAGCCCGCGCAGGGCAATCTCGCCTTCGAAAGCGCCCTCGATGCGCACACCACCGATGCCACTCAGGTTGCCTTTCCATGCAATATCTTGCCCGAGTATAGAGGTCACTCTTTCTGCCGGCATGGGTGTTTGCGGCAGCGAGGCGGTGGAGGCGTCATCTTTTCTACGAAACATACTCACTCCCTGTCGTGCGACGATTTTCCCCGATATCTTACTCAACGGGATACCCGTCATTTCATTCGACGGGGTACCCGTCATTTCATTCGACGGGTTCGGGGATCCCGAGAATATTGTACCCCGAATCGACGAAGACGACCTGCCCGGTTGTCTTGGCTGCCAGGTTGGAGCATAAATAGACAGCCGTACCACCGACATCTTCGATGGAAATATTTTCATGCAAGGGGGCGATCTCAGCAAAACGCCGGTACATGGTTTTGAAACCCGATACGCCCTGGGAAGCCAGGGTACGGATTGGCCCGGCGGAAATGGCGTTGACGCGCACGCCATGCGAACCAAAGTCATAAGCCAGGTATCGCACAGAGGCTTCCAGGGCGGCTTTCGCCACGCCCATCACATTATAATTGGGCGAGACCTTTTCTGAGCCATAGTAAGTCAGAGTCAGCAACGCCCCGCCCGGCCGCAAGAACGGTTGGAAGGCTTTTGCCAGCGCGGTGAACGAATAAACGCTGATGTCCATGGCCAGGTGAAAACCGGCCCGGCTGGTGTTGTAGTACGGGCCGGTCAATTCGTTGCGGTCAGCAAAGCCGATCGAGTGCACCAGAATATCGATTTCTCCATAAGTTTGGGCGGCCTTCTCGGCGACGCGCTGAATATGTTCGTCGGAGGCGACATCGCATTCTTCCACGAAAGCGCTGCCTAGCTGCTCTGCCAGCGGTTTCACGCGCCGCTCGAGGGCTGGGCTGGCATAGCTCAGGCCGATTTTAGCGCCATGTTGGTGAAAAGCCTGGGCGATGCCCCAGGCGATCGAACGGTCGTTTGCTACCCCAAAGATCAATGCAGTTTTACCTTGCAATAAGCCAGTTTGTTCAGGCATTCGTTCCTCCATAGCTAAGAGTATTGTATGCTGCTGCAGTTGACTACCATCAAGCTATCATAAAAACCCCTCACCGGGCAATTGGTCACGGTAAGCCCGGGCTGACCTGGTAGTTGGGGGCCTCTTTGGTGATCAGCACGTCATGCGGGTGGCTTTCAATCAAGCCGGCATTGGTGATGCGCACCAGGCGGGTGTGCTGGCGCAGGTCCTTGAGGGTAGCGGCGCCGGCGTAGCCCATGCCCGAGCGCAGGCCGCCCACCAGTTGGTAGACGTAGTCATGCAAGTTGCCTTTGTAAGGCACGCGCCCTTCAATGCCTTCAGGCACCAGTTTGCCGCTGCCGGCCTGAGCGCTGGCGTACCGGTCGCGCCCGTAGCCTTGCATGGCGCCCAGGCTGCCCATGCCGCGGTAATCTTTGAAGCGCCGCCCTTCGAAAAGCACCACTTCGCCGGGCGACTCTTCCAAACCAGCCAGCAAGCTGCCGAGCATGACAACATTAGCGCCAGCGACCAGGGCTTTGACGATATCACCGCTGTATTTGACGCCGCCATCGGCGATCAGGGGAATGCCATGTTTGCTGGCTGCCTGGGCGCAAGCATAAATGGCGCTGACCTGCGGCATGCCAGCGCCTGAAATGACTCGGGTGGTGCAGATTGACCCGGCGCCCACGCCAACCTTGACCGCCTCAGCGCCGGCTTTGATCAGAGCCTCGACCCCTTCCTCGGTAACCACGTTCCCGGCGATGATGGGTAAGTTCGGCCAGGCGTCGCGGATACGTTGAATTGCGTGAATGACGCCTTGCGAATGCCCGTGGGCTGTGTCGATGACTACTACATCGATTTCTTCAGCTGCCAGAGCGGCGACGCGCTCCTCCAGGTCGGCGCCCACGCCTACTGCTGCGCCAACCAACAGGCGACCCTGGGAATCGCGAGCAGCTTGGGGAAAATCGCGCGCTTTTTGGATGTCTTTATAAGTCAGCAGGCCTTTGAGAACGCCGGCTTCGTCGACCAGGGGCAGTTTTTCGATGCGGTGCTGGTGCAATAGGCGTTTGGCTTCATCCAGGCTGATGCCGACCGGGGCGGTCACCAGGGGTTGGTGGGTCATAAAATCCCGGATGGGGTGGTGGTAATCCTCGGGTTCGATAAAGCGCATATCACGATTGGTGATAATGCCAACCAGCTTACCCTGGGAATCGGTTACCGGTACCCCGCTGATATGGTAGGTTGACATGATATGTTCTGCGTCTTGCAGCAGGGCGTCGGGCGGCAGGGTGACCGGTTCAACGATCATGCCCGATTGCGAGCGTTTCACTTTGTCGACTTCGGCGGCTTGCGCCTGGGGCGGCAGGTTGCGGTGGATGATGCCGATGCCGCCCTCGCGCGCCAGGGCGATCGCCAGGCGCGCTTCTGTAACTGTATCCATTGCGGCGGACATCAAGGGAATGTTCAGGCGAATCTCGCGCGTTAGCTGGGCGATAATATCGGTTTGGTCGGGCAGCACCTCGGTGTAGCCCGGTACGATCAAGACATCGTCAAAAGTCAGGGCTTCGAACTGGTTGAAAAGTTCCTCATTCATGCAAGATACTCCTCGATTGTGAATGGCTTAATGCCGGAAATGGCGCACGCCGGTAAACAGCATGGCGATGTCATGTGCATCAGCAGCGGCGATCGCCTCCGCGTCACGCAGCGAGCCGCCGGGAGCAATGATAGCACGGATGCCGGCTTTGGCGGCTTCTTCGACCGAATCAGGGAAGGGGAAGAAGGCGTCGGAAGCCATGACTGCGCCTCTGGCTTTTTCTCCGGCGCGCTGAGCGGCAATGCGCACGCAGTCGACCCGGTTGGGCTGACCGCCGCCGATGCCAACCGTGGCTTCACCCTGGGCGAAGACGATAGCATTGGATTTGACGTGCTGGCAGGCCTTCCAGGCGAAACGCAGGGCGATCATCTCGGCGGCGTCTGGCTGGCGCTGCGAGACCACTTTCCATTCGGCCTCTGGCGGATCGCCCAGATCGAGCGATTGGCGCAGCACGCCCTGGTTGACCGAGCGCAGTTCGTATAGAGGTTGGATGCTGGTATCGGGCATTTGCACCAGGCGCAGGTTCTTGCGCTTCGATAAAACCTGCAGAGCAGCGGGGGTGAAGCCAGGGGCGGCGATGCACTCGACGAACAGCTCTCCCAAGGCGTTGGCAATCTCTTCATCGAATGGTTTGTTTACGGCAATCACGCCGCCGAAAGCCGAAACCGGGTCGCACGCCAGGGAGGGATGGAACGCCTCGACCAGGCTGCCTGCCGAAGCCATGCCGCATGGCGAAAGATGCTTGACGATGCAAACGCTGGGGCGTTCGAAAGAGACCGCACCCCGCCAGGCAGCATCCAGGTCGAGCAGATTATTGTAGGATAGGGCTTTGCCCTGCAGTACTTCGCCGCCCAGGGGGCCTACCTCGGGTTGGTAGCTGTACAGGGTGGCTTGCTGGTGAGGATTTTCGCCATAGCGCAGCACGCTGACTGGATGTAGATTAATTTGGATCGGGGCTTCGGTGGCATCCAAGCCAGACAGATAGTGATGGATCGCCCGGTCGTAGTGGGTAGTCAGGTGAAAGCCCTTAACAGCCAGGCGGCGGCGGGTTTCGGCGCTTACCATTCCCTGGCGCAGTTCTGCCAGAACTGCTTTGTAATCTGCCGGGTCGCAAACCAGGGTGACTCGGGCGTGGTTCTTGGCAGCGGCGCGAATCAGGGTGACGCCGCCGATGTCGATATTTTCAATCGCTTCTTCCAGGGTGACGCCGGCTTTGGCTATGGTTTGTTCGAAAGGATACAGGTTTACAGCCACCAGGTCGATGAAATCCCACCCCAAATTTTGCAATTCAGTCTGGTCGCCGGCGGTTGGTCGCGCCAGCAGCCCGCCGTGGATGGCAGGATGCAGGGTCTTGACGCGCCCGCCCAGGATCTCAGGGGAATGGGTATACTCGGCGACTTCTTGCGCGGCGACGCCGTTCTCGCGCAGCATTTTGGCGCTGCCTCCTGAAGCCAGCAGCTTCCAGCCCAAATCGCTCAGTTGGCGAGCAAAGTCGACCAGGCCAGTTTTATCATGTACTGAAAGAATTGCTTGGGGCATGTTCATCTCCTGTTATTTTCATGATTTTGTTTTTGCAGTTTGGGTAACCAAAGCCAGCGCCTGTACCAGCAGGCGATGTTCGATGGCATGAATGCGATCTTCTAAAGTTTCCAATGTGTCGTGAACGTGGATGGGCGCGGTTGCTTGCAGCAGCACGGGGCCAACGTCGACGCCCTCATCGGGGACAAGATGCACCATGACGCCGGTGAACTCGATCTCGCCGCGTTGGTAAGCCTCAAAAGCCCGTTGGATGGCATGTGTTCCGGGGAACATCCCGGGTAACGCGGGGTGCAGGTTGATAACCCGGTTGGGAAAATGGTTGAGGAATTCGGCGCTTAACACGCGCATCCAGCCAGCCAACACCACCCAGTCCGGTCGATAAGCGCTAACCACCTGGGCAAGCCCGGCGTCATAGGCGCGGCGGTCTTGGTCTTTGGGCTTGGGGTGGTAAATCGCTGGAATGCCAGCCCGGCGAGCGCGCTCCAGGCCATAGGCGTCTATTTTATTCGAGATCACAGCGACGACTTGAGCAGCCAGCGCTCTGCCGGCGCAGGCGTCCAGGATGGCTTGTAAGTTCGAGCCGTTGCCGGAGATCAAGACGAC
This sequence comes from Anaerolineales bacterium, assembly GCA_020061105.1. Taxonomy (GTDB): domain Bacteria; phylum Chloroflexota; class Anaerolineae; order Anaerolineales; family UBA4823; genus JAGUYW01. Next base: position 14,470 of record JAGUYW010000044.1, on the reverse strand, counting down.
TAATTTTTGCCGGGGGTGCGAAGTTTCTGGCATAACGCTTCCTATTTCAAGGTAACCCGATGGTCTGGGTCGTTGACAATTGCGCCAATTACAAAACTCTCTTCTCCGAACGCAGCCTGGAGAGACGCCAGGTCTTGCGGAGCGCAGATGCACACCATGCCAATCCCCATATTGAACACCCGGTACATCTCTTGCTCCTGGATTTGGCCATGTTGTTGGATTAGCTTGAACAAGGGCGGGATTGACCAACTACCGACGCTGATTTCGGCGCCCATCCCAGATGGCAAAACGCGCGGTAAATTTTCAACTAACCCACCGCCGGTGATGTGCGCCAACGCTTTGATCCAACCAGGTTGGTTGATCAGGATAGGATCCAGCACAGGCAGGTAGGAGCGGTGCGGCGCCAGCAAGGCCGTTCCCAGCGCCTCATCCAATTCGGGGAAAATCGTTTCCAACGGGGTGTTGGAGAACACCTGGCGGATGAGCGAATAGCCGTTGGTGTGGGCGCCGGACGAACGCAGCCCAACTAGCATGTCACCCGCCTGGATATCCTGGCGCGGCAGAATCTGGCTTTTTTCGACCACGCCGACGATGGTTCCGACAATATCGAACTGGTCAGGGGCGTACACACCCGGCATTTCTGCCGTTTCACCGCCCAGCAAAGCGCAGCCAGACGCGCGGCAGGCCTCTGCCATGCCAGCCACAACCTGGGCAACAATTTCGGGGTTTAATTTGCTGCTGGCGAAATAATCCAGGAAGAACAATGGGCGCGCGCCTTGAACCAGGATATCGTTGCAGCAATGGTTGACAATGTCCATGCCAATGGATGCGTAACTGCCAGCCTGGGCAGCCAATTTCACTTTGGTGCCTACGCCATCTGTGGAGGCGACCAAGACCGGATTGCGCAGTTTTTTCAAACCGGCGGCGTCGAACAGCCCGCCGAAGGCGCCGACACCCGCCAGAACTTCTGGGCCATAGGTCGATCGTAACGCCTGGTCCATCAGTTCGACGGCCTGATTGCCAGCGTCGATATCTACACCGGCGTTGGCGTATGCGCCGGCGTGCTGACTGGTTCTTGCCTGGCGATTGAGGGCGCGCCAGCCGATATCTTGCCGGTAATGCATCCGGTCGAAGGAGATGGTTTGTAAAGCTGCATAGGCGTGATTCAGAGCGGCGCCGATACCATCGCCCCACCCGCTTATCCCCAGAACTCGCCCACCATCGCTAAGAATTTGCTCGCCAAGCTGTCGCGTGCCAGCGTGAAATACTACGGCATTTTCCAAGGGGCTGTCTAAGCCGTAGATTGGGATGCCCCGGGTGTAACTGCCAGGGTATCCCTGGGCGGCGGCCACCACGCAGGCAGCAGCGCCGTTTTTCCACTGGATAGATGTACCGGCCAGGCGCCCTTGTGTGCAAGCCGCCATGATTTCGAGCAGGTCGCTATCCAGCAGCGGCAGGATGGCCTGGGTTTCAGGGTCGCCAAAGCGGCAGTTGAACTCCAATACGCTCAAACCGTGATTTGTCAGGATCAAACCGGCATAGAGCACGCCCACATAATGAATTCCTTGCGCTTGCAGACCTGCCAGGGTTGGTTGAAATACCCGGCTTAATGCTTCTTGGATCATTGATTGGCTGGCGACGGGCGCAGGGGTGTATGCACCCATTCCGCCTGTGTTGGGGCCTTGATCGCCGTCGAGCAAACGCTTGTGATCCTGGGCGGGTGGCATGGTTTGCACAGATTTACCATCGCAAAACGCCAGCAGCGAGATTTCTTCTCCCGACAACCGTTCTTCGATGATCACCTGCTGCCCGGCGGCGCCGAACTGCCTGTCGAGCAGCATGGCTTGTAGGGCGCTGCGGGCTTCGGCCTGGCTTTCTGGCAGGAGGACGCCTTTGCCTGCCGCTAACCCGGAGGCTTTGATTACCACCGGGTAGGGGGCCTGTTGTACATAAGCCAGGGCAGCCTCGAAATTGTCGAAGATGGCAAACGGCGCGGTGGGGATGCCGTTCTGCGCCATGAAGGTTTTTGCGAAGGCTTTACTGCTCTCGAGTTGCGCCCCGGCCTGGTTTGGGCCAAAGACAGGAAAGCCTGCTGAGATCAGAACGTCGGCGATCCCGGCTGCCAGGGGAACTTCCGGGCCGACAACCACCAGATCTATTTTGCGTTCCTGGCACAAGGCGAGCGCCTGGCTAAAACCATCCTCTCCGTTGATGGGCAAGGAGACATTTTCGCCCAATTGGGCTGTTCCAGGGTTGCCAGGGGCTATTACCAATTTAGCCAGACGCGGTGATTGAGCGATCTTCCATGCCAGGGCATGCTCCCGGCCTCCCGAACCAATCAGGAAAACATTCATGGGCGGTCCTTTGTAGTTTTTTATGTTTTTTCGAAGCCAGTCTTGGTAATTGCCGGGTCTACCGGAATGGGATAAACGCCGGTGAAACAGGCATTGCAATAGCCATTTTGACGCCCAATGGCTTGCATCATCCCTTCCAGGGAGAGAAAATGCAACGAGTCGCAGCCAATGTGGGCGCGGATTTGCTCAACGCTGGATTGGCTGGCAATTAATTGCTCGCCCCCACCCATATCCACTCCCATATAACACGAATGGCGAATGGGTGGGCAGGTGATGCGCAAGTGCACTTCTCGGGCGCCAGCCTGGCGCAGCATTTGTACTAATGGGCCTGAAGTGTTCCCGCGCACAATGCTATCATCAATCACAATCAGGCTTTTATCGCGCACATTATCTTCGACGACATTGAATTTAAGCGCCACGCCTTGTTTACGCAGCGAGTCGGTTGGCTGGATAAACGTGCGTCCGATGTAGCGGTTCTTAATAAAGCCATCGTTATAGGGGATGCCAGAGGCGTTGGCGTACCCGATGGCGGCAGGGATGGATGAATCGGGCACCGGAATGACGACATCTGCCGCTGTGGGCGCTTCGCGCACCAGTTGCTCACCCAGGCGCTGGCGTACATGGTGGATGCTGCGCCCATCCCAGATGCTGTCGGGGCGAGAAAAATAAATGTGCTCGAAGGTGCATAACGCCAGTTGGGGTGCGGGCGGTACAGCTTGAATGACTTTCAGGGCTGAACTGCACATGCGGATGATTTCACCCGGTTTGACTTCTCGGATCGCCTGGCAGTCCAGAGTTCGCAATGCTCCCGACTCCGATGCGACGACATGCCCACCGTTTTTCAGCATTCCGATGCTTAGCGGCCGAAACCCCCACGGGTCGCGCACTGCCAACACGCAGTCGCGGGTCAAGATCACCAGCGAATAAGCGCCTTGCCATAATTGCATGGCCTGGCGGACGCGCTCGACCCAATTATTGCCTGGCATGCCAGCCAGCATCATGGTAATCACCTCTGAATCAGAGGTCGATGACAGACCCACGCCCTTGCGCAGCAGTACATCGCGCAGTTCAGCCGTGTTGACCAGGTTGCCATTATGGGCGACGGCTAATGGGCCGTGCTGGGTTTCGATCCAGAAGGGCTGGGCGTTGCGCGCCGAGGAAGAGCCAGTGGTTGAATAGCGAGTGTGACCGATCGCCAGGTGGCCTTTCAGCGGATCGAGGTTACCAGGGTTGAAAATTTGGGTGATCAAACCGGTGTCCTTGTGCATTCTCAGGCTTTGCCCGTCGGATACGGCAATGCCGGCGGCTTCCTGGCCGCGATGCTGCAGGGCGAATAATCCAAAGAAAGCCATGCGCGCCACCTCTTCGGTGGGTGAATAGAGCCCGATAATGCCACACTCTTCGTGGGGTTTGTCAGCGGTATCTACCAGTGGCTGCGCTGTGTGTTGATTTTCGGGGAGTGGTAGTGGATAGGTCATTAATTGCCAAGCTCTCGGTCGTCAACCAGAATTTTCTCGGCCTGCATCTTTTGGTGAGCCTGGACTTTCTGCCTGACTTCGGCGTCTACCAGACCAAGGATCTTGGCTGCCAGCAGGGCGGCATTGCCTGGATCGAGTATCACTGCAGGTGCAATCCCTGAGGGCATGCGCAGCGAAGAATAAATATCTGCTCCTGCATACGCCTCGCCAGGCGGCGGGCAGGCGATGACCGGGGCGCTGACCGAACCATCGCTAAAACCGGACAGGGCATTGCTGCGCCCGGCGACGGTGATATAAACTTTGGGGCGCGGGTCGGTTTCAAATGCGTGCAGGATTGCCAGGGCGTGTTCAGGGGTTTTGTGAGCAGAAGCGATGCGCAGCACAGTTTCTAAACCGAAACTTTGGGCCGCCTCGGCGATCTTCTGGCAGTGCGCCAGGTCCGCTTTGGAGCCCATCAAGATAACGACGAGAGGTTGGCTCATAGAATCCCTGCCTTTCGGAGATTGGTTTCCAGGCGCGGCTGCACTGGATAAGCGCCGGGTTGGAAGCGATTGCCGGTTAACATTTCGTAGATGGCGATATAGCGCAGGCTGGCGGCAGCCCAAAGATCATCAGGCACCTTGGGAGGTTCGCCCTCGCCGCGGTAACCCTGTTCTGCATAAGCCAGCCGCACAAATTCTTTATCAAAATTGTCCGGCTCTTCGCCAGCGGCGAAACGCGCCGGATAGCTGATTGCGTTCCAGAAGCGTGAGGAATCGGGCGTATGCACTTCATCAATCAACATCACTCGCCCATCTGGAGCGCGCCCGAATTCGTATTTGGTGTCCACCAGGATCAGCCCGGCCTGTTGGGCAATTTGTTGGCCGCGCTGAAAGACAGCCAGGGCTGCCTGTTGCACTTCTTCCCATGTTTGGCTGTCGAGAATACCATGTTGCACCACTTCAGCGCAAGTCAGGCGCTCGTCATGCCCGCCTGGGCCGCCTTTGGTGGTGGGGGTGATGATCGGCTGGGGTAATGCCTGGTTTTTGCGCAGCCCTTCAGGAAAATTGTATCCATAAATCTGCCGTTCGCTCAGGGAATAGCGATACCACAAGGCGGTGGAGGTCACCCCGGTAATGTAGCCGCGCACTATTACTTCCACCATGAAAGGGGCGACTTCGGTGGCCAGCAAGGCGTTGGGGTCGGGGACGGATTGCATGTGGTTGGCGACCAGATCCCCGGTTTGTTCGAACCACCAGGCTGCCAGTTGGTTGAGCACCTGGCCTTTGTACGGGGCACGTCCCAGGATGCGGTCGAAGGCTGAGAGCCGGTCGGTGGTTACCAGCAAACGCCGCCCTTCGGGTAAAGGATACCAATCGCGCACTTTGCCGGCTGCTCTGCCCGGTAAGGGTAGATTCGACTGGTCAAATGTTTGAGGCAGCAGCCCGATCAATTCTTCGCTCGATAACATGATGACTCCTGTGGGTATTATTGTTTAATAAAGTTTACGCCATTCTGGAACAGGTGCAAGCCCAGTCCACCAGACGCGCCGCGCCGCCAGCGGGGATGCTGGAAGGGGAAGATGTGGTCTTCGGGGTGCGGCATCAGACCGAGTACGTTGCCTTGTGGGTTGCAGATGCCGGCGATATCCAGGATCGATCCATTGGGGTTGAGGGGATAAACGCCGTTGGCTGGCGAGCCGTCTGCCTGGGCGTAAACCAGGGCAATCTGATTTTGTTGCGCCAGTTGTTGTGCATCGCCTGGATCGGGTAGCACAAAGCGACCTTCGCCATGCGCCACCGGGCAATAGATAATTTCCTGCAAGCCATTTGTCCATAAACAATGTGGTGAAACCGGCGCCAGATGCACCCAGCGGCATTCGAAGCGCCCGTTGGCGTTGAAGGTCAATGTGGCTTGTTGGCGATGGGCCGAGTGATTATTCGCTAGGTGTTTGCTATCTGGCAGTAAGCCGGCCTTGACCAGCGCCTGGAAGCCATTACAGATGCCGATGACGGGTTTCCCGCTGGCGATGAAGGAGGTTACCTGTTCGGTAAAAAACGCTTGCAGGTCGAGGGCCAGCAATTTGCCAGCGCCCAGGGCATCGGCGTACGAAAAGCCGCCCGGCAGCGTCAAAATCTGGTAATCTTCCCAGCGTCGTTCGCGGCGGCGAAGCTGGTTCAGGTGGACGATTTCGGGCAGCGCTCCGGCCATCTCGAAGGCGCGGGCAGCTTCGAGGTCGCGGTTGGTGCCGGTGGCATGTAAAATTAAGGCTTTAACTGGGGTATTAAGACTCACCGGCTGTCTCCTTTCCAGGCTTGCAGCAGCCTTTCGAGAGGTATGTCGATGCAGGGCGCTAATTCGTCAAGGCATGTCACCTGCAAACGCGGCTGGCTGCTGACCATCCCGATCTTACGAATAGCCAGTTGGCTGAATAGGGCTTCGAAGTGCTGCGCATGGCTGGCGTCTACTTCTACCAGCAGGCAGCCGTTGGTTTCGCTGTATAACCAGGTTGCAGGGTCGTCATCTGGCAGAACCAGGTTCAAGCCCAAACGCCCGCCGATGCACATTTCTGCCGCCGCGACGCCCAGGCCGCCCTCGCTCAGATCGTGGCAAGCGCGCACCCAACCGCGCCAGATAGCCTGGTGCAGCGTCTGGTAGATCTGCGGAGCCTGCTGCGGTAAACCTGGCGGTCGCCCTTGAGTGGGGGACGTTTGCGCCAGCAGGCTGGCGTGGCTGCCGCCCCAGGCGTGTTGGTGTTCTCCAAGCAGGTAAAGCGGATTGCCGGCAGTTTTTAAATCCATGCTGCAGGTGTGCTCAAAATTATCCATGATTCCGATGGCGGAGATGAGCAAGGTGGGTGGGATGGCGTGGCGCTGCCCGTCGGCGCCCAGGTACTCATTGTTGAGCGAATCTTTGCCTGAGATAAACGGTGTCTGGTAGAACAGAGCCGCGTCGTAGCAGCCGCGGGCGGCTTGCACCAATTCGCCCAGGGTTTCCGGGCGTTTCGGGTCGCCCCAGCAGAAATTATCCAGCAGCGCAATGCGCTGGGGGTCGGCGCCGACTGCCACAGCATTGCGGATAGCCTCATCCACCACACTCAATGCCATCCGGTAGGCGTCCACTTTGCCATACTGCGGGTTGACGCCGTTGGAAAGTACAATCGCCTGTCTGCCGCGCCCCGCCAATGGTTTTAGGACGGCGCCGTCTGACGGACCGTCGTTCATTTTCCCGATCAAGGGCTTGATGATCGTCGCCCCTTGTACTTCATGGTCGTAAACGTGCACCACATCGGCTTTGCTAGCGATGTCCGGGTGGGCCAGCAGGGATAAAAGCATCTTGGACAACGGATTATGAGACGGGATTGAACGGATGGATGGCGGGTGGTTGGCGTTGGTTGGGGGAATATGAGCGAGGCCTGGCGGCGCATCGCTTTGGATTGCTGGCGTTCTTATCACTGCCTGCAATTGGCGTTGGGGGATGCCGTTGTGCAGGAATTCATTGTGCAAGTCCAGGACAACTTGCCCGGCGTAGCGCACGACCAGGCGCTGGCTGTCGTTGAAAGCGCCGATATCGGTTATGTTCACTTCGAAAAGATCGCACAGTGATCGCAAGGCAGGGATGTTTTCTGCCGGTACAGCTAACACCATACGCTCTTGCGCCTCTGAAAGCCAGATTTCCCACGGCGCCAGGCCAGGGTACTTGAGCTCAACATGCTGTAATTCAACTTCTGCGCCGGTCTGGCTGGACATTTCGCCCACGGCAGAAGATAGACCGCCAGCGCCGCAGTCGGTGATAGCGTGATATAGGCGAGCATCGCGGGCGCGCAGGATCACCTCGATCAACCCTTTCTCTGTGATCGGATCGCCAATTTGGACGGACGCGCCCGACACTTCACCAGTTTGCCCATCCATGGTCATCGAAGAAAAGGTGGCGCCGCGCAACCCGTCGCGACCGGTGCGCCCACCCAATACGATAACCCGGTCGCCGGGCAGAGGTTGGCGCGGGTGGCTGCCTTTGGGTGCTATCCCGATGCACCCGCAAAATACGAGCGGGTTGGCGGTAAAGCCTGGGTCATACACAATGGCGCCGTTGACGGTTGGAATGCCGATTTTGTTGCCATAATCTTGCACACCAGCGATCACGCCACTGCGAATGCGGCGCGGGTGCAGCACGCCTTCGGGCAAGTGGTCGAGCGGCAGGTCAGGCGGTCCGAAGCACAGAATATCCGTTGCAGCGATCGGTTTTGCAGATACTCCCAATACGTCGCGAATGACGCCCCCAACGCCGGTGTTGGCGCCGCCAAAGGGTTCAATGGCAGAGGGGTGGTTGTGGGTCTCGACTTTGAAGGATACTTCGAATTCATCATCAAAATCAATCATGCCGGCATTGTCCACAAATGCCGAACGCACCCAGGGCGCTTGGATCGATTGCGTTGCTGCTCGCAGATAGGTATTCAGTAAATTCGAAATAACTGTTTTTTCGCTCGCATCTGGCGAGTCTTCCTGCGTCAAGGTGATGGCAGCTTTGAAAGTCTTATGGACGCAATGCTCGCTCCAGGTTTGGGCGATGGTTTCGAATTCCACATCGGTTGGATCGCGACCTATCGCTTGATAATATTGTTGGATGGCTTGCATCTCTGCCAGGTCGAGGGCGGCGCGGCGTTCCTCCGAAAGCGCCAGCAACCTATCATCACTCCTGCTGCGTATGGGCAAAGCCTCTACCTGGCCAGAAGCCTGGGCGGCTTGTGGAAAAGCTGGCTCGATTTCCCCGAGCGTGAAATGCTGGATAATGTTGTTCACCAGCAAGCGCCTGGCAAGCGCCAGCAGATCGTCTTCGGTTAGCGTTTCGCCGTATACCTCGTAGCGCAAGCCAACCGCGGCGCGTTGGACGCCGGTAATCCCCAGTACACTGGCGGAGCGCACGATTTGTTCTGCCACTGGATCGGTCACGCCGGGGCGCAGAGCCGCTTCGATGACATGGTAACCCGGCGATTTGGAGCCAGGCGCGCCAGTAAGCAAACGACCCCATTCTACGCTTTGGGTGATGGGGTCGCTCAGCAAATTGCTGGCAAGTTGGGCGACCTGGCTTGGGGCGAGGGTACCCTCGATAAAAAAGATATCCAGGCAGTCCAGGCGCTGTACAGCAGTCAATCCCAGCGTATGGGCGTCTGCCAGCAAACTGGCGGAGCGCGGGTCATTTCCCTGGCGCGGGCGGGTTACAAAACGATAGATTTGTGAATCGAGTGGGTTAGTATTGCTCATCGCACAGGCCCTCCCGGAGAAACCATACCCGCCGATTGTATCACAACCTGAACGCGGTTGACTAGTCAACTGTGAAAAATCGTCATGGGTATTAATTCTTTGTTAGAAATGCTGGATGATGGGCAAGCGCTAGCTTGAAGTGATTGCATTGCATTGGTGCGCATGGTAGAATCGAATTAGAAGGCACGTTTTTGGCAGTCTCTCGAAAGAGTGAGGGGCTGAAATTCTAATTTTAAGCAGTCTAAATGTAAACTGATCAGTGGCTGCGGAGGTTGAAAGATGGAAACTCAAGTTGCAACTTTTGCTGTAAAAAAGGGACTGGCTCAGATGCTCAAGGGCGGTGTGATCATGGATGTGGTTACACCTGAACATGCCAAAATTGCTGAAGATGCTGGCGCGGTGGCAGTGATGGCGCTGGAACGTGTGCCAGCCGACATTCGCGCCGATGGCGGGGTGGCGCGCATGAGCGACCCCGAATTGATCTTGAAGATCATGGATACTGTCTCTATTCCGGTGATGGCGAAATGCCGGATTGGGCATTTTGTTGAAGCGCAGATTCTCGAAGCAATCGGCGTGGATTATATTGACGAGTCTGAAGTCTTGACACCGGCAGATGAGCAGCACCACATTTATAAGCACCCCTTCAAATCGCCGTTTGTTTGCGGCGCACGCAACCTGGGAGAGGCTTTGCGCAGAATTGGGGAAGGCGCAGCCATGATTCGCACCAAGGGCGAGGCTGGCACCGGCGATGTGGTCGAAGCTGTGCGGCATGCCCGGACGGTGCTGGGCGAGATCCGGCATTTGCAGGCGTTTCAGGAAGAAGAATTGATGTCCTATGCCAAAGAGATTGGCGCTCCATACGAGTTGGTGGTGGAGACGCGCCAATTAGGCCGTTTGCCGGTTGTCAATTTTGCCGCTGGCGGGTTGGCTACACCGGCAGATGCAGCCCTGATGATGCAGTTAGGCGTCGATGGCGTGTTTGTCGGCTCGGGAATTTTTAAATCTGACGACCCTGCGCACCGGGCGGTGGCAATTGTCAAAGCCACCACCCACTATAACGACGCCTACATCCTTGCCGAAGTAAGCCGCAACCTGGGCGTGGCAATGGTTGGTCGACAGGTTTCTTCCATCCCGCAGCCGGAGTTGATCGCTGGGCGCGGTTGGTAACCTGCAAAAACGCTTTCTTCGCTGCTGCTGACAATGTATATGAAAATAGGCGTACTGGCTTTACAAGGCGACTTTGCAGAGCACATGGCGATGTTGCGTCGCATCGGTGTTCAGAGCGCAGAAGTGCGCCTACCCGATCATCTGCAAGACCTCGATGGATTGATCATCCCCGGAGGCGAATCCACTACGATTGGCAAACTGGCTGTGGCATATGACCTGATCGAACCGCTGCGACAGTTTGCTGCTCAGAAGGCGATCTGGGGCACTTGCGCCGGGGCGATTTTCCTGTCGAAAGATGCCCGCCGCCCGCAACCCTTGCTGGAGGTGATGGATATCACCGTGGAGCGCAATGCTTTTGGGCGCCAGGTGGACAGCTTTGAAGTCGATTTAGAGATTCCTGAGTTGCAGGTTGTGCAGCCAGGCAGCGGGCCTTATCATGCTGTGTTCATCCGGGCGCCCTTAATCGAATCGGTGCAGAAGGATACCCGGGTTTTGGCTGCCTTGCCGGATGGACGGATTGTGGCTGCTCAACAAGGGCGTTTGCTGGCGACTTCCTTCCACCCGGAGTTAACTCAGGATGATCGTTTTCACCGCTATTTCGTGCGCCTGGCTGAGGGCAAGGTGACCACGCTTGGCTGATCATCTGGCAATCCGTCCTTTTGATTGGCGTGATATCCCGTTGTTACACCGGTCGCAGTCCGAAAGTGTTTTTTTGGACAGCGCCCTGGTGTTAACGCGGGGGGCGTTGTTGGTGCCGGGGGCGGTGTTCTCATACCTGGCGCCGGCGATGGGAGTGTTCACGGCTGTTTCTGGCAATAGCGATCGAGAAAACAACCGCCTGATTGGGCAGATCATTCACATTGCCGGGGCGCCTTTTGCACATATGACTTTTCTCTCACCAGCCTCGGCGTTGGAGCGAGCCCTGGTAACCGGGTTGACCGAATACCTGGCAACAGCAGCGGGAGAACGCGGGGCGCTGCGATTATTGGCAGATGTAGAGGAGCATACCCAGGCCTTTAATATTTTGCGCCAGTGCGGCTTTGCAATTTACGCTCGCCAACGCATCTGGCGCGTTCACCAGGATCATCACTTGAAGGGGCGCACGGGTGTCTGGCGCAGCGCTCGCAGCCAGGATTTGTTTGCGATCCGGGCGCTGTACAATAACCTGGCGCCTGGCCTGGTGCAGCAGGTAGAACCGTATGTCAAGCAGCGCCCACATGGACTGGTCAGTTATGAAGAAGGTGAATTGCTGGCGTATGTTGACTATCGCAGTGGTCACCGCGGCATTTGGGTGCAGCCTTTTATCCACCCGGATACGAAGGCCGTCCCAGAGCGGTTGGCCGCTTTAATCCAAAGAATTCCGAACCGTATGTCTCGACCGATGTACCTGTGTGTACCTTCTTACCAGGCCTGGTTGGAGGCGGCGGTAGAAGCGCTGGGCGCCGACCCAGGCCCGAAGCAAGCCGTGATGGTCAAGCAAATGGCTATCCAGCAAAAGGCCGGGCGAACATTTGCCCTGCCAGCCCTGGAAGGCGGACAGGCGGAAATTTCGGCCCCACTGGCGCGTTTGGAGCAAGAATGAGTGTTTCTGGCGAACAAATGAAGATAACTGACGATTTGCAGGCCTTGCTGGATGTTTTGCCGCCGGTGATTGCCCAGGCAGTTATGCAGGCGAACGATAACGAGAATCTGCTGGAGGTGATCATGGACCTGGGGCGCTTGCCCACGGCGCGTTTTGTCACCCGCGAAGTGGTGCTGCGCCAGGTAGATGTCACTCACCAGGACCTGGATTTTGTGGTCAAGAGGATTGGGGATTTCGACGCCGATAACCGCGCCGGCATGGAGCGCACATTGCATCGCATCTCTGCCATTCGCAACCGGCGCGGGCATATCGTTGGCTTGACCTGCCGGGTCGGCCGGGCGGTGTATGGCACGACCGACATCATCAAAGATCTGATCGAAAGCGGCAAGAGTTTGCTGATCCTGGGACGTCCTGGGGTTGGCAAGACGACGATGCTGCGCGAGGCAGCGCGCATCCTGGCCGAGAGCAAGCGGGTGGTGATTGTGGACACCTCGAACGAGATCGGCGGAGATGGCGACGTGCCGCACCCGGCGGTTGGGCGAGCGCGGCGCATGCAGGTTTCTATGCCCTCCTTACAGCACGAAGTTATGATCGAGGCGGTTGAAAATCATAACCCCGAAGCCATCGTGATCGATGAAATTGGGCGTGAACTGGAAGCGGCGGCGGCGCGTACGATTGCCGAGCGCGGCGTGCAACTGATTGGCACAGCCCACGGCAACACCCTGGAGAATTTGCTGCTCAACCCGACCTTGTCAGACCTGGTGGGCGGCATCGAATCGGTGACGCTCTCGGATGAAGAAGCGCGCCGGCGCGGCACACAAAAGACAGTGTTAGAACGCCGCTCGCCGCCTACCTTTGACATGCTGATAGAAATTCAGACCCGTGACCGGCTGGCGGTGCATCAAGATGTAGCAGCGGCGGTGGATGCGCTGCTGCGCGGTTACCCGCTGCCTACGGAGGTGCGTTCGCGCATCGATGGCGATATTCGCATCGAAAGGGCGTCTGTACCTCAACAACGTTCAGCGCTGCCGCCTCAACAAGGTTTCCGGCGCCAGGGCAATGGCTACCCACCTGAAGAAACCCGCCTGGCGGCGCGCTCGTTTGAGCCTGTGGCTGGGCGTGATCGCTCGGGGCTGAAATCGACGCGAATCTATCCCTACGGAGTGGCGCGCAACCGCCTGGTGCAAGCTGCAAAACGCCTGGGGGTGCCAGCCTTTATCGTAAATGATGCCGGCGAAGCGGATGTTTTGGTCACCCTGCGCTCTTATTACCGCAAGCGCCAACGTACGATTGTGGAGACTGAACAGCGCAATGTGCCCATTTATGTCTTACGCGCCAATACCGTCACGCAGATGCAGCAGTTTTTAAGCGATCTGTTCAATCTGTACGCCGATGCCGGCGGCGAGGCTGGTCTGGATGCTACCATGCAAGAGACGCGCTCTGCCATCGATGCGGTCATCAGCGGTGAGCGTTGGGTTGAATTACAGCCGGCTTCCTCGGCGGTGCGGCGTTTGCAGCATGAACTGGCGCGCCAGTTTAACCTGTTTTCGCATTCTTACGGCAAAGATCCGAACCGTCGGGTGCGAATTTACCGGGAGACTTAAACTTTGCCGGGCGTGTTCATCACTCTGGAAGGGCCAGAAGGCAGCGGGAAAACGTATCAAATTGCTGCGCTAAGTGATTGCCTGCGCCAGCAAGGTTATGATGTGCTGCAGACTCGCGAACCAGGTGGTACAGCAATTGGCGACCAGGTGCGGGCGATCTTAGGCAACCTGGAGAATACCGCCATGCGCCCGCGCACCGAAATTCTGCTTTTCCAGGCCTCGCGCGCCCAACTGGTTGAAGAAGTTCTACGCCCTCATCTGGAATCTGGCGGCGTGGTAGTATGCGACCGGTACGCCGATTCAACCCTGGCTTACCAGGGGTATGGTCATGGATTTGACCTGGAGCAACTACGTTCGCTGATCGATTTTGCCACCGGCGGGTTGAAACCGGATTTGACCTTGTTGCTAGATGTGGATGTCAGGGAGGGGTTGCGTCGTAAAACACGCGGCGGAGAATGGAACCGGCTGGATGCGTATGCGGTGGAGTTTCACGAACGTGTGCGCCGAGGATACCTGGAAATGGCGCGCCAAGATCCCCAACGCTGGGTGAAGGTAGACGCTGCCCAACCGCCTGAGCAGGTGCAGGCGGTTTTGCGCGAGATAGTGCTGTCAAGGCTGGCAGAACGTGGTTAATCGCAGTTTAGAAGTCGTCGTCGCCACCCATACCGCTCAAGCCGCCTGGCTCGCCGCCCAAATCAGGCATGGATGCTTCGATTTCCTCTGGGCTTTGACCGGCCTCCAGGCGACCGACAACTTCGTCAAATTCCGGGCCAATTTCTTCGCCGAATTCTTTGCCCATTTTGCGCATCATGCGTCCCAACGCCTGCGGATCATCTTCCAGGCCTTCCAGGGCGCTCGGGTCTGCCAGATTATCCATGCGGCTGTCTTCGGAACGGGCGATGCGAATGCGGCCAATCCGGCGTTGAATATTGGCGCTTTGGCAGTGTGTGCACACTACCGGACTTGAGCCATATTCACTATAGGTCATGAAGATTTCAAAACGTTTCTTGCAATCTAGGCAGCGATAAACATAGCTGGGCATAGG
>JAGUYW010000043.1 GCA_020061105.1 Anaerolineales bacterium | reverse complement strand
TTATCCTCGATGACACCTACAACGCTTCTCCCGAATCAACCATGGCAGCGCTGAACTTGTTGGACGAAATGAGTGTCTCTGGTCGCAAAATTGCAGTTCTGGGCGATATGCTGGAACTGGGGCCTTATGAACAGCAGGGGCATCGTATGGTGGGGGTGCGGGCTGCCGAAGTGGTGGACGAACTGATTACGGTTGGAGAACGTGGGCGCATCACTGCCCAGGCAGCACGTTCGATGGGGCTTGCAGCAAACCAGATTACTGAACTTGATGAAACATTGCAAGCGATTGATCTCTTACGCCAACAATTGACGGCTGGTGACATTGTGTTGATCAAAGGCTCTCACGGCTTGCGCATGGACCGGATCGTTTCGGCACTGGAGGTGGCTTAGTGGATGGTGTGTTGGAAAATATTTCTAACACTTCACCGGCTTCGATGACACTGGCGCTGGCTGGTTTTAGCTTCATGATGACGGTTATCTGGGGCGTTCCTCTGCTGCGGGTGCTGCGCTATTTTAAGATTGGAAAGCAAATTCGCGTCGAAGGCCCGGAACGCCATTTTAGCAAGCTCGGCACCCCAACGATGGGCGGCATCATGATTCTGGCGCCGGTGATCCTGGTAACAGTACTGCTGAATGCGGCTTATCTATTCGGTTTACCAGGCGTTGGGCGTTCGATCATTGTGCCTTTGGGAGCGGTAGGCCTGTTCGCCGTGCTGGGAGCAGTAGACGATTGGCAAGGGTTGCGCGGCGAACGCAAAGCGAAGGGAATGCGTGCCCGTACCAAGTTTTTCTTTCAATGGGTGTTTGCGTTTTTTATTGCCTGGGCGTTGGATGCACTGCTGGATGCGCCGAACCTTTTCCTGCCAGGTGTAAAAGGTGAAGTGCGACTTGGGCTGCTCTACATCCCGATAGCGGCCTTTGTAATTGTCTTCATGTCAAACGCCGTAAATTTGACGGATGGTTTGGACGGCCTGGCGGGTCTGATTTCTGCTACTGCGTTCGCCACATATGGCGGAATTGCTGTTTTACAAGAGCAAGTCTTTTTAGCTCGCTTTTGTTTTATTGTAGTAGGCGCGATTTTTGGCTTTCTTTGGTTCAATGTCCATCCGGCGCAACTCTTTATGGGCGATACGGGCTCTCTGCCTTTGGGCGCGGGGTTGGGTGTCGTAGCGTTGATGACAGGTCAATGGATTTTGTTGCCCCTGGTTGCAATTATCCCCATCAGTACTGCGCTGAGTGTGATTTTGCAAGTGGCTTATTTCAAAATAACCGGCGGGCGGCGTTTGTTCAAGATGACGCCCTTGCACCACCATTTCGAATTATCTGGTTGGAGTGAAACACAGGTGGTGCAGCGATTTTGGCTCATTAGCTTACTTTTCGCGATGCTAGGCGTATCGTTGGCAGCGGCATGAAAGGTTTGGGATGGTAGATTGGCGAGGTAAAAAAGTGCTGATACTGGGTGCAGCCCGGCAAGGGACTGCCTTAGCGCGCTTTTTGCTGGGACGAGGAGCGTCAATCGTATTGAACGACCGCCAGCCCACTGAAGCTTTGGGGGCTGCCCAACAATCGCTGTCCGACCTGGTGGCAGACCGCCAGCCGCTGATCTTTGCCTTTGGAGGGCATCCGGTTGAACTATTGGATGGCGTTGATTTACTCTGTGTTTCAGGCGGGGTGCCGCTTGATAACCCGCTCGTAGAACAAGCCATCCAGCGCGGTATTCCGCTGTCGAACGACTCGCAGATTTTTATGCAGGTTGTCCCTTGTAAAGTTGCTGGGATTACTGGTTCGGCTGGCAAAACCACCACTACAACTTTGGTGGGCAGGATGGCCCAGGCTGCCCACGCTGATGATCCATCCTGCCGGGTTTGGGTAGGCGGGAATATCGGCTCGCCATTAATAACTAATGTGGATGTGATGCAGGTCGATGACCTGGCTGTGGTTGAATTCTCCAGCTTCCAACTGGAATTGATGACGATTTCACCACAGGTTGCCGCAGTTCTGAATATTACCCCCAATCATCTCGACCGGCATGGCGACATGGCGGCATATATCGCCGCCAAATCTCGCATACTGCAATTCCAATCGCCGGATAATGTTGCGATTTTGGGGCGAGACGATCTGCATGCCTGGTCTATGCGTTCGATGGTGAACGGGCGCAGTTTATCTTTTGGCATCAGCAAATTGCCGGATGGGGAGCAGGGTGTCTACCTGGAACCTTCTTCGAAAACCATCCGCTTACGGATGGGAGACGCATCTTCTGAAGATCAGCTTTTGATGCGCCGGGATCAGATACGCTTGCGCGGCGAGCATAACTTATTGAATGTGATGGCAGCATGCACGATTGCAGCAGCCTTGGGTTTGCCTGAAGAGGCGATGCGAGCCGGTGTGGAAGGGTTTACTGGGGTTCCTCATCGCCTGGAGTTTGTGCGGCATTGGGGCGGGGCTGATTGGTATAACGATTCGATTGCTACCGCCCCTGAACGAGCTATGGCGGATATACGTTCGTTTAATGAGCCGCTGGTCTTACTGGTGGGTGGGCGCGATAAAAAACTTCCCTGGGAAGAATTTGTTGACCTGGCGCGTGAACGAGCGAGGCATTTGATCTTATTTGGAGAGGCTGCTGATCAAATTGCCCAGGTTTGTGAAAAACAATTTGCAGCCCATTCCCAAATCCCACCGGTTACGCGTTGCGGCGGGCTGCAAGAGGCCGTGCAAGTCGCTGCCCAAGTGGTGAGGACCGGCGATGTCGTTCTGCTTTCGCCTGGCGGGACGAGTTTTGATGAGTTTAAAGACTTTGAGGAGCGTGGGAAATGTTTCGTAAACTGGGTGAAAAACCTGCCATAAACACACGGCGGCGCAGTGAACGTGAACGCCGATACGCCTCGGTAGCTGATTTACTGCATCCATCAGCTGCGCCTGGCAAGGCGGACAATGTGAATGCTTACGCGCCAGTAGCAACGCGCCCCATCACCAACAAGAAAACCACACACCTGCGTGTAGATGCCTTGATGTTGTTGATCGTTTTTACATTAATCATCTTCGGTATGGTGATGTTATATTCAGCCAGCTATGATTATTCACTGCGGTGGTATGAAAACCCGTCAACAATTTTTACCCGCCAGTTGCTATTCCTTGGGGTAGGTTGCGTTTCAGCTTTGTTTCTCACTTTCTTTGATTATCATTGGTTTCATCGCCTGGCGACCGTAATTATGGTCGGCGCAGTGGCGCTTTTAGTTGCTGTTCTATTTACCGGTGAGACGCTGAATGGCGCCACGCGTACGTTTAGTGGTGGTTCGATCCAGCCCTCGGAACTGGCAAAGTTCGCGATTGTGATTTACCTGGCAGTGTGGTTATTTTCTAAAAGGGATCGCCTGCACATGATTGGCTTTGGCTTGATCCCCTTAGCGATAATTCTTGGTCTGGTAGCCGGCTTAATCCTGGTGCAACCCGACCTGAGCGCTGCATTTACGATCTTTATGTTGGGCGGCCTGATGTTTTTCCTGGGCGAAGGCGATAGCAAACAGATTGTCGCTTTATTGATCCTGGTGGTGTTGATTGTTATTTTCGTCGTGGTGATCAACCCAACAGGCAGCGATCGAATCAAGCAATTTGTGGGCGGGTTGACAGACCCTAGAATGGCTTCTAACCATGTTCAACGCTCTTTTGAAGCGTTTATTCGCGGCGGTTGGTTTGGAGTAGGGATTGGTAACGCCGAGACCAAGCTGACGGGATTGCCATTGGCGCCCTATGATAGCGTTTTTGCGGTGATTGGTGAAGAAACTGGGGTTATGGGTGTGATTTTTGTGCTCGGAATGTTTTCGTTGTTCCTGTGGCGTGGGATGGTGATCGCCCGTCACGCTCCCGATCATCTAGGGTCTTTATTGGCTGGCGGTTTGACTTTATGGATTTGTCTTGAAGCCTTCTTGAACCTGGCAGGGATGGTCAACCTGGTGCCGTTTACCGGGAATGCCTTGCCCTTCTTTAGCGCAGGCGGATCGCACCTGACTGCCACGCTGGCGGCGGTGGGGATTCTGCTCAATATCTCACGGCTTTCGGTAAAAAGCCGGGAGGACAATGAAAGGTCTTTCAATGCGGTTGTTGATTTGCGCAGGCGGGACTGGCGGCGGAGTGTATCCAGCTCTGGCCGTTCTGCACGCACTGCAAAATGAATCCTCGACGCTGCACGAAGTCTTGTGGGTTGGCGGCGTTGGTGGAATGGAGGAAGAATTGGTAAAGCGAGCAGGGGCGCCATTTGAAACCATATCGGCAGCTGGGGTGCACGGCGTAGGATTGCGCGCCTTGCCCCATAATTTGCTGCTGTTGGGGCGCGGCTATCGCCAGGCCAGGAAAATTATCCGCCGCTTCCGGCCAGAGGTGATGTTTTTCACCGGCGGATATATAGCAGCCCCAGTGGCTCTGGCGGGCTTTCGCACGCCGGTAGCCCTGTTTGTTCCCGATATCGAACCGGGTCTGGCGCTGAAGACCCTGGCGCGCTTTGCCGATTGTATTGCCGTGACCGATGCCGATTCGCGAGCTTTCTTCTCCCGGCGTGCCAGGATCGAAGTAACCGGTTATCCCGTGCGCCCAGATCTGCTGGAGTGGGATGCGCCCCGGGCGCGCCAGGCGCTTGGCTTGCAGGAAGATCGCTCGGTTTTGCTGGTTTTCGGCGGCAGCAAGGGGGCACGCTCCATCAATCGCGCTTTGCTGGGCGCGCTGCCCGAATTGCTACAGGATCTCCAGGTTGTGCATATCAGCGGCCAGTTAGATTGGCCAGAGGTATCTGAGGCGCGGCGCCTCCTGGCGCAAACCCAGCCAGGCCTGGCGGCGCACTACCATGCCCATGCTTATTTGCATGAGGAGATGGGGGCAGCCCTGGCTGCAGCAGACCTGGTAATTTCGCGGGCGGGCGCATCTACGTTGGGCGAGTTTCCGGCGTTTGGCTTGCCGGCGATATTGGCGCCTTACCCGCATGCCTGGCGATACCAGCAAGTTAATGCTCGCAGTCTGGAGCAGCATGGCGCAGCGCTCGTTATACCAGATGCTGAATTACCGGCAAGGTTGCTGCCTGCAGTGCGTGAATTGATCTTCGATGCTTCACGCCGGCAGCAAATGCAGCAAGCCATGCGTTCTCTGGCTCGCCCGCAGGCAGCTAATCGGATTGCTGATTTGCTGCAAGCTTTGGCTGCACAAGCTGGCAAAGGAAGTGTAAGATGATAGCTACCTTCATTGTTTTCTACCTCTTCCTGGGCGTATTTGCGCTCATTGGATCGATGCGTGGATGGGCGAAGGAATTGCTGATTGTCTTCAGCGTGGTTTTAGGCCTGGCTTTGATCTGGGTGCTGGAGAATCTGGTCCCTGTCATCCGCCCGCTGATTGCCAGCAACCCCAATATCCAGTATGGGGTGCGGATTACGATCATTGTGTCGCTCACATTTTTTGGTTACCAATCGCCCAAAATCTCGCGCCTGGCAAAAGCCGCCGAACGACGCGATCGCATCCAGGATATCATGTTGGGCTTTGTCATGGGGTTGGTAAGCGGTTTCTTTGTAATCGGGACGATTTGGTTCTACTCAGACCAGGCCGCTTATCCTGGACTGGCCAAGTATATAGTTGCCCCAACTGGAGGTATGCTGGATGCAACGCAAAGCATTATGAGTAAACTGCCCCCGGTTTGGTTGGGGCAAGGCACCAATGTCATTATTGCTGTGGTATTGGCGTTTATTTTTGTTATGGTGGTCTTCATCTAAGCGAACAGCGAGATTGTGGACCGATTGAAATTGTGGATGAACAGGAAGTTATGACGCATTATCACCTGATTGGGATTGCAGGCAGCGGATTATCCGCCATCGCCAGGGTGCTGCTGGAGAATGGGCACATGGTGAGCGGTTCTGACCGCCAGGCCACCGCCCTCACCCGCCAGTTGGAAGGGGCTGGCGCACAGGTGTATTCTTCTCATGCGCCGGAAAATGTGGCGGGAGCAGACCTGGTGATTCGCTCGTCAGCCATTCCGGATGATCATGTCGAAGTACAAGCGGCTCGAGCAGCCGGGATCGCCGTGCTGAAGCGGGTAGATTTCCTGGAGGAACTGATTGCTGGCAAGCGCTGTATCGCTGTTGCTGGGGCGCACGGCAAAACGACCACTACAACCATGATCGCCTGGATGCTCAGCGCGCTGGGGCTTGACCCATCCTATGTAATTGGCGGCGTGTCGCTTAACCTGGGTGGAAACGCCCATGCCGGGCAGGGCGAGTGGTTCGTAATTGAAGCGGATGAATATGACCGGATGTTCTTGGGGTTGCGACCTGACCTGGCGGTTGTGACCAATGTTGAACACGATCACCCAGACTGTTACCCGACGCCTGAATCTTTCCAGCAGGCTTTTCAGGAGTTCATCCAGCGAGTTCGACCGGACGGCAAGGCGCTGCTTTGTGCGGATGACGCCGGAGCGCTCAACCTGATGGCAGCAGCGGAAGGACGACGGGTTTATCTTTACGGGATGAGTGACCGAGCGACTGATTTTCAGGCCGAGAATCTGCAGATCAATGCGCAAGGCGGCTATAGTTTTCGCGCCATGCAAGAGGGCGTCGAGTTGGCTGAAGTACATTTGCAAGTGCCTGGCCAGCATAATATCTTCAATGCTTTAGCTGCCCTGGCGGTGGCGCGTTTGCTCGATTTGCCCATTCGCCAGGCAGCCTTGGCCTTGGGGCAGTTCCGGGGCGCAGGCAGACGTTTTGAAGAGCGCGGCCAGGTGGGTGGTCTGCTTTTGATTGATGATTACGGGCATCATCCGACTGAAATCCGCGCCACCCTGCAGGCAGCCCGGGCGCGCTTCGCCGGCCGTCCTTTGTGGGCGGTATGGCAGCCGCATACGTTTTCGCGGACGCGTTTGCTGATGAATGAATTCCTGAACGCCTTTGAACAGGCTGATCATGTGGTGATTACAGAGGTGTATGCGGCCCGCGAAACGCCGCCAGAAGATGGTTTTTCTGCCCGGCTGGTGGCTGATCGCCTGGCGGTTCAAACGCCCGGAAAAGATGTTTATTTTGCCAGCCGCCTGGATCAGGCTGTCGACATTTTGCTCCAAAACGCCAGGTCTGGCGAAGTGATTATTGTATTATCTGCAGGCGATGCTGATTGGATCAACACCCAATTGCTTCAGAGTATTTCTCAGAAGGCTGGGTAATCGATGCCCCATGCAAAATGAGGAGCGCTAATGACAGAAGAGAAACGTGCCTACGAACTACAAACCAAAGATTTCACCGAAATGCAACTGCAACCACGCCGCCGATCCTCACCCGATTCCGATCAGGCAGCGATTTACCCGGTCAGTGAATATATTCCATCGCCCAACCCTCGGCGCACGTTTTCCGTTTCACGCCAGGTGATTTTACGCCTGATCGATTGGATGTCGAAGTAGTGTCATAATGAAAAACAACCCGTCGACGCCCATTGAATTATTGCAAGCGCTGCAGCAGGCCTTTGGAGATCGCCTACAGCAAGGCGCTTCGTTGGCGCGCTACACGGCTGCGCGCCTGGGTGGGCCGGCGCAATATTTGTTAGAAGTCGACAGCCTTCAGGAATTGGTCGACGTGGTCAGCCAGTGCTGGCGTTATGCACCCAACCCAGGCCAGCCAGCACCGTTTGTCTTGTTGGGCGGCGGGTCGAATATTCTGGTCAGTGATCGTGGGGTGAGTGGGTTGACATTGATCAACCGCGCTCGGCAAATTCGCTTTGACGAACAGGCTGATCCACCCTTCGTGCGGGCAGAATCGGGTGCAAACCTGGGATTGGCGGCTCGCCAGGCAGCCCTGCATGGATTGGCTGGTTTAGAATGGGCGGCTGGCATCCCTGGCACCGTTGGAGGGGCGGTGGTCGGCAACGCGGGCGCGCATGACGGTGATATGTCTGGCAATCTTGTTGTGGCTGAAATCTTGCAACGTTCATCTTTGCAGGCAGGCTCCTGGCAGCCAGAGCGTTGGGAGGTAGAAAAGTTGGCATTTGGATATCGCAGCAGCGCGTTGAAGAGCCAATCTGAAGGTACAGTGGTACTGGCAGCGCAACTCAGCCTGCAACGCAGCACACCCCAGGCAGTGCAGGCCAAGATCGACCAGTTTGTTGCTTACCGCAGGCGCACCCAGCCACCCGGCGCCAGCATGGGATCGATGTTCAAGAACCCTTCTGGTGATTACGCTGGTCGCTTGATCGAAGCAGCCGGGCTGAAGGGGCTAAGGGTTGGTAATGCCCAGATCAGTGAACTGCACGCAAATTTTTTCATCAATCTGGGAGACGCCTGTGCAGCAGATGTATATGAATTAATCCAAAAGGCCCAACAGGCAGTCGCAGACCAGTTTGGTGTTGGCCTGGAACTCGAAGTGGAATTATTAGGAGATTGGTAAAAACGGGTTGGCCCGATTTACCGGATTGAAAAGATGGTAATGCGAAACGAACTACAGCATAGGGAAGCCAAAATTCGGCTTGGAGTGATTTTTGGCGGTCGCTCTGGTGAGCATGAAGTCTCGCTGATGTCGGCGCGCTCTGTGCTGTCTGCGATCGACCCGGTAAAATATTCTGTCACACAGATCGCAATTACCCATGATGGGGCGTGGTTAGTAGGCGATAATTTGCTGGAGGCTATGATCCAGGCTGATTATGGCGCTTTGCAATCCGCGGCGCTGTTACCAGATCCAACTCGTAAAGGTCTGTTTTCTATCACTCAGGCTGGCGAAAGTCAAGCGATGGAACTCCTGACTGAGTTGGATGTGGTATTTCCAGTTTTGCACGGCACCTATGGTGAAGATGGCGCATTGCAGGGTTTACTGGAAATGATGGATGTGGCTTATGTAGGCGCAGGCGTGCTGGGTTCGGCGTTGGGAATGGATAAGGGCGTCTTTAAAGATGTTATGTGCGCCAATCAGATCCCAGTGGTGGAGTCGATCATCGTTCTGCGCCGGGAAATCCAGGAAGATATTTCTGCCGTGGTGCAGCGCGCCATGGGATTGGCGGCATTTCCACTGTTTGTCAAGCCGGCTAACCTGGGTTCATCCGTAGGGATTACGAAATGCATGTCGCCTTCGGATTTGGTGGAAGGTCTACTGGATGCAGCCCGTTTCGACCGGCGGGTGTTAATTGAACGTGGCGTCAATGCTCGAGAAATCGAAGTCAGCGTTTTGGGCAACGATCAGCCGCAAGCATCCATTCCTGGCGAGATCATTCCCAGCCGAGAGTTCTATTCCTACGAGGCCAAGTACATTGATGAGGCTTCACGCTTGATAATTCCGGCGCCTCTTTCGCAGGCTGTGAGCGAGCGCCTTCAGGAACTGGCGGTGCGCGCCTACCGGGCGGTGGATTGTTCTGGAATGGCGCGAGTTGACTTCTTGCTTGAGAAAAGCGCCTCAGAAGCTACCAGGTCGGGGCTTTATCTCAACGAAATCAACACAATACCTGGTTTTACGAAGATCAGCATGTACCCGAAATTATGGGAGGCCAGTGGAATGGCTTACCCGGCTTTAATCGATCGATTAATTGAACTGGCTTTAGAGCGCAAGGCTGAACGTGATCATACCGAACGGCGTTTTCGGAGGCAAAGCTGAAGATGTCTCGTTCTAGCAAGCCTTCTAACCGGGCAGATGAGATTCGCCGCCGGCGCTCTAACCAAACCCACAAGGTTAAGGTGGCAACGTCGGCCTCGAAACCCAAGCAGGCGATTTCAGGTAATCGCCGGACGCTTTTGCCTGCTCGCAAAAGTCGCTCGGTTGGGACTCCGGAACCGCCGCCTGTGATGGTGCGTGGTTCGGCGCGCTCGGCTGCAACGCCGCGCTCGCGCCGCTTATACAATGTCTCATTGGGCACGACTGGCGCTGAGATGCGCCTGCCATCAATACCCCGCGTGCGTGTTGGGTGGCGGGTGATTTCCTTCCTGTTGGCAGGATTGCTGGCATATTCTCTGTACCAGGTTTGGAATTCACCCCAGTTTCATGTGAAAACGGTGCAGATTTCAGGTTTACAACGTTTGGATAGCAATGCAGTGTTAGAAGTAGTAAATATCGGCGACCAGCCCATTTTCATGATCGACCCGAAGCGGATTGAACAATCCTTGTTGGTCGCATTCGCCGAATTTTCTGAGGTCGCCGTGGCGATCCAACCACCTGACACTGTGCTTGTGAGGGTCACTGAGCGCATCCCGGCGCTGATCTGGAAATTGGATGGTCGCGCTTACCTGGTAGATAACCAGGGAACGATCTTCTCTCTGCGCGATGAAGATGTACAGATGAGTTATCCGGTTGTCGAGGCGACAGCTTCACCGCCTTTACCGTATTGGGCTGCGCAGGAATTGTTGAAAGAGACAGAACAAGCACTTGATACGGCCGGGTTATTCGAAAGTCTTGGCCTGGTGTCTGTTGAAGACCTGGTAAAACCCGAGCCGGCGCGGCCATTTATGACGCCGGAGATGGTACGCGTCGTTTTAATGATGTCGGAAAAGCTGCCCGAAGGCGCGGTGTTGATTTATAACGCTGAAAATGGCCTGGGTTGGCAAGATCGACGCGGCTGGAATGTGTATTTCGGCGGTATAGGACAACAAGACCTCGCTGGCGCTACGAGTGAGTTTGAGATGAAATTGCAGGTTTATCAAGCGATTCTCGAACATCTCAAAGCCCAGGATACTAAACCTGCTTTGATCAGTGTGGAGTATCTCCATGCGCCTTATTATCGATTGGCGCCATAATGGCTGATCTTGAATGGTGAAAAGAAACTATGGATGATCAAATTTGGGTAGGAATTGATGTGGGAACCACAAAAATCTGCACCCTGGTAGCGCGTCAGGAAGGCGGGTTGGCAGGAGGCGCAGGAAATAGCCAGTTGCGTATTCTGGGCCTGGGCATCGAACCTTCGCAAGGTATGCGCAAAGGCGTGGTGGTTGATCTTGAAGCAGCGGCTCAGGCAGTTGCCAGTTCAGTGGATAAAGCTGAACGTACATCCGGAATTGAAATCGTCGAAGCTCTGGTCAGCCTGGCCGGCGCGAATGTGTCTTCGGTGAACAGCCGAGGAGTTGTGGGTGTTTCAGGGCGTGTGATTGATCAGGATGACATTGGGCGGGCGGTAGACGCGGCTCGCGCCGTGGCTATTCCGCACAACCGCGAGATTGTGCATGTCATTCAGCGCAGTTTCAATGTAGATGGTCAGGATGGGATTCGGATGCCACTGGGGATGCATGGATATCGCCTGGAAGTTGAGACCCATATCATTACCGCCTCGGCTGCCAGTGTTCAAAATTTGCGCCAGTGCGTGGCGGCGGCAGGGGTGAATGTATCGCAATTTGTGCTCAACCCGCTGGCTTGCGCTGAAGTGGTGCTTACTGAAACTGAGCGCCAGATGGGTGTGATTGTGTGCGATATAGGCGGCGGCACCACTGACCTGGCGATATTTGTGGATGGTGATGTGTGGCATACCGCAGTGATCCCAATCGGGGGTAGCTATGTCACATCGGATATCGCCCAGATTTTACGGCTGCCGCATTCGCAGGCTGAAGAAGTCAAGCTTCAGCATGGCCATGCGGATCCGCAGGCTATCGATGGGCAGGAATACTTTCAGATCAAGCCCTTTGGAGAGCAAGATTTAGTGCAGGTTAGCCACCTGGAATTAGTACAGATCATTAACGCACGAATTGAAGAAATCTTTTCGATGATTATCCAGGAGATTAAGCGCTCAGGCTACGATGGCTTGCTTCCGGCTGGAATTGTCCTGACCGGCGGCGCCAGCCTGCTGCCAGGGATACGCCAGGTTGCCAGTCGGGTGTTGGGGGTACCTGTGCGAATTGGTCAACCCGAAAATTTGATCGGTATGGTTGATCGTTTGGATTCTCCAGCATTTTCCGCCAGCGTGGGCCTGTTACGCTGGGCAATGTTGATGAATACCTATATGCCGGAGGGCGGTAAGCGCGGCGCGAAAGGCCGTGGTTTTATTAAGCCCGACCGGGTCCAAGGAGGTGACGCCAGTGGCATTGACTTTGAAACCATCAAGAATTTTATCAGGCGGCTCTTCCCTTAATAACTTGACACTACGTTGCATTGAATTATTCGTTGAAACCCATTGAGGAGGAATGAATGTCTAACAATCAAAACATGAATGTCGAATCATTTGCCCGCATCAAAGTAGTTGGCGTTGGCGGGGGCGGCTGCAATGCAGTCGACCGGATGATAGACGAAGGTTTGCAAGGCGTTGAGTTTGTGGCGATCAACACGGACGCGCAAGCCTTGCTGCTCTCAAAAGCGACCAACCGGGTACGGGTGGGCGAAAAACTCACCCGCGGCTTGGGCTCAGGCGGCGACCCAGAAACCGGCCGCAAAGCTACTGAAGAGACGGCTGAGCAGTTGTATGGCGTGCTGAAGGGTGCTGATATGGTCTTCATCACCGCCGGGATGGGCGGCGGCACCGGAACAGGCGGCGCTGCAATTGTGGCGCAGATCGCTAAAGAGGTTGGCGCCTTGACGATCGGAGTGGTCACCCGCCCGTTCACCTTCGAGGGCTCGCGTCGCATTGCTGCCGCTGACCTGGGCATCACCCGTTTGAAGGAACAGGCCGATACTTTAATTGTGATCCCCAATGATCGCCTTCTGCAAATTGTGGATAAACGCTCAAGCTTGCAGCAAGCCTTTCGGGTGGCTGACGATGTCTTGCGCCAGGGCGTCCAGGGTATCTCAGAACTGATCACCGTTCCCGGTTTGATCAACCTGGACTTTGCGGATGTGCGCACCATTATGTCTGAAGGCGGCGCAGCGTTGATGGCGGTTGGGCAGGCAGAAGGAGAAGATGCGGCTCGCCTGGCTGCCGAGCAGGCCATCTCAAGCCAATTATTGGATATTACGATTGACGGCGCGCATGGCATCTTGTTCAACGTGACCGGTGGGCAGAACCTGACTTTGTTTGATGTCAACCAGGCGGCTGCGATCATCAAAGAAACTGCACATCCAGATGTCAACCTGATCTTTGGCGCAGTGATTGATCCCGAGATGAAGGATTCTGTACGCGTTACGGTCATTGCAACGGGTTTTGAGCGCAGCGGGGTGCCGCGCCGGATTGCAGCAGAACCGTCTGTGGCAGTTCCAAAAACTGAAACGCGGGAAGCCACCCCGCGCCCTGAAACCCCGCAACCTGCTCCGAGGGAATTTCAGCCTCGTTCATTCAATACCGAGGATCTGGAAATCCCGCCCTTCTTACGCAATCGTAACCGTTAAGGTTGCGACGCGCCGGGCAATAACTGATACTTAGCACTTTCATGGGTCTGTACGCCAGCAGGGTGGGAGCCTGTATGCGTTCTCCACATATGCCTTCGCGTGGGGATGAGGCGACAGACCATTGGTGGTTGCCTGTGCATCGCACAGGCAACCACCTGATTTTCTGGCAAATCAAGTCAATAGATTATGCACAATTGTTGGATGCGCAAGCCAACATGCTCCAATCTTAAAGTTTTCGTAAACTCGTTAAACTGGCTTGGAAGCGATGACTATATCCCTTGTTTTTCGATTGCATTTATGCTAGAATTCTCCCATCCAAACCCCACGGGTGTGGGGCTTAAGTGGGCAACCCCCCACCTATTGGGGCTACGTTTGTTCTATTAATCACGAGATTTGAGAGAGCTACCCTGAGGCATGCGCTGTCCGTATTGTCAGAACCAGAATTCAAGAGTGGTGGATACAACCCACGATGCCCGCGGCGGTGTACGCCGGCGGCGTGAGTGTGAGGATTGTAAGCAACGCTTTAGCACATACGAGCGCCCAATCCTGGCGATTCCATTGATCATCAAACAGGACGGCACACGCGAGGAGTTCGACCGCGACAAGCTGCTGCGCGGCATTCGCATTTCTTGCGCCAAGCGCCCAGTCTCAGCAGCCGATATCGAACGCTTGGTGGGGGAGATCGAAGCTACTTTACAAACCTTAGGTCGCGCAGAGGTGTCCTCGCGTGTGGTGGGGGATATGGTGATTACCGGTTTGAAAGAACTGGATCAAATTGCATATATCCGCTACGCGATTGTGTATCTGGGTCTGGATGACCTGAAAGCCTTACGTAACGAAATTGATCGTTTATTAGAAGCATAGTGATTGCTTTATCGTAAGCCCGGTTAGCCGCCGACCAGGGCTTTGTCGAATTGTCTTAAAATTGGTGAGGAGGATGCTTACTATGTTGCACGATTCCGCTACAAAACAAACCCAGAACGGTCTTCTGCCTACCCCAGCCATGCCGGATAATTTAGCGCCGGTAGACCTGGCTGATAATGCTCGCCAGGTCTTGATGCGACGATATGTCCGGCGTGGGAAAGATGGCCAGCCAGTGGAAACCGTTGAAGAGATGTTTTGGCGGGTTGCCTACCATGTGGCTGCCAGCGAACAAAACTGGGATGGCGACGTGCTTGAACGAGCCCGGCAATTTTACCAACTGCTGACCAGCAAAAGCTTTTTTCCCAACTCACCAACTTTCACCGGCGCTGGCACACCTCTTGGCCAATTGGCAGCTTGTTTTGTACTGCCCATCTCAGATGATATGGGACGCGACTCGGCAGGTATCTTTCAGACATTGCGAGACGCTGCCTTGATTCAACAAACCGGAGGCGGCAATGGGTTTGGTTTTTCGCGCTTGCGCCCTAAAGGCGCCCTGGTGCAATCTTCGGCCGGTCAGGCCACCGGGCCGGTAGGTTTTTTGCGGGTTTACGACAAAGCGTTTGGCGAGATCGCTCAAGGCGGCACCCGGCGAGGCGCCAATATGGCTGTGTTGCGCGTCGACCATCCTGATATTGAAGATTTTATCACCTGTAAAGTTGATGAAAACGCCATTACCAACTTCAATATTTCGGTAGGCATTACCGATGCTTTTATGCAAGCGGTACGCAATGACGCCATGTGGGATCTGCGCTTCCCAGACGTGGATGACCCGCGCTACAAGGGCTTTCACGGCACATTGGAACAGGCCGAAAAGGCCGGCATTCCCATTAAAGTCCATAAGTCTGTGCGAGCCAGAGAATTATTCGACAAAATCGTACGCCAGGCACATCACAATGGCGAACCTGGTGTGCTCTTCCTCGATGCAGCTAACCGTGAGAATCCTGTACCACACCTCTACCAATTGGAAGCAACCAACCCGTGCGGCGAACAATGGCTAGGGAGCTATGAAAACTGCTGCCTGGGGTCGGTGAACCTGGCTCAACACTTTGGGGAAGACGGTACGGTGGATTGGGAGAAACTGCGCCAGAATGTTGTGCTATCGACGATCTTTTTAGATGACGTGGTTGAAGCCAATGCGTATGTTCCAGCAGTACCGCAACTGGCAAAAGCGGCGCACCGCGCTCGCCGGATTGGTTTGGGCATTATGGGTCTGGGGGATTTGATGTATCACGCGGGTATTCGCTATGGCTCTGACGAAGGGCAAGAGTTCTCCGCCCAGGTGATGGAATTCGTTCGCTATCATAGCATGCTGACCAGCATCGAATTGGCGAAGACGCGCGGTTCGTTCCCGGCTATCGAAGGTAGTATCTATGACCCCGACAAAATCACCTGGCAACCTCCCAGACCGCTGCAAGAATACCAACATGATTGGGGAAGGCCAGAGGTGGATTGGGACCAGGTTGTGACGGGCATTCAACAACACGGCATTCGCAACGCTGCTCAGACCACCGTCGCCCCGACTGGGACGATTGCCACCGTGGCAGGTTGCGAGGGATATGGCTGCGAGCCGGTCTTTGCCCTGGCTTATATTCGCCATGTCAATGACAATGGCAAGGATTTGCAACTCACCTATGCCAGCCCGCTTTTCGAAAAGGCTTTGGTACAAGCCGGTCTGGACGAGGCAGATCGGCAGAAAGTCTTCAACCATGTGATGGAAGTCGGGTCTTGCCAGGGATTGGGCGAAGTGCCCCAGGACATTCAGCAATTTTTTGTGGTTTCGCAGGATATTACCGCTGAAGAGCATGTGCGAATGCAGGCCGCCATGCAAGCGTTTGTCGATAACAGCATGAGCAAGACTGTGAATTTTCCCGAAGGGGCGTCTGAAGGTGAGGTAGCCCAGGTCTACCAATTGGCCTGGGAACTGGGTTGCAAAGGGATTACGGTGTATGTCACGGGCTCCCGGCAAATTGTTGTGCTCGAGACCAAAGCAACCGCCAAACAGAAGGAAACCGCTGGTGAAACTCCGGCGCCGGCGCCCAAAGCAGAGCAATTGGCGATCTGGCATGATAAAAAGAAACCCCGCCCGCGTCTGCTGCGCGGCCATACGGTGAATGTCAGCACGCCGCTTGGAAAAGCGTTTGTTACCATCAATGAAAACGGCGGCAACCAGCCTTTCGAAGTATTCGTCAATACTTCCAAGGCCGGGTCAGACACCGCCGCAGTGTCCGAGGCGATTGGTCGTTTAATTTCCTATGTGCTGCGCCTGTCCTCGCCGGTTGCGCCACGTGAACGGTTGAAAGAAATCTGGCGCCAGCTTTCAGGGATTGGCGGTGGGCGTTCGCTTGGATTTGGCCCCAACCGGGTGCGCTCGCTGCCAGATGGGGTAGCCCAGGCTTTGGCAGAATATTTACAAAGCACTGATCCTGACCAAACCGGGTCACGAGAAGAAGAACAGGTTGGCGGGAATGGTTACAACCTGATTAACGAATCAGCGGCCTACAGCGACAGCCTGAGCAGCAAGATAGGTGATTTATGCCCAGAGTGTGGACAGGCAGCTGTAGTTAATGAAGAAGGCTGCCGTAAGTGCTACGCCTGCGCTTTTAGTGAGTGCTGATTTGAATCACCTGGCGTCTGTGTAAAGAGGCGGAACCTTGTCTTCTGTCGAACATGACCGAACCGGTGGGCAATACGATGCTGCGTCGATCCGCCGGTACTTTGATGAATTTGGTTTGCGGGAGTGGGAACGCCTGGTTGCCACGCCGCTTGATGAAATCAGCCTTCACATACATCATTATTACTTAGCGAAATATATTCAGCCGGACTGGCGTGTGCTCGAGATTGGGGCGGGCGCCGGCCGTTTTACCCAGGTATTAGCCAGTTTGGGGGCGCGCATCCTGGCAGCGGATATTTCGCCGGTGCAATTGGAACTTAACCGGCGGCACGCCAGTCAGTTTGCTTTTGACCACGCTGTCGAAGATTGGCAGCAGATCGATATCTGCGACATGCATAACCTTGCCAGTGACTCCTTTGACGCTGTAGTTGCTTATGGCGGTCCGCTCAGCTATGTGATGGATCAACGCCATTCAGCTTTGCGTGAATGTATCCGGGTGCTCAGGCCGGGTGGAAAGCTACTTTTTAGCGTTATGTCGTTGTTTGGAACAATCCACCGCCACCTGACAGGTGTGGTAGAAGTATCGCCGGCAACCAATGAACAGATTATTGCCACTGGCGATATCTCTCCGAAAACCTTCCCAGAGCGCAAGAGCAATTTTATGCATTTATTCCGGGTTGTCGAGTTGCAGCAGTGGATCGAAGCGGCCAAATTGAAAATTCTCGATCTATCGGCATCAGGCTGTGTATCGGTTGGTTGGTGGGAACTGCTTTCGCAGATTCGTGCAGTTTCCCTTCGATGGGATGAGTTGCTGCGTATTGAATTGGAAGCCAGCGCCAACCCTGGCGCGCTGGACATGGGCACGCATATCTTGTGCGTGGCTCAGAAACCTGGCGAGAGTTCGCCCTGAACCTGGAGTGTACAGATGACCAAACGCATGATCGTAGTCGCCGGGAATATCGGCGCTGGAAAGACATCTCTCACCGAGCGTCTGGGGGCGCGCCTGGGCTGGCAGTCGGCTTTTGAATCGGTTGCTGATAATCCCTACCTACCCGATTTTTATGCGGATATGCGCTCCTGGTCTTTTCATCTCCAGGTGTTTTTTCTGGGGCACCGCGCCCAACAATACCTGGACCTAGCAGCAACGCCGCAGCCGGCGATTCTGGATCGCAGTATCTATGAGGATGCCTTTATCTTTGCCCGCGCCCTCCACCACCTGGGTAACCTGAGTGAACGCGATTTTGTTTCTTACCGGCGCATTTTTGACCTGGTGGTCAACCACCTGCCGCCACCCGATTTATTAATTTATCTAAAAGCCCCGGTAGCAGTTCTTGTGCAGCGCATCCAGCGACGCGGGCGAGCGATCGAAAGCGGCATCAGCGCGGATTATTTGCAATTGCTGGATACCTTCTATGACGAGTGGCTGCAAACATTCGATGCTTGCCCGGTGTTGACCATCCGCAGCGATGACCTGGATTTCGTTCACCAGTCTCAACACCTTGAACTGGTTGTGCAGCGCATTCAAGATAAGCTGGCCGGGCGTGAGGAATTGATCTTGCCCTCTGGCTAAAGTTATTCTTGCCTCCATATCCCCGCCACGGAAGTGGATTTTACAATCTGTTTACATCGCTTTGTTCGCCTGATTACACCGGCGCGATATCCTATTGTAGTAAAGCCAGTTCAGGCTAAGAACAAAGGGTGTAGTTTGGGTAGACAGGTGATGTAATCCTCCCCAAGCAACCATAACGAATGGAGGTTATATGTCTAAGAAAATAATGGTTCTAATCGTGATTGCTGCTCTGGCAGCCATTTCCGCCGGTTTTATTGCCGTGGAGTCTGTGTTGGCTCAGGATAGCAGCGGATGGTTGCAGCGCCTGCGCCGGCCACATGGGGTTCTGGGGCAGGTGAGTGAAGTTCAGAACAATGAAGTAACTATTCAAAAGCAAGATGGCTCTGTTGTGACCTTTCTGGTAGACGATGATACCAAATTTGTCGACCAGGACCGTAACGAGCTAAGTCTCGCTGAACTGGTCGAAGATGGTTGGATCGTAGCAACTTTTGGGCCGCGCCAACCTGAAGCCAACCAGAAACCGCTTGCTCGTTTGGTAGTCATCCTGCCGGCTGACTTTGATCCAGAAAAGATGAGCGGTTACCGCGGTGTTATTGCAGGGGTCAATGTCGATGCTGGTGAAATTACCATCCAAACCCGCGACCAGCAAGAAGTTACAATCCAGGTTGGTGAGGACACAAATTTCTTTGGACAGGCTAGCGACCTGGGCAGCCTGGAGGAAGAAATGTTGGCGCAGGTGATGGCAGAGACGCTTGCAGATGGAAGTTTGTTGGCGCAGTCTGTGCGCTCGAGCTACCCGGCGGCGCGTAAAGTTGGCCAGATTGTTGCTATCGATCCGGCGGCGAGAACCTTCACTGTCAAAAGCCGGGATGGCATCCTGACCACCTTCTCGGTAAACGATGAGACGCGTTATCGCTCAAAAGGCGATCAATTGAATAGGCTGGACGATTTGGAAGTGGGCATGGTAGGCGCAACCGCAGCGGTATACGATCCGGCTTACCCGAACCCGCTGGTGAAAATGATCATTGCTGTTGACCGGGAGGATCTGCCTCGGGGCGGTGAGCGTTTTGCCGGAAAAGTGGTGAGTGTGGATCGCCAATCCTTTACCATCGAAACCCGGCGCGGCGAGCAAATCACCTTCCAGGTAGATGAAAATACGCGCTTTCGCAGCTTAGGTGGGCAAGTTACTGAGCTGTCTGATTTGCAAAACGGCATGATCCTGGTTGTGAACGCCAAGAAAATGGACAATGGAGAATACCTGGCGCTGCTTGTCGCCAGCCAGAGACCCCCAGCGCCATAAACAGGCTGGCAACTATCACATCGGAAGTAGTTTTATCAAAAGCGGCAGCCTCATCTTGGATGAGACTGCCGCTGATTGATTACGCCCAGACTTTCAGAGCGGCATTGATGATTAACCCCAGCATGAACCACAGGCCGAACTCACGGTTGTGGAAGAAGGCCGCCGCCACGAAATAATTCGGCCATACATCCGGGAAATCGGCTGGCTTTTCGTCCGGTTTGGGCGCCAAAAACATTGGAAAAATGCGCCTGAAAGCCCGCAGCGCCAGGAAGACCACCAGCATAATCCAACTGAAAAAGCCGCTGATCACCAGGTAAACCACTGCCAGGTATTGTAGGATCAGCATGCCCAGCACTGCAAAGCGGGAAGCTTTCTCACCCAGTAAGACAGGTAGAGTAAAGATGCGCTTAGCGCGATCCATCTCGCATTTATCAATGTGTTTGCCAAAAATCACCCCAGTGACGCCCAGGGCGTAGGGCAGGCTGGCAATCACCACATTCCAATCCCACGCGCCCGCAATCACATAATAACCGCCGCCGATCATCAGGGGCCCCCATACCACCAGGACGGCGATCTCGCCTAAGGCAATGTATTTCAAAGGCCAGGTATAGAAAAGCACGAAGAAAACTCCCAGGCCGAGAAAGAGGGCTGTCCAACCACCGCGCAGCCAGATCAGGAGCAGCCCGGCAGCCAGTGCAAATAGCCCGGTGACGGCAGCGTAGGTGAACATCTGACGCTTGTTCATCAGGCCGTGTACCAGCGGTTGTGGGCCGTATTGGCTGCGGTAATAATTATCTTGATCTACGCCCCTGGCGAAATCGGTCATGTCATTGAGCAGGTTATTGGTAGCGTGCGCCAGCACCAGGCCGAGTGCTACCAGGACCCAGTACAACAGGTTGAATTTACCATCCTGGAATGCCAGGATGCCGGCGATTGCTGCTGAGATAAACGTCATAATCAACACCGCGGCGCGGGTGGAGATCAGCCATTTTGAGATCAGATCGAGTTGTTGCCATTCCTCTTTATTTACGTGAGGAATGATTCGTAAGGCTTTTAACCACATTTGAGGGTTCATGTTTGCCTCGTGATTACGCGAAAATTACCAGGCTTTGAGCGCTGCCCGGTATAGAGCGCGCTCGAAATAGTCGCCATCAGCCGACAGTCCGTCGTAGCCGGTGCTCAGCAAGGCCTGCATCAGCGGCTCTAGCTGGGCAGCGTAATGTAGCATACTAGCCTCGGGGTGGATGCCAGGCCAGGAGTAACAGGTCACGGTTGGGCGGCGGTTGGCGGTGGGGATGTCGGATGGGATGGTTTTTTCCCAGTTCGGATCATCAGGATGGAAGATATATTGGTTCAGGTTGCCTTGTGGAATACCTTCGATACCGCGCACCACCGGCGTGTCGACATCCATCGTGTAAGGATCCACGGAGAGGTCGACAACCACGGCGTGTTCGGGAAGCCAGGCGATCCAATCATTGGGGACAACCGGTTTGGAAGAATCTCGCCGGTAGGCGGAATCGACCAAAATATCGGCCTGGCGAATGAGCTTTTCCATGATGGTTGGGTTGGCCGAAATGCTGCGCCCGACTGAGATGGCCAGCGACCCAGGCCCGCCTGCGGCAATGTGATCGTTGTTGCGTTCGATGTTGCCCAGCTTGGTCGCTGCTTCGACGGCGTGCTTACCAACCATGCCGGTGCCAATAATTAATGTTCGCAGCGGCTCGCCATCGCCGCGCTCCAGGTTAGGCCAGCGTTGCTCGAGGATGCCAAAGGCTGTGTCCAGTCCGTTCCAGGCCACGGCGCGCATATCTTCTACCAGGCGAATGTTGCGATCATCGACAATGCTATCCATGGAGATAGCCCGGCGCTTTAATTCTTTGAGTAACGCGACACGCTTCGGACGGGTGGGGTAATGCAACATCGAGATCAGGCACGAATTTTCACCCAGCAAATGAAATTCGTCCAGCCGCGGCGAGCGCAGTACGATCACATAGTCTTGCTGGAATGCCTGGTTGCGATTGCATTGGTGGATTGCCAGACTACCGGCGCGGTAATCGTCAAAGGTATACCCAGAGCGAGAGCCATAACCTTCTTCGAGATAAATATGAGCGCCCTGATCTGCCAGGAACTGGATGAACTCCGGTAAATAGACGCGTTTTTCGCCAGACTCATTCTTCATTCTGGGAAAGCCAATCGTGATTTGTTTTTTCATTATTCTTCTCTTTTGTTTTTTACGGTTGCCAGCGCGAAAGCAAGGCGCGTTGGATGGCGCGTTCGAAGAATTTCCCACGGATAGCAGGGCGTTGGTCGGAACCGTTTTCAGAAGGCAGCCCTTTTTCAAACAACACCCGTAAGATTGGGCGCAGTTGTTGCCCATAGATGCTCATACATGCTTTTGGATGAATGCCAGGCCAGGAATAGCATGATATGGCATAGCGACGGTTGGCTTTTGGAAAACACTCAGGAATACTGTCATATGCCGGATCGTCAGGGGCAAAGAC
Source organism: Anaerolineales bacterium (assembly GCA_020061105.1). Lineage (GTDB taxonomy): Bacteria > Chloroflexota > Anaerolineae > Anaerolineales > UBA4823 > JAGUYW01. Next base: position 28,206 of record JAGUYW010000043.1, on the reverse strand, counting down.
ATACTGGTCCAGGTTGCCTTGTGGGATGCCTTCGATGCCTTTCACCGAGGGCGCCGATTCGTCGCAAATATACGGATCAACCGACAGGTCGAGCAATACGGCATGTTTCGGCATGACGGCGATCCATTCGTTCGGGATAACCGGCCGGCTGGGATCCAGGCGCTGTGTAGCGTCGATCAGTAGATCGGTTTTTTCCAGGATGGGCAGCATTTTATCCTGGCGGCCTGTCAGATCGTAATCCACAGCGGTAACTTGTACTCCTGGCGTCTGGCGTTCGATCATCTCTTTCCATAGGTTGAGATCGCCATAGCGAATGGCAGCTTGCAAGACATGTACACCGACCGCTCCCGTGCCCAAAAGCGTGGCATGAATCGAATCGCGATGCGGGCTTTCAAAACCAGGATGGGGGTAGATTGTGCGCAGGGTGCGGAAGGCAACTTCCAGGCCATTCCAGGCCACGGCGCGCAGGTTTTCCACCAACCGTCTGCCGACATCATCTTTTAGCGAGTCGAGCGAGATGGCTTCGATCCCTAAGGAGCGAATAAATTCGGTGCGCTGCGGCCGGGTAGGGTAATGCAGCATCGATAACAGACAGGCGCTGGGGCGCAGCAAGCGCAATTCTTCTTCGGCGGGGCAACGCAAGACGAGCACAAAGGCTTGCCTGTAAGCCTCTTCATGGGAGACAAATTGTACGTTGGGAGCAACTGCCTGGTAATATTCTTTGCTAAACCCCATGCCAACGCCATAATCGTGTTCCAGAAAAATTTTTGCCCCGAGCCTGTCCAACAAGGCGATGGTTTCGGGCAAAAAATCTCTGCGCTCACCAGCTTCATGGCGCATGCGGGGAAAACCAAAGCTGGGTGATTGGATTGTCAAATGAATCTTCTCCTTTCTGTCAGGCGAAACTCTCTTTCAGCGCCTGGCACACAATATCCACTTGAGCTTCACTCATTACGCTCGAAAATGGCAGCGCCAGGCCGCGCCGTCCAAGATCTTCTGTGACCGGAAAATCGCCCTCCCGATATCCGAACCGTTGCACCATGTAAGGTTGCAAATGGATAGGGATAAAATAAGGACGGGCAGGGATGCCGCGCGCTTCCAAATGTTGAGCGATACGGTCGCGATTGAGATCGGGGTTGAACCGCACAACATAGACGAACCAACTCATGCGGGTGGTTGTGGGTTGGATGATAGGCGCCTCGACGCCGGGTAGATGGATCAGGCGTTGTTCATACCAGGCAGCGACCCGGGTGCGCCTCTCGATCATTTCGTCCAGGCGTCCCATCTGCACTCTTCCTAGCGCGGCGCTTAATTCATCCAGCCGGTAGTTGTAGCCCAGATGCGTGTGTTGCAGCCAGGTATCGCCTGGCGCGCGGCCCTGGTTGCGCAGGGCGAGCATCAGCGCCGCTGCTTGGTCGTCGCCGGTGACAATCACGCCGCCCTCGGCGGTGGTGATCTGTTTGTTGGGATAAAAAGCAAACACCCCATAATCGCCCAAAGTTCCAGCCGGACGACCCTTGTATTCTGCTCCCAAGGCCTCACACGAATCTTCGATTACTTTTAGATCATACTGCCGGGCGACTGCGCAGATTTCGTCCATATCGGCCGGCTGGCCAAAGACATCTACCGGCAGCAAAGCTTTCAAGCGCCCATCTTGAGGCGCGCCGCGTCGCGGCAACCAGCGTTGGGCAGCGCTGCCGCCAGCCGTTAAGTCAGCCGCCGCCTGTCTCAAGTGCTGCGGGTCGATATTGCCACTTTGAGGATCGGCATCCACAAAAACTGGGGTGGCGCGCTCGAACAATAACACATTGGTCGAAGCAACAAAAGAAAAGGGGGTGGTAAGCGCCAGGTCGCCTTCACCCACCCCAGCGGCATGCACGCACAGGTGCAGCCCGGCGGTGCCAGAGTTGACGCCAATGGCGTGAGGCAAGCCAGTTAATTCACGGAAAGTCTGTTCGAAGGCATGGATTTCTGTTCCCATGCTCAGGTGAGGAGTGCGCAAGACCGCTGCTACGGCCTGGCGCTCGGCCTCGGTCAGGTCTGGAGAAGACATTGGGATAGAATATTTGCTCAAGGTTGCTCCTTGGTTTATTCTTGCGATGATGCCGGTGTAGGCCGGCTGGGATGAGTTTGCCCGGCGCGCACCACGCCCTTCTCGGGTACATCGCGAATGACTGTGGCGCTATTGCCGATGCGGGCGTAATTTCCGATGCTTACTCTCAAGTTGATCGTCGCGCTCATGCCCACCAGGGCGGCGGCGCCGACCTGCACTTCGCCAGCCAGAATTGCACCCGGCGAGATATTGGCGTAATCACCCAGGCGACAATCGTGCGAGACGATGGCGCCGGTGTTGACGATGCAGCCAAAGCCTAGCTGGGCTTCGCTGCCGACATAAGCCTGAGCAAAGACCTGCACACCTGGCGCCAGAACCGCGCTGGGTTCGACGACTGCGCTGGGGTGAATGATCGCCGGGCAGACAAAACCGGTCGCCGCCAGGTTTTCGAACACTTTGATGCGGATGGCGATGTTACCAATCCCACCGACGGCGTTAATTGCCAGGCGCACCCCTTGGGCGAATAATTCGGGCAGCGCTTCTGCTCCACCCAGGACAGGAACGCCCATGATGGTCTCGCCTATCTCAATCCCGTCATCCAAAATTCCGATCACGCGGTATACCCCCAGGGCGCGCAGCAAGTCGATGACCGCTTTGCCGTGTCCGCCGCCGCCATAAACCACAACCGCGCTTGCATCGAAAGCGCTGGTGGGCGGTTGCAAGGCCATTGCGCCACTGTTTTGGGCGATCCAGTCGCGCACGAAACTTTCAGTCAACAGGCGATCTTGAGGCAGGCTGGCCAAATCCAGGCCGGCCTGCTGCGCCATCTCCAGGGCGGGGCGGGTGATGCGCAACCCTGGAGGAGCAGCGGCTTGTAGTGGGGCGTCTTGAGTGGGCGTGGTTGTCGCTGGCGCTGCAGGAGGCTGCCACTCGGCGCTTTCCGCCAGGTAGCATAATAACTCGCCAGCAGAAGCAGTATCGCCTTCGGCAAAGCGTAGCCCGATTACGTATCCATCCTGTTCAGCCGGCAAGTCCGCAGTCGATTTTGTAGTCTCCAGGGTGCACAGGATTTCGCCGGCTGCGACCTGCTGGCCTTCTTGAATGTGCAGCCCGGCGATGAGCGCTTCGGTCTCATTAGGATTGAGTAAGGGAATTAGAATGGCTTTGGACATCCTTGATTTCGATCTTTCTTCTTGATGAATTATTCGTCTAACCTGACTTCGAAAACTAAAACCAGATTCCGATTGGTCACTGCGTATAACTTACCCTGCAGATCGATGGTCAAATCTCTAATCCCACCCAATTCGTTGGCGAATTCAACTGCCCGAATAAAGCTGCCGGTGCTGCTAAAAACCTTGATCATTCGGGAATCGCCGACATACAGGCGCCCTTTTGGATCGATTGCCAACCCGGTCGGGACGAGTAATTGGTTTTCTTGATTACCGCCTTCACCAAACTGGTCTACAAACTGGCCTTGTGGGTTGAATTTGTAAATGCGCTTATTGGTTGTGTCGAGAACAAATGTCGTTCCTAAACCGTCAACTACCAACACCTCGGGTCTCCCAGGCCTTTTGGGGTCTCGGTTGTAGAGAAATCCCTCGTTTTCCCAGGCGATCTGCCCATCCAGGCTCATCTGAATCAGGTTGTCAGTTGGCGTAGAGCCGCCAACCACTGCGTAAATCAGGTTGCTCGGATCGATAGCAATTTTTCGGAACAAGCGGCGGGTGGATTGAAAGTCGATGGTGTTGACCAGGCTGCCGTCGCGACCGTCAATCACCAGGATGTCAGCGCCGCGGGCAACATACAGGTAGCCTAAATAATCCGTTGCCAGGTCGAAGATCAGGTCGGAATTGTTGGAGGGGGGGTCAAGCTTGATCAGTTGGAGGAACTTTCCACTCGAGTCGAATTTTTGCAAGCGTCCGGTGTTGTAATCCGCGACAAAGATATAGCCCTCCATGTCGACGGCAATGCTGCGTGGGTCGTCAAACATGCCCGGGCCGACGCCCTCGCCGCCAAATTGCAATACCAGGTTGATGGGTGGGATTGGCGTAGGGCTGGGCTGTGGGGTTGGCGTGGCGGTCGGACGGTCGGTCGGCTGGACCACTTCGGTCTGAATGATCACACTGCTTGCTGTTGTAGAAGCCGAGAAAGCTGTAAATAATCCGATGCCCAAGGCCACCAGGACACCACAGGCAACCAGCAAGCCTATCACCAGGCCGATCATATTGACCGCGCCGAAGGGTTCTTTTTTGCGGGTGGTGTTGGTAAACACTTCGGTATGGATGACCACCGGGGCGTCATCTACCCGGAAGACATTCGCTGGGCGTGGGCTCTCCTTCTTGGGAAGCATTTCGGGCGGCGCCACAACGGTGCTGCCGCAATACTGGCAGCGCACAGTGGCGGTTTCCGGGTTGGGCAGGCTGGCGCCGCAGGTCGGGCAGTGAAACAGTTGGGGTTGGTTGGGTTTAGAAGGGTTGTTCATGGTCTCATTCCTGTCTACTCACTCATCGCTAAAAATAAGTTCCGTACCAATATTCTACCCTTTGAGGGCAACTTCCTGACAGACTCTTATAATCTGTTCAACTTCCGGCAGCATTGCTGCTTCCAGAGGGCCGCTGGCGGGGACGGGGATATCCAACGCTGCAACGCGCCGGGCAGCCAGCAAGCCTGCACCCAGCGCCTGGGCGGTTTGCGCCAGGGTCTCGGCGCCCCAACCCAGGCTCATCGTACCTTCCTCGATGGTTACCAGGCGTTGGGTGCGCTTAGCTGAGTCGATGATCGGGTCTAACTCGAAAGGCGCAAGCTGTGTCGGGATCACCAGTTCGCAGAAAACTTCGAATTCATAAGCCAGTTTCAGCGCTGCTTGCATAGCCAATTCGGCCATGTACCCGTACGCTGCCAGGGTCAGGGTTGGCGGCGGGGCGTCTTGCAGCAAGAGATGATAGGTGGGCGCAAAAGGCACAGCCTGGGGGTAAGATTGGCGAATTTCGAACTCTGCCAGGCTTTGCGGGGTATGTAAACGTTGCAAGTAGAGCAGCTTATTTTCGATGAACAACACCGGATCTTGGGTGTTACGAATGGCCTGGTAGAGCAGCGCGCCGGGATCACCCAGGGCGGTCGGCGCCAGTACAGATAGGCCAGGGACGCCCAGGAAGTGTTTTTCCAGGCTTTGGCTGTGGGTAGGCCCGTAACCGCGCCGCCCGCCCATGGGGGCGCGGATGACTAACGGAACATTCACCTGTTCGTTGTACATCCAACGAAACTTGGCAGCGTGGTTGATCACCTGGTCGGCGATCAGGGCGACAAAATCGCCAAACATGATCTCGACCACTGGGCGCAGACCGCGTAGCGCCATGCCGGTCGCCAACCCGGTAAAGCCGGCTTCTGAGATAGGCGTACTCAACACTCGCCCCGGGAAGGCGCTGGAAAGGCCGCGGCAGACCTTGAAAGCCCCGCCGTATGGATCGAGCAAATCCTCGCCGAGCAGCAACACGGCAGGGTCATCAGCCAGGGCGCTGTGCAAGGCGGCATTGATGGACTCAAGGACGGTGGCGGAAGATCGTTGGGATTCTGTAACGTGTAAACGTTCAAACGTGTAAACGTTCAAACGCGAAAAGGTTGGAAATGGGTCTTGCAAGGCCTGCTGGTAAGCACGTTGGATGGTTTCGTCTATCTGGGCTTCGATGGCCGTGCGTTCGGCTGGCGCCAGGCGGGGTGCGTGGATTGCCAGCGGATCACGCTGCTGGCGCAGCGTGTCGATTTCGGCTTGCGGGCGGGTATCGTCGCCCTTGGAATGTGGACCGAAACGGCAGGTGTGTAAGATCAAGGCGCGCGGCGCTTGTTGTTGGCGAACTTCGCTGAGCAATCGCCCGGCGACCGGCAGAATTTCCAGTACATCGCTGCTGTCAATTTCATAAGTTGGAATACCGAAGGCCTTAAAGCGCGCCGCCATGTTGCCGGCAATAGCCTGGTGGGTTGGTGTGGTTTGGGCGATGTGATTGTTTTCCAACACAAACAATACCGGCGCCTGCCAAAGGGCAGCCAGGTTGAGCGCTTCGTAAACGACGCCTTCGCCCAGCGTGCCATCGCCCAGGAAAGCGATTGCCACCGGACGCTGGTCGGGCGGGAGATCGCCGGATTTGCGTTTCTCTGCCAGCGCGATTCCACTCGCGATGGGCGTAATGCCGCCTTGCACGCCGTTGGAATAAAAATTCTTCCAATGCAAGTGTTGCGAACCGCCGCGCCCGCTGCACACCCCGGTCGAACGCCCCATCAGTTCGGCGAATAAGGCGCGTGGGTCGCCGCCGTAAGCCAGGAAGTGCCCGTGGCAGCGATGGTTACTGAAGACGATGTCGCCAACCTGAAGATGGCTGAGTATGCCAGCAGCGTTGGCCTCTTGCCCGAGATAAGTGTGAGTCGTGCCGAAGAAGACACCGGAGGCAAAGTTCTCCAGCACCGTTTCGTCAAAACGGCGCATCAGATAGAGCATCCGGTAAAGATCGGCAGAGGAAGGGGGATTCATAAGTAGAAAATCAGGCGCGGCAACATCCAAGACAGGAACCAATCTTGGGCAAGTATAGCATAGTTTTTTCAGCGCATTTACCGGAAGGCTATTCCCAATCGTGAGGAGTAACGCGCCGCGTGCGTTTGATTTGTCCCCTCTTCTTCTTTTCGTCTATCCGCAGCGCCTTCGCTGCCGGGCTTGGGCGGGTTGCCCGGCGGGTTTTTGGCTTTTGCAGCGCTTTTTGAATTAATAAGGTCAGCCGGCGTAAGGCGTCCAACCGGTTTTGTTCCTGGGTGCGGAAGCGCCTGGCTTCGATAATCAGAACACCATCGTCTGTTATCCGGCTGCCGCCTAATTGGATCAAACGTTCTTTTACATCTTCTTGCAAGGAAGGCGAATTGCGCACATCGAAGCGTAATTGCACCGAAGTGGCGACTTTATTGACGTTCTGACCGCCTGGGCCAGAGGCGCGAACAAATTCTAATTGAACCTCATGCTGCTCGAGTTTTACTAGCGGCGTGATCTCGATCATGGGTTAAGTATATCAGGATGAGCGCTATAATATAGATAGTGTTTGGATTCCGCTTGCCCGATTACGAGAAAGGATATGAGGATGCAAGAATTCAGCGAAAAATCCTATTGGTTGGCTGCCTATGGACCGTATGCGCCGAATGCTCCAGTTGAAGGTAATCTTCAAGTGGATGTTGCTATCATTGGCGGAGGTTTTACAGGACTATCGACAGCATATAACCTGTGTAAGCTTAGCCCTGGAATGAAAGTTGCGGTTCTGGAAGCAGAATGGATTGGTTATGGCGCCAGCGGGCGCAACGGCGGCTTTTCGATGACGTTGTTTGGCCTGGAACCAGCCGTTACCAAGTTGTTATTTGGCCAGCAGCGCACAGTGGAGGCGCACCGGTATATGGAGCGTGCTGTCGATTATGTCGATGCATTGGTGAGAGAGCACCAAATGCAGTCAGACTACTGGTTTCCAGGATTTTTGCGTGCGGCTACCACGCCAGGCTATATGAAGCGCATCCAGCATGATCTGGAGATCCTGACTTCTATGGGCATTTCTGGCATCGAGTGGATCGACGCCGAAAGCATCCGCGCCGAGGTGGATTCGCCGCTCTTCTTAGGCGGGTGGTGGGAGCCGCGCTGTGGATTGCTGGACCCCGTCAAACATGTTCGGGAACTGAAGCGTATCGCGCAGCAGGCGGGGGCTCAAATCTATGAGGGTTCCCCTGTGGAGGAAATCCAACGCCAGGAACGCTTTACACTCAAAACTCCCTCCGGACAGGTTAAGGCGGATAAAATCGTATTGGCTACCAATGCCTATTCTCACTTAATCCCTGGGTTGATCAGTAAACAGGCGCCGGTTTTTACTCATATGGTGATCACTGAACCGCTCAGTCCTGAGCAACTTGGGAGCATCGGCTGGAAGAACCGCCAGGGAGTTGAAGATGCTCGCAACCTGGTGCATTATTTTCGCCTGACGATCGACAACCGCCTGGTGATGGGCGGCAGTGATGTTAGTATTACCTATGGTCGAGACATGGAGCGGGATATTGCGCCACGCGTGTTCGACGATCTGGAACGCGATGTGGTGCGCCTTTTCCCTGCTTTGAAAGGAATTGGATTTACCCATCATTGGGGTGGGCCGGTTTCCGTGCCAGTGGATATGGCCCCGGCGATTGGATATTTAGGAGACAAGCGCGCCGTCTACAGTTTGGGCTGCGTGGGACATGGCGTCTCGATGACGCATTTAAACGGATGCACACTCGCTGACATGATCCTGGAACGCCAGACTGACCTGACCGAGGTGTGGTTTGTCAACCGTCGTATGATCCCCTGGCCTCCCGAGCCCTTGCGTTGGGCAGTCAGCCACTTGATTCGGGGCTATTTGCGCACTGAAGATGCAATTTATGAGAGAAAAATGGCGCCTGGCAAGTGAAGGAGCAAGACTTAGCCATTGGGTTTCTTAGAAAAAATGGGTTTATTGTGATTAGGAGATGGTTATGAACGCGGCGAAGCGATGGGCATTTTGGAAAAAAGCTGGCTGGCTGATTGCGCTGACATTGATCGGGCTGTTGTTACTTACACAGGTGCGGAGCGGAGTTGAAAACAAGGTTATTGTGCAAGGAGACGGCTTTGCTCAGGCGCAGGGCTTGCAGGCTGCGGCCGATATTCAAATCACGCTCGACCAGGTAATTGCCAGCGGATTCAGTTCGCCGGTGCAGGTCACGCATGCCGGCGATGGCACAGGGCGGATGTTCGTGGTCGAGCAGACCGGCCGGATCAAGATTGTCAAGAATGGAGCCGTGTTGCCGACCGCTTTTCTGGATGCCAGCGCTTTGGTGATCTGCTGCGGCGAGCGCGGTTTGCTCGGCCTGGCTTTTCATCCCAATTACGCCAGCAACGGACTTTTTTACATCAACTATACCCGCAAGTCAGATGGAGCAACGGTGATCGCTCGCTACCTGCGCTCGGCTGGCAACCCCGACCTGGCAGACGCCGGCAGCCAGCAAATCCTGCTCACTATTCCCCAGCCCTATACCAATCATAATGGCGGGCAGTTGCTGTTTGGCAAGGATGGCTACCTGTACATCGGTATGGGAGATGGCGGCAGCGGCGGCGACCCGCAGAATTACGCCCAGAACATCAATTCATTGCTTGGCAAGATGCTGCGCATTGATGTAGATCACGGCAGCCCATATGCCATTCCGGCGACTAATCCCTTTGTCGGGCAAGACGGCCTGGACGAGATTTGGGCATTAGGTCTGCGCAACCCGTGGCGTTTTAGTTTTGATCGCCTGACCGGAGACCTGTATATCGGCGATGTTGGCCAAAACCTGTGGGAGGAGATTGATTTTCAAGCTTATGGAACGCCCGGTGGGGTCAATTTCGGCTGGCGCTGCCGTGAAGGCGCTCACAACTATAACTTCACCGGAAGCTGCCTGACCGCCGTTCTGACTGACCCGATTGCTGAATATCCCCATACCATCGACGGCGGTTACTCGGTCACCGGCGGGTTTGTCTACCGCGGCGTGGCTTACCCGGCTTTATTGGGGCGCTATTTTTACGCCGATTATGTCACCGGCAAAATCTGGAGCTTGTATAAGACCAGTGAAAATCCGTTGACCTGGTCTGTGCCGGATTTGGAACTGGATATGAGCTTCAACATCAGCGCTTTCGGTGAAGACGAGGCGGGTGAACTCTATGTCGCCAATTACAACCAGGGACAAATCCACCACCTGGCGGATATCAACGGACCGACGCCCAACCTCTCCAATTCCTCCAAGCGTGTTTCGACCCCGATTGCCGATGCCAGTGAGGTGGTCACCTACACCATCACAATTTCCAACACCGGCGGTTTACCGAATACGCCGGCTTTCATCACCGATCAGGTGCCTGCCGGGTTGCAATATCGCCCTGGAACCTTGCAAGCCAGTCATGGCACGGTGGACGACACTTCCAACCCGATTTTAACCTGGCAGGGTAACCTGTCTGCTGCCCCATTGATCACAGTCACGTATCAAGTCAGTGTTACGGGTGCAGTAACCGGCAGCATTGTCAACCAGGCTGTTTTGCAAATTCCTCCAGATGCTTCCATATTCTTAGCTGCATCGTTGACAACCCCCCGTCGCGGCCTGGCGACCAGCGCGGAGGATTTCTTCGTTCCCGGCACACAGCCCGAGAGCGGCGTGAGCGAACTACACCCGGCGGCAGATTGCGATACCTGCCACAGCGCTCCAATCTACGACGCCTGGCGCGGCAGCATGATGAGCCAGGCGGGGCGCGATCCGGTCTTTTGGGCGGCTTTGCGGGTGGCAGAGATCGATGCGCCGGGTTCGGGCGAATACTGCCTGCGCTGCCATACACCGCGCGGCTGGCTGCAAGGGCGCGCCGCGCCGGGCGATGGCAGCGCTCTATTGGGCGAAGACATCCATAACGGCGTGACCTGCGCCATGTGCCACCGCATGGTCGATCCGCTGCCGAACCCACAGGACGAGAGCGCTGCCATCGATGCGCAAATTCGCAGCAGTTTAGCCAACCCCGTTCCCCCCTGGCTGGTGGGCAGCGCCGCAGCGATCATCGACCCGAATGATAACCGTCGTGGGCCGTTTTCTTTCGCTTTCAGCCTGCCTTACCATTCAGCCTTGCGCACGGCTTTCCTGGGACAGGATCAAGATGCCGTCACCCAGGCGCGCATGTGCGGGACGTGCCACAACGTCTACAACCCGGTTTTTTCCTGGGACGAAGATCGCCAGCAATTCTGGCCTAATGAGATGGGGACAGCCGCGCCGTCCTTCGAGCAAGACCAGCTTTTTCCGGTGGAAACAACCTTCGACGAATGGTTGGCCAGCGATTTCGCCAGCGGTGGGGTGCTCGCTCCAATCTTTGGATCATACAAGCCAGGCGGTTTGGTCGAAACCTGCCAGGATTGCCACATGCCGCGGGCGGTTGGTTTGGCGGCTGACCCGGCGTTCAATCCGGTCTTGCGAGATTGCGAAACCAGCGGCTGCCTACCGGTGCACACTTTTGTGGGCGGCAATACCTGGGTTCCGCTGCTGCTGCAAAACCCGCTCTGGCGTTTGAACGCCGCCGGAGAGAGCGCTTACCTGAACGCGACAGTGCTCCAGGCTCAGGCGATGCTGAAGCGGGCGGCCTCGCTGGAATTGTCCCTGCAAGATCAGGGAACCCATAAAACCGCCACGGTGCGGGTGATCAACCACGCCGGTCATAAACTGCCCACCGGCTACGCCGAAGGACGTCAGATGTGGCTGCAGGTGCAGGCTTTCAACGAGCAGGGTGATTTGATTTACCTTTCGGGCGGTTACGATCCGCTCAGCGGGCAGCTAACTCGCGACCCGGCCATAAAAGTCTATGAGATCAAACAGGGCATTACTTCCGAACTGGCGGCGTTTCTCGGCTTGCCGGTGGGAGAATCATTCCACTTTTTACTGAACAATACCGTGGTCAAAGATAACCGCATCCCACCACAAGGTGTGACCCAGGCGGAATTCGATCGCCCGGGTTTGCGGCCGGTGGGCGCGCTGTACCTGGATGGGCAGCATTGGGACGATACCAGCTATATCTTACCCGCCGAGACAGCCCGGGTATTGGTGTTGCTGTACTACCAGACTTCTTCGAAGGAATATATAGAATTCCTGGCTCACAATGGCGGGGTCGATGGGCTGGCGCTTGGGGAATTGTGGCAAGGTCTGAAAAGCCCGCCGCAGGTTATGGCAGCGGCGTTTTTTCCGGCTTTTCCGGTTTTCCTGCCAGTCGTGCAGCGTTGAGCTACGCAGCCCGAGCTATAAAAAGAGCAGCGCCACGCCAGCCATCGCCAGGAGCGTTCCTGCGGCTGCTTGCCAGCCGAACTTTTCTTTGAAGAAGAAATAGCCCACTGGCAGCAGCAGCACCGGCGTAAGCGCCATCAAGGTGCTGGCGACGCCGATGGCGGCGTGTTGGATAGCAAAGATCGAGAAAGTGACTCCCAGGAAGGGCCCAAAAAACGAGCCGCCAACAGCCAGCCACAACGCAGGACGCTGGATGGAGAGTTTGCGAATTGTGTCGCCTGCCTGGCCGCGCAGCAAGGTGTACAGCCAGATCACGATAGTGGCTGCCAACATGCGCATCAAGGTGGCTGAAACCGCCGGAATGCCTAGCGCCCCTGGTCGGGCTAAAACTAAACCGGAAGCCTGTCCGGTGGCTGCCCCCAGCCCGCACAAAATCCCCAGCCAGTATTGGCGGCGATCTTCCGGAGCAGCGCCAGGCTTCTGGTTGCGGTCATTTACCACCCAGGCGATGCCTGCCAGGGCAACTACAATCCCCAACAATTGGGATGTTGACAGGCTTTCTCCCAGGAAAATCCAGGCCAGGATGCCTGCCATAGCCGGCGCCAGGGCCATCATCAACATGGTCAGGCGCGGCCCAACGTAAATAAAAGCCTGGAACAGAAAGGCATCGCCCATGGCCAGCCCGGCGATGCCTGAAAGCCCCAGCCATAACCAGCGATCCGCGCCTACGTTCAGCGGCAATGGCTGGCGCAGCAGGGCGTGAGCGAGCAGCAGCCACCCGACTGCCAACACCAGGCGTACCCGGTTGAGCATCAAGGAGCCGATCCGCCGGCTTGCCAGGGTGAGCAGGGTAGAAGAAACGGTAAATAAGGCAGCGGTTGCCAGAGCAGCAAATTCGCCAAGGTAGGCAGTCAATGGGAGCTCCAGAATTTCTAGATAGGGTTTTATTTGCCGTAGTGATAACGGCAAGCTACAATATGTTTTGCCTATAAATTACTCGAAACCGCTCGCATACCACCGGCATTTTTTTGTCGGGTTGGCGGCCGATCCGGGCGCAGGAGCGCCCAAAGAAGCGCCAGTGCGCCTGGCGCCAGTATTCCAGGCTCAGGTCGCCCTCGCCCTCATCGGCGGCGAATGGGGCGTCTACTTCGTCGAAGGGCAGGATGCGTACTTCGCTGGTTTGTATGATGCAGCGCGGCTCGCCGCTAGAATTGGTGATCACGCTGTAAGCGCCTACCTGCGGCAGCGCTTCGCCATCTGCTTCATATTCCCAAACCAGGCTGGCGGTGGCGGTCTTTTTACCCACCAGTACCAGGGTAATAAGTTCATCGGCCAGCTGCGGGTTATCACCAAAGCTCCATGCCTGGTATAGTGTATCGGCTGGCAGGTGCAGGTTGTGCTGCAAAAATTCGTTCCAGAAGCGCGCCGGGCGTGGGTCGGGCTGGGCGCTGCCTGTGAACTCCTTGGCGGTAGCGTGACCGGGCTGGCTGATACCCTCTCGCCGCACGACCTTCCATACCGTCTGGGCGATGATTTTGATGTCTAACCACAAGCTCCAGTGATCGACATACCAGACATCCAGCTGGAATTTTTCCTCCCAGGTCAAGGCGTTGCGCCCATTGATCTGCGCCCAACCGGTGATACCGGGCAGCACATCATGGCGGCGGGCTTGTTCAGGAGTATAGAGATCCAGGTAATGCATCAGCAGCGGGCGCGGCCCAACGATGCTCATCTCGCCACGCAGGACATTGAATAGTTCGGGCAGTTCATCCAGGCTGGTAGAACGTAAAAGGCGCCCGAACCTGGTCAAACGTTGGGTATCGGGCAATAATTTTCCGTCGACATTGCGAGTGTCGGTCATGCTGCGGAATTTATATAATGTAAAGGGCTTGCCTTTGTAACCCGGGCGAGTATGGCGAAAGAGCACCGGCGCACCGAGTTTGATCCGCACCAGCAGCGCAATAACCAGCATCACCGGAGAGAGCAAGATCAAGGCGACCAGGCCGAGAAGCAGGTCAAAAATTCGTTTCGAGAGTGGTGTGCCGTAGGAGGCCATGCAGCGATTATAGCGCAGAATCCGGGTATTTATGGTATCTCAGAGAACCCGCGCGACCAGAAAAACCCTGTTTGACAGTGTAGAAATCGGTTAGCAGAATCTAAAGCCCATTGCACAGGTAGGTTTCGTTGGTTCAAAAATGGAAGCTGAAATATGGTACAATTTGTATAGATTGTACATTTTGTCAATTGGAGGTAGATATGAACTTAAAAGCAATCAAAAGCGGCGATGCTCGCCAAAGTTGGCGTGGTTTATTAGACCGGGTGTTGAAGGGCGAAGATGTGCTCATTGAACGCAATGGCAAGGCGGTGGCAGTTTTGATCCCGGTTGAAGATTATGAAGCGTTACAGGAGGAACTTGAAGAACTCCGAGCGGCGCGCCGGGCGGATGTGGTCTACCAGGCATGGAAACAAGATTCCTCTTTAGGCAAGCCGTATCATCAAGTGCGAGAGGAATTGGTTCAAGAAGGGCTTCTGGATGAGTAAGCAGCTGCTTTATCAGGTAATTGTTACTCGCCAGGTTGAAAAACTGTTCCACAAACTGCCTAAGAATTTACTGAAACGCTTTAACCGCGCCATCCTGGAGCTGGCGCACAATCCTCGCCCGGCGGGCTGTAAGAAGTTGACTGGATATGATAATTTGTATTGCATCCGTCAAGGGGATTGGCGGATTATCTATGCTATTGAAGATGATCGTTTGGTGGTTTTAGTATTGGAGGTTTCGCTTCGCAGCAGCGCGTATAAAAACTTGCATAGCTAAATCTCTATGGTGATTGGGTTTGCAATTTCTCTAACAAAAGTAACAGATTATCTTTCCAGTCGCCATTCATCGGCAGCCAGATGGCGGTTTTGCCGCGTCGGGCATGGTCGCCCAGGTCGGACAGGTTATCGGGCAGGCCGCCTTCGGAGTAACGCAAGGCCAGTTGGTTGTTCTCGGGCGAGATGGAAACCAGGCTGGCGCGCTCAGCCAGCAGCTTCACTTTCAACTGGAAGAATAATTCTACGACATTATCTGGCAGCGGGCCAAAACGCTCGAGCAGTTCTTCACCTAAGGCATCCAGTTCAGACAGATTTTTCAGATCGGTCATGCGCCGGTACAATCCCAGGCGGGTGGATTGGTCGGGGATGTAATTTTCCGGCAGTCTGGCAGGGATGGGCAGTTCGACGTTGATGGCGTTAAGCTGCAGGTTCAGACTGGGCGGCAGCGCCCCATCTACGCCAGTGGAATCGCGCCGGCGGCGCACCGCCTCTGACAGCAGGCTGGTGTACAGGTGGAAACCGACGGCGGCGATGTGCCCGGATTGGCGCATGCCCAGGATGTCGCCGGCGCCGCGCATTTCCAGGTCGCGCATGGCAATGGAAAAGCCGGCGCCGAGTTGGGCGTTCTCGGCGATGGTTTCCAGACGCTGGCGACCTTCGAAACTGGGGGGGATGCGATTATGGCGGAAGAAGTAAGCATAAGCGCGTTGGGCGCCGCGCCCGACCCGCCCGCGCAGCTGGTATAGCTGGGCCAGGCCGAAGGTGTCCGCCCGGTCGACGATCAGGGTGTTGGCGTTGGGAATGTCCAGGCCTGATTCGATGATCGATGTGCTGAGCAGGATATCAACTTCTCCGTGGCTGAATTGTTCCATGCGCTGCGAGAGTTCGTGTTCGGGCATTTGACCGTGTGCAACAGTGATGCGCGCTTCGGGCAGCAACTGCTGCAAATGCATATACATCGCTCCGATGGTCTGGACGCGATTGTGTACGAAGAAGATCTGCCCGCCGCGCTCGAGTTCACGCAGCACGGCCTGGCGCGCCAGCTTGGGAGAATACGGTCCGACGTGGGTGATCACTGGCAGGCGCTCTTCCGGTGGGGTGTTAATAGTCGAAATATCGCGGATGCCGCTCAAAGCCATGTATAAGGTGCGCGGGATAGGCGTGGCGGTCAGGGTGAGCACATCCACTTCGGTGCGGATGCGCTTGAGCTTCTCCTTGTGGCTGACTCCGAAGCGCTGTTCTTCATCGATAATCAGCAAGCCAAGATCTTTGAACTGCACATCGTTGGAAAACAGGCGGTGGGTTCCAATGATGATGTCAATTGCACCTTCGCCCAGCCGCTCGACGATCTGGCGCTGCTGAGCAGGATTGCGAAAGCGAGAGAGCATTTCCACTTCGATCGGGAAAGCCGCCAGGCGCTGTTGGAAAGTGTTGTAATGCTGCTGCGCCAGGACGGTGGTGGGGGTCAGCACAGCAACCTGTTTACCGTCCATAACCGCTTTGAAAGCCGCTCGCAGGGCGACTTCGGTTTTACCGTAGCCCACATCGCCGCATACCAGGCGATCCATCGGGCGTTTGCTTTCCATATCGGCTTTGACTTCAGCCAGGACGCGCGTCTGGTCTTCGGTTTCGATATATGGGAAGCTGGCTTCAAGTTCTTGCTGCCAGGGGGTATCGAAATTAAAAGTGTAACCCTGCACAATGCTGCGTTGGGCGTATAACTCGAGCAGTTCTTCGGCTACTTCCTGGACTGCTTCTTTGACGTGGGCTTTGACAGATTTCCATTCCGGGCTGCCCAGGCGGCTGAGGGTGGGGCTGCGATTATCGGGGCCGACATAGCGCGTCAACCGGTCAGCCTGGTGGACGGGGACGAAAAGTTGAGCATCGCCGGCGTATTCGAGACACAGGTATTCGCGCGCCATGCCTTCCACAGTGCGCTGCACCAGCCCGGCAAAGCGCCCGATGCCGTGCTCGATATGTACAACATGGTCGCCGATTTGCAGGTCTGCATAGCTCGCTTCGGGGGCCTGGGCAGATGGGCGCGGCCGGCGGCGCGGCTCGGGGCGTCGCCAACCGAAAATCTCGCCATCGGTAAGAAGATGTAAGGGCGAAGTGCACTCAGACTGGAAGCTCCAGCCTTCTGCCAGGCTGCCTTCTATGAAATACACTGGAGGAAGCTCAGGCGAAGGGAGTTGTTCAGCCCACAAGGCTTGCAAACGTTGGCGTTGGCGCGAGACAATAACCACCGTCTCCTTGGCTTGCTGGCGCTCAGCCAGGTGCTGTAAAAAGGCTTTCACCCCACCACCGAAGCGCGGTCCAGAACTGAACTGGCGCCCGAGTTCCAGCATGGCAGCGCCGTCTGCATCGTTTAATTGTTCAGCCAGGCCGTTGGGCATGCTGAGATCGATATGGCGCTGGCTGGCCAAAACATCATCAATTTCCCCCCAGGTCAGGTAAGGCAGCGGAAAATCATCGGGCAAAACGCCATCCTTGACGAAATCTTTGCGCATGGCGGCGGCTTGCTCTTCCAGTCCCAGGATGGTTTCGGCGATATCCTGGCGGTCGTCGAGCAGCACCAAGGCCTGATGTGGCAGGTAATCAAGCAAGCTGGCAGAGCTGCTATGCAGCAGCGGCAAGTGGAATTCGTTGTGTTTTTCCCCTTCTGGAAGGGTTGGGGCATTGGGGCCCAAAATGTATTCTCGCGCCGGAGTCAGCAGCAGGCGGGTAGGTTCAGTTGCAGGGGAGGCCTTCTCAACTCTTTGGGTGGCAGGGTCAAAACGCCGCAAGGCGTCAATCTCGTTGCCAAAGAATTCCAGGCGCATGGGTTGGCTCTCGGCGGGCGGCCAGAGATCGAAAATACCGCCGCGCCGGGCGAACTGCCCGCTGGCGATGACGGTGTTGACCATTTCGTAACCTAAAGCCAGGCAGGTGCGGGTCAGTTCGTCGGGTTGGATCACCTGGTTGAGTTTCAGGCTGCGGCTGGCTTTAAGAAAGTCTCGGCGTGGCAGGGTGCGCGTCATCAGGGCGCGCCCGGTTGCTATAATCACCGGCGCCGGGTTGGGCGGTTTTAGACCGGGCAGGTGGTAGCCGCAAAGTGAGGTCAGCGCCATCAGGCGTTCTCGGCGGGTGGCCTCGCCCCAGGCGGCTGGCTCGTAGAATAATGGGTTCGGTTCCGGAAAGAGCAGGCGTGGGATTTCGGGCTGCCACAGGCTGAGTTCATCCAGGGCAGTGAGGGCCTGGTCGGTTCGGGCGACAACCAGCAATAGTGGGAGGTCCAGGCGTTTGCGTAAGGCAGCCAGGAAAGTCAAGCGGGCAGAGCGGCGCAAGCCCAGGCTGTATTCGTTGCGTCCTGCCTCCAGGCTCGCCAGGATGGGCTGTAAGCAACTGGCGACCGGTTCGAGAAGTAAGTCGAGAGAATTCATACTTCTGCGCCGCCGTTATACTGGTTCATAGCGCTGACCAGGCCATCTACAATGAAAGTCAGAACCGCATCTGCGCCGCGTTCCAGGGCTGGCAAAAGCGCTTTGACTTCTCCACTGGTGAAATCTTGCAGTACATAATCGGAGGCAGCCATGCGCCCGGGCGGACGCCCGATGCCGATGCGCAAACGAGCGAACTGGTTGGTGCCTAGGCGTTCAATGATCGATAGCATGCCCTTTTGCCCGGCGGAGCCCCCGTCCGGGCGCAGACGCAGCATGCCCAATGGCAGGTCGACATCGTCGTAGGCCACCAGCAGGTTTTCGAGGGGGACTTTGTAATAGCGTAACAACGCTCCAACCGCTTGCCCGGAGAGGTTCATGTAAGTTTGCGGCTTGGCTAAGATCAAGCGGCGACCCTGGTATTCAGCTTTGGTAACCAGGGCTTTCGACTCCAGGCGCGTAAAGCTGACCTTCAAACGCTCGGCCAGGCAGTCGAGCAGGGCAAAGCCAGCGTTGTGGCGGTTGAAGCGGTACTCCCGGCCTGGGTTGCCCAGGCCGGCGATCAGGTAAGGCAAGTTCGGTTCAAGTTGGTTTTGCATGACTGAAACGTGCGTTGTAATTAGAAACAAGGGATTGGCAATCTCCTAGTATAACACGCTCAGAAGCGAACTTCTGCTTTTTTGGGCATGTTTTGGCTGGAGTGGCAATGGCTGGCTTCCCGGAGAAGTGAAGGGGAAGGCATTCCAGGTTCAACCAATCCTAAAGATAGTACCTAAGTACTGTCAAATATGGTAGACTTAGTGGTAGACTTGGAAAGTTCAGGCGAAAGGAAAACTGTCATGACACGCTCGCGCACCGAACTGATGGTTGCCCGTTTACGGGAGATGCAAGCTGCTTCACCGGATATCGAAGCTTCGGCGGTGGTTTCTGTGGATGGTTTGATCATGGCCTCGGCTTTACCGAGCGATGTGGAGGAAGACCGCGTCTCGGCGATGTCAGCTGCCATGCTCAGCCTGGGTGAGCGCATCGCCAGCGAATTGGGGCGCGGCAATCTGGATCAGGTTTATATTCGCGGCAAGGGTGGCTACGTCCTGGTTACCGCCATCGGAGAAGAAGCCGTATTGACTGCCCTGGCGCGCGAGAACGCCAAGCTCGGGTTGATCTTTTTGGAGATGCGCCGGGCGGCGGAGCATCTGGAGAAAGTGGTTGGATGATCTGTTCGCCAAGACCTGGAATTGGATGGCAACCCCGGTGGGGAGGACGCCGCAGCGACGGCCCTCCCCACTTCTTTATTAAATACTCAGGAGGCTAGAGTGACGACCAAATATATCTTTTTTACTGGCGGGGTGGTCAGCTCGGTGGGTAAAGGGCTAACTGCAGCGGCGGTTGGGCGTTTGTTGAAGGAGCGCGGTTTCAACGTGGCAGTTCAAAAGCTCGATCCATACCTGAACGTTGATCCTGGCACGATGAGCCCTTACCAACATGGTGAGGTGTTTGTGCTGGATGACGGCGCTGAGACCGATCTTGACCTCGGTCATTACGAGCGTTTTATCGATATCAGCCTGAGCAGGGTCTGCAACGTGACGACCGGCCAGGTCTATGCCGAAGTGATCAGTAAAGAGCGTCACGGTGATTACCTGGGCGGCACCATCCAGGTGATCCCGCATATTACCAATGAGATCAAGCGCCGGATTGGAATGGTGTCGAAAGCGACCGGCGCTGAAATTGTTTTGGTCGAGATTGGCGGCACTGTGGGCGATATCGAATCGCAGCCTTTTCTGGAGGCCTTGCGCCAGATGCGCAGCGACCTGGGACGTGAAAACAGCCTGTATATTCATGTTACCTGGCTGCCTTATATCGGCGCCACCGGTGAACTGAAAACCAAGCCCACCCAACACTCGGTGCGAGAACTGCGTTCCATTGGTATCTCGCCAGATATGATTGTGGCGCGTTCGGATCACCCGGTCGATGACGATTTGTGCGCCAAGATCGCTTTATTCTGTGATGTCGAGCGCCGGGCAGTGGTGCCCTTGGTGACCACTCCAGTGCGTTATGAAGTGCCTCTGGTGTTAGAAGATTTGGGGATAGGCGATTACCTGATGCAACGCATGGGTCTGCAGGCGCGCCAGCAGCCCGATTGGTCTGCCTGGAAGCGCCTGGTTGATGAAGTCAAAAGGCCGCGACCGAAGGTGAAGGTAGCCCTGGTGGGTAAATATGTTGAGTTGCACGACGCCTATTTTAGCGTACGAGAAGCCCTGGAACATGCTGGCATGGCGTTGGGAGTGGATGTTGAGATTTCCTGGGTGCAATCATCCGAGTTGGAGAAAGGTCGTGGCTGGGAGATGGTGCAGGCAGCGCATGGGGTGCTGGTGCCAGGCGGGTTCGGCAGCCGCGGTGTGGAAGGCAAAATCCAGGCCATTCGTTACGCGCGTGAACAGGGTGTGCCGTACCTAGGCTTATGCCTGGGGATGCAACTGCTGGTGGTTGAGTTTGCCCGCCACCTGATGGGCAGCGATGAGCCGAACTCGACCGAGTTCGACCGCTCAACGGAATATCCGGTGATCGATTTGATGCCCGACCAACGTTCGATTGCCGACATGGGCGGCACCATGCGGTTGGGTCTGTACCCGTGTGAATTGCAGCCAGGTTCCAGGGCTGCCCAGGCCTACCAGAAAACGATGGTGCAAGAACGCCACCGGCATCGCTTCGAGTTAAATAATGCCTATCGCAAATTGCTCTCGGATGGTGGGATGGTTTTCTCGGGAATATCACCGGACGGGCGGCTGGTGGAGATTGCCGAAATCTCCAATCACCCCTTCATGCTGGCAACCCAATTCCATCCGGAATTTCTGTCGCGCCCCAATCGCCCACACCCATTGTTCCTGGCGTTTATTGAAGCAGTGCGCCAGCGCGCAGGCAACGAGCAGGTTGCAGATTAGAAGCCGGAAAAATCGAGTATACTTGGTGCGGCGTAAGACAAAGAGTTCTCTTGATTGTAGATTGTTGGGATGATCTTAATCAAGTTGATCAGTTTTGAACATAAATCAAATCGTATGAGGTGAACAATGGATACATATATCGAAGATATTATTGGGCGCGAAATTCTCGATTCGCGCGGCAACCCGACTGTGGAAGTCGAAGTCATGTTAATGGACGGCTCAGTGGGGCGAGCGGCTGTGCCTTCTGGAGCATCTACCGGCGTGCACGAAGCGCTGGAAATGCGCGATGGCGATAAAGAGCGTTACCTGGGTAAGGGCGTCCTCAATGCTGTCGATCATGTCAATGAGGAAATTGCCGAAGGATTGATCGGTTGGGATGCCATCGATCAGCGCGGAATTGATCAGGCATTGTTGGAATTGGACGGCACGCATAACAAGGCCAACTTGGGCGCCAACGCCATCTTGGGCGTCAGCCTGGCAGTGGCGAAAGCGGCGGCAAATTCGCTGGGATTACCGCTATACCGCTATATCGGTGGGGTGTATGCGCATGTGCTGCCGGTACCGATGCTGAATATCCTGAATGGCGGGGCGCACACCGGCTGGCAGTCGACGGATGCGCAAGAATTTATGGTTATGCCGCTCGGCGCGGAAACGTTCGCCGAAGGTTTACGCTGGGGAGCGGAGATTTACCACTCCCTGAAAGCAGTCCTCAAAGGGCGCGGCTATACTGCCCTTATAGGCGACGAGGGCGGCTATGCCCCGGCGCTCAAAGCTAACGCCGAAGCGGTGGAAGTGATCCTGGAAGCGATACACAAGGCTGGATACAAAGCAGGCTGGGATGAACAGGTGGGTATTGCCCTCGACCCGGCGGCTTCGGAGTTTTATGAAGAAGAAACTGGATTGTACAACCTGCGAAAAGAAGGGCGCAAGCTGACCGGCGCGGAAATGGTCGAGTTTTGGAAATCTTGGGTAGACCAGTACCCGATTGTTTCCCTCGAGGATGGCCTGGCGCAAGATGACTGGCAAAGCTGGCAATTGATGGTGCAAGAATTGGGCGATCGCATCCAAATCGTTGGCGATGACCTGCTGGTGACGAACCCTGAACGGGTGCGCCGCGCCATCAAGGACAAAGCCTCCAATGCCTTGCTGGTTAAGCTCAACCAGATTGGCACCCTCACCGAAACTATCCAGGCGGTGGAATTGTGCCATCGCGCCGGCTGGCGGGCGGTCACTTCGCACCGCTCAGGCGAGACAGAAGACAGCACCATCGCCGACCTGGCGGTGGCGTTGAATATGGGGCAGATCAAAACCGGCGCGCCGGCGCGTTCTGACCGGGTGGCGAAGTATAACCAACTGCTGCGCATCGAAGAAGAACTGGGCGACGCCGGGCAATACGCCGGCTGGGCAGCGCTTGGAAGATAGATCGAAAAATAAAAGCCGGTTGGCGAATGATTGCCAACCGGCTTTTTTGTTTGTCTGGGTTTCAGGACTGGTTTTCCACTGCTGATTCTTCCTCGACCGGCAGCGGGCTCAGTGCGTCGTCGAGGTTCAAATTCTCGCGGCGCGCCCCAGGAGTGGGGTTGGCGCAGTACGGGCACAGGTTCCAGGGCAGTTCCATTAACTTACCGCAGTGGTGGCAGTTTTTCTTCAAGCGAGTGTGGCAGCTTGGGCAGACTTGCCAGTTATCCTTGATGCGTCGACCACAGCCCGGGCAGAGTGCGCTCTCTTCAATGGATGTCAGCAGCGCTTCTTCTTCCAGGGTGTGCTGGTATTCTTCTTCAAGCGTGCGCGGCGGGCGCAGAATCAGGTAGATGACGATACCCGGTAAGAAAAGCACCGCGACAATCAAAACTGCCAGCAAGCGCTCGCCAACCGAGCGCGCCCGGCCGCGGATATCGCGGAAAGTCCAGAATACCAGGCTCAACCATAAGGCAGCCAGGAAGGCCCCGCCCCAGGCGACTACGATTAATAAGACATTGCTCAGGTTTGATGGATCGAAAGTCATAGCGGTATAATTAGGCTGATTATAGCACGAAAGGGGGTGCGCAATGCGCACAAGAGCACAGATGAGATGGCAAATGCCAGCAAATGACTGGTTTGGGAGGCAGGTTTGAAAGAGCAAAACGCCACGTATCGGATTACTGATTTGCAAGTTTCAGAGCGGCCGCGTGAACGGCTGGCGCAGCTTGGGGCGCAATCATTGAGCCAGGCTGAATTGCTGGCGATCTTACTGCGGGTGGGCGTGCCGGGCGAGAATGCGGTGCAGGTTGGGCAGCGCCTTTTGAGCGACCTGGGCGGGCTGGCGGGCATTCATCGCGCTTCCTACGAAGATGTGTGCGCCCAGCATGGCATTGGACCGGCAAAAGCAGCCCAAATCAAAGCCGCTATCGAGTTGGGGCGGCGCCTGGCGGTGGCTGCGCCAGAGGAGCGCCCAACGGTACACAGCCCGGAGGATGCTGCGGCGTTGGTGCAGTATGAAATGAGCGCTCTGGAGCACGAAGAACTGCGTGTGGTGTTGTTGGATGTGCGCAACCGGGTTTTGGATGTTCAATCAATCTACCGGGGTTCGGCGACCTCGGCGCAGGTGCGAGTGGGCGAATTGTTCAAGGCAGCCATCCGGCGCAACGCAGCTGCCATTATTGTCATTCATAATCACCCCAGCGGCGACCCCACTCCCAGCCCGGAGGATGTCGCTTTGACGCGCGCCATCGTTCAGGCTGGCAATTTGCTGGATGTGGGGGTGTTAGATCATTTGGTGATTGGGCGTGGGCGGTATGTGTCACTCAAGGAGCGCGGATTGGGGTTCAATTGATCAGCCGGTCATCCGGATACGAAAGCCAGTAAATTCACCACTGGGGGTTTCCCACTCCAACCTGGCATGGCTTACATGAGCAGCACGTGAACCGCGCTGTAAGGTCTGAGCGAATTTTTCCAGATTTTCACGACTGCCCTCCGCCGTTACCTCAACGCTGCCATCCCAGCGGTTGCGCGTCCAGCCAGTTAAGTTCAGGGCAACGGCAGCCTCCTGTACAAAATAACGAAAACCAACTCCTTGTACTCGCCCCGTGATGGCGGCATATAACCGGGCTTCTGGTTTTTGTTGTTCAATTTCCATGGCGGAGTCTTTTCCTCAGGCTTTGGGTTTACGCAATATCAGAAAGAGCGGCGCAGCCAGCGCACCGAGTAAGACCAGCAGCCAGGGTAACAAGTTGGTCAAAGCAGTCAGGGCGATATTGGTTGATAGTTCCTGGCGCTGCCATTGGCGCTCTAGCTGGGTCAGGCTGGCGCCCAGGGCAATTTTGGCGCCTTGATCGCAGCTCAGCCCATTGGCGTAGGCTTTCATCAGCGCTTGCAGGCCTGAGATGCCGTAAGCGCTGCGTAGATATTGAGTGAACGAGGCGGACTGGGCATAGGCCAGCAGCGCTCCAGATGCGTCGCGAGGGAACGAATCGCATAACGCGGGGAGCGGAATCAGGTTGTTATTTTCGACGGCTGAGTCAAGCACAATCTGGTAATCTGGGCTGGGATACAACTCGGCTAAGGAGGCAATCCCCTCGGTGAACCAGATGGGCAGGTTTTTATAGCCCAGGAGCGTGGTCTGATAGAGTATGATGTGAGCGAGTTCGTGGGGGATGCGCTGCTCGATGAGCAATCGTTGGTCCGGGCCAGGCGGCAACGCGACCAAAATAACGCCCAGGTCGGGATCGGCATGCCCGGCTACCCAACTTTCACTGCTGGGGTGCAGGGCTTCTTGAAGATGGCGTCCACTTGCGTAAACATAGAGGGTAATTGGAGCGGGTTGCGAGGTTTGCAGCATGTTTTCGATGCGCAGCAAGCCCTCTTGAGCGATATCTAACACGCTTTGGGCAAAGGCTTCGTCGCCTTCATACCAACGCACCTCGAATGGCCCTTCCCGGCGTGGAGGTTGCCATTCGAAGCGATTATCCGAATATTGATACTGCTGCACGGGGCTGGTGTACATTTCGCCGCCTTGCAGGCGAACCTCAACGTGATACTCGATGATTGCAAAAGCTCGCAAGTGGTAATCTTCGATTTTATGCCGGTATTGCAATTCGTAGACACCATCGACCGGCGCGCCGATTTGCATTTCGCCCAGGGAAGTGTAGGTTTGACTGACATCTTCGAAGACCAGGTAGGCTTTTTCGATCGGGACTGTAGATTCCAAATCAACTTGAAACGTGATGTGCTGCCCAAATTCATGGTTTACTTTTGTTTGAATACTTCCCACATTCAAGGCTGGCGCAGCCTCTGCCACAGGGCCGGTCAAAGCCAACCATGCGCTCAGAATGCTGAAAATGAAAATTTTCCAGGCGTGCATTTCATGCTCCCAGGTAAGCCAAAAGCGGGGTCAGGGTGAGCGGGCTCAGCAGGGTTGTGATGAAAACGGTAGCCGCCACCAGAGATGGTTCTGAGTCGAATTCGGCTGCCAGGGTGGTGGTGAGTACAGCGGTGGGCATACCGGCTTGCAATACACTGGCCTGGCGGGCAATCCCGCTCAGGCCGAAGATTGGCGCCAATAGCAGTAACAGCAATGGGGAAATCACCAGCCGCATGCCGCTGGCCAAGGCCAGGGGTTTCAGCTTGCCGCGCCAATCGGCCTGGTGAAATTGCAGACCCAACAAGACTAACATGGCGGGAATTGAGGCGTCGCCGAGCAGATCGATGGTGCGTTGGACATATGTTGGTGTTTGCCAGCCCGTTTGCATAAAAACCATTCCCAGGATCAGGGCATATATGGTAGGAATTTTAAACAAGTTTGTGATGGCTTGCCTGAGATTGGCTTTGCCCATCGAAGCGATCAGCACACCCAGGCTGTAAGCCATCACTGCATCGGCGATGAAGAAGAGACTGGCATAGCTCAGAGCCGTTTCGCCGAAGGCAAACAACGCCACTGGCATGCCATAATTGCCGGCGTTCATAAACATACTGCCCAGCAAAACAGCTGCCATCTGCGACCTGGGCAGGCGCAGCGCTTTACCCATCATCCAGGTTAGCGCGCCCATGATCAGGATGAAAACACTGGCGATCAGCATGATGCTGAATACTTCGCCGTTGCCAAGCTGGTTTTTTACCAGCAGGTTAAAGATCAGGCACGGACTTAAAATGTAAAAAATTACCTGAGCAAGCCCGCGCGGATTGACATGCAGTGTGCGAGAGAGCAGGTAGCCGGCCCCAGCTGCCAAAAAGATGGGCAGCAGGTTGTTGGAGAAGATGGGCAACAGGTTGCCCAGGTCGATGCTCAAGCCAGGTCGTCCTCGTCGCTGTCATCCAGATATTCGTCTTCAAAAGCCTCGAAATTGCTGTCGAAATCCTCCGCCCATTCGTCCGGGTCGCTGATATCCAAAAGCGGAATCAGAGCCAGCCCTTCATTGAACTCCAGGTTTTCTAACGCCTCATCCAGCAATCCCAATTCTTCTTCGTCATCGGTCTCTTCGTAAAGCTCCTCCAGCGCGTCACGCACGCCTTCACCGCCGATTTGCGAAAGCGCCAAAATGCTGGCGAAACGGATGGCCTCATCTGGGTCGCTCAACAGTTCCAGCAATACCGGCCGGGCAGATTTGATTTCTAGCTCGCCAGCAGCGCGGACAGCTTCGCTGCACACCAACGGCAGGTCGCTTTCCAGCGCTTCCAGCACCTGCGGTCTCCATTGCTTATTGCTCGAACGCCCCATGGCTAACAGGGCGCTGGCAACCCAGCTCTTATCCTGAGAATGGTAAGCAGATTGGATCAGCTCCACAACTTCTGGGCGGCTGGAGAAGCCCAGCGCCTCCAGGGCGCGCTGGCGTACTTTGACTGGTTGTTGGCCTCCAGCGGCCTGCAGCAAGCAATCTTCAACCTGGCGAAAGATTTTTTCGGGTAATTCTTCGATTTCGCCCAGGTAAACATAACGGCCAAGGGCGCCCGCGGCGGCAGCGCGCACTTCGAGGTCACTGTCGTGCTCTACCAATTTGATAAAAGCGGCGGGCAGGTGTTTGTCTTCATACTCCCACAGGGTGCGCACAGCCAGCATACGCACCTGGGCGTCTGAATCTTGTAGCGCCAGGCGGCCCAGAGCGGTGAAATCGAGTAGCGTGTCTTTGACACTCAAATCATCGACGTCTTCCATCAGCGCCTGGCGGCGTTGCACGTTAATCTTTGGCCAGGCCAGGGCCAGTTTCCTCTCTTGTTCTGGCTCGAGGTCCGACAGGCGATAGAGGAACCGGGCTGCCAGGGTGTTATCCTCATCCAAGAGCGCGGCGACCACTTCCGGAAATGGAATTATGGAAGGCCCATTTATCGAGGGTAGATCGTTCATTTGTCCCACGGGAATACGGCAGGGTTAATAAAATCCTGCAAGTTAACGTAAATCAGCAGGGCGATCAATAGCAGAAAACCGGCTGCGTTGAGAAAATTCTCTATTTGGATTGGAACGCGCCGGCGCACGATGAGTTCGGGCAAAGTGAGCAAGATGCGCCCGCCATCCAAGGCAGGGATGGGCATCAAGTTTAGTAAACCGAGCGAGATCGAGATGATCATGAAGAAGAAGATCGGGTTATTGATGCCGGTGTAGATTTCATACATGCCTTTGTAACCAACCAGGCGGCCTTCTTGCGGTTGGGCTTCGCCGCTCATCAGGCGCATCGGCAGGGTGAGCAAGGCGCGCCCGTACTCGTAGGTTTGTCGAAAGCCGTAGGTCATTGAACCGGCGATGCCCACCTTTTCGATGGGATTTCCCAGCACTACCCCCAGGGCGCCCTTGTTTTCAGGGGGGTCCAGGCGCGGAGTGGCTGTTAGAAGTAGCTCTTGCGAGTCGCGCAGTACGAGCATTTCGACGGCCTGGCCACGCCTGGCGTTGATCATCTCGATAAGTTGTGAGACGCTGGAGACTGGTTGGTTGTCAAACCTGAGCACAATATCGCCGGCTACCAATCCGGCAGACTGGGCTGGAGAATCGGGGTCGACATAGCTGATGAGCACTTTGTCAGCAGCGGGTACGCCATAGGTGTAAACCAGCAGCATGGCGAGCAAGATGCCCACGATCAGGTTCATGGCCGGTCCGGCAAAGAGCACGCCCAGACGCACGCCAGGCTTAGCGGCCGATAGACCATCGGGAATATCGGGGTCGTTTTCGCCACGTGGGCGGACGAAGCCTCCTAATGGAATAGCGTTGAATGAG